>JBFWZL010000128.1:0-13478 GCA_050185455.1 Binatia bacterium | reverse complement strand
ACCCTCGGGCATATCATCGCGCGTCGAAGTTGTATCTGTAGGCCTTGAGTTTGCTGCATCCTCTTCTGGATATTTTCTAATTCGTCGGAGGTTGACAGCTCAGAAGGGGGCGAGATAATGGGAGAGAAGAGACAAAATGAAAGTTTATTATTATTTTTTGCTCTAATAAAGAAGGGAAAATGAGAGTAAAGAGGTCAAACGTCAAAAGGATTCATTCACGGAGGGGACAATGAATCAGGAGCTACAGGACGGAAACCTCGGTCGCGCAGAGGATCCGTTGCTAACTTTGACCGACACCGCAGCAGCTATGATTAAGCAAATCATGGAACGGGTGGGAATGAAAAACGGTGGTGTTCGTATGACTGTGGCTGGTGGAGGCTGCAAAGGGTTCCAATATAGTCTTCACCTTGCTGAAGCGTCTCATACGGATGATGAAGTGGTCGTTCAGAATGGGATTACCGCGTTTCTCGATCCCGTCAGCGCACGACATCTTCGAGGGACGCTGCTGGATTATGTCAGCAATCGTCACGGGGCGGGGTTTCATTTCTTCCAATTGAACGCTGCTCATACCATAGGCTGTGGCTCTTCCATCCTTTTACGGCGGTGCATCACAGGAAACACCAGAACGACGGGCTGCATACAAAGTGCCAAGAGACCGCTCATGGAATTAAGCGATGAGGTTACTCAACCGCGCGTGGACGGCCGCTCCAGCATCTCTCATCCTAACCTTCGCCCTTTGTCAATCTGTAATACGTGCCATTATGTAATTTGTAGGTGTCAAGGGACGGTCTGAGCAGCTCCGCACCCGTGATGATTGCAACGTCAAGGAACATGAAACGCTGAGACGAGCTCGTTATGAAAGCCTTTTAGTTCAAGCTGCTCGTTCCAGAGTTGGAATTGTTGGGCCAGCTCCGGCGTTTCTTGACGGAGTCGCTCGACAACTGTTGCCGTGGCGATGATATCGCCAGGAGGAATCTGTTTGAGTAAACGAGCGGCAAGGTTGATACTCGGACCAATCAACGCGACCGAGCGACGTAACGCTGTGCCAATGACCCCAATCACGACGTAGCCAACGTTCAGACTGAACCGCGCTTGTAAGCCATCCGCTTTGCGCGCCAAGGCTTCTCGGATCGCTAACGCGGCCTGGGTTGCTTCGGTAACCGACTCGAAATACAGCAGCGCGCCGTCACCCTCGTAGTCTTTTACGTCTCCGCAGTAGGCGATTGCTATATCCGTCACAATCTGCATAAAGCTTTGCACTTGCGCTAAGGCTTCCTCTGGAGGTTGATTCACCACTGTCGCCGTGGAGTCCGCGATATCAACAAACAGCACTGTTAACTCCTTACGGAGCGGAAGTCCTTGCTGTGAGGCGTAGTTGCTGACCAAACCGGGAAGAAAAGTATGCGTATGCACCGTCGCTTGCGATGTGGGGGAAGCTCCTTGTCCACTGTTTGCCAGGGTAACTCCAGCGTCAACATCGACTGGGATAGGCTGTTCAGGTTCGAGAGGAACGGTTGCATATCCCGCTTCTTCCCAGGCGAGAAGTCCGCCTCGTAAGGCATAGGCAAAGGGAAATCCTTCCGCTTGCAACCAGAGCGCCGCACGGGCGCTGCTCGCGTCCTCGCTTCAAGTGCAATAGCTGACGATTATCGCCTGACGAGGGAGTGTCGGCGTTTGCTCCACAACGGAAGCGAGCGGGAGCCAACGCGCTTCGGGAATTTGGTAGGGATGTACACTGATGGCGTCTGCCGTACGCACGTCCAGAATGACGATATGCTCTCCGCGCGATACACGGTCATGCAGCTCTTGTGGACTCATCCGTACAGCTTCTTGGGTTGCCATGCGCTCCTCCTTACAAGGACAAGAAAATTTCTCGCCGACCGATAACGGAGAAATGAATAGGACAGAAGATTATTCCAGATGAATTTCCGTCAATTGTTGGTTGGTAAAGATGAGTAGCGCCGGCGTCTGCATTGCCCGTTGATATGTCCAACGTTCACGGCGCTCTTCCAGACCGCTTTCCATGCTTTGCCGAGAGGATGGCGGCCCGATTTGCTCGATCACAGCTTTGTCAGACATTCCTAATTCCAGAAGATTGAATTGCTGTCTTCTCTCTTCTTCGCGTTCCGCAAATTCATACGACAGCTGTTGCAGATCCTGGGCGGCGCGGACAAGCGGATCTTGTCGTTGGTAACAACCGCCAAGAGCGAGAAACACAAATATCCAGCCCCACAAATGTTTCATTGTCCAAAGGTATCCAATAATCCCTGAAAGTCTTCAGGGGTTGTGCGGCTAGAAGGAGGAGCCGCCACGACCGGAATTTGAATGCCTGCTTGCACGAAACGGCTGATATGCGTGCGACATTCGTCCGATGTACCGAACACATAGAGATCATTCACCATGCTGTCCGGAATTGCCGCTTCAGCGCCTGCGCGATCCTTTGCTCTCCAGCGAGCATGGACTTCATCAAGAATGTCACCGTAGCCAAAGTGACGAAATCCTTGAATGTAGGTGTTCGCCTGACAATAGCCGACAAGCACCCGACGGAGTTGTTGCATCGTCAGCTCAGGTTCTTTTGTGACGGCGGTATGAATATACGCGCCGATCGTAATATCTGACAAAGAGCGTCCGGTTTTGGCCGCGCCTTTGGCAATCTCCGCCACGGAATGTGGTACTTGTGAGGCGGGAAGCCACGCGAGATGGACGCCGTCAGCTATTTCGCCCGCAAGTTGCAACATCCGCGGATTCACCGCCGCCAAGTAAATAGGCATGTGTTTGGGTGGTTCCATGCTGAGTTGAAAACCTTGCGGTTTATAGAACCGCCCATCATAAGTGACTCTTTCCCCATTCAGGACTCGGCGGATGATATGCACGTATTCACGCGTGCGAGAAACAGGGAAATCCCAGGGAATACCGTGAAAGGAGTTGATGTTGCGCGTACTCACGCCAATGCCGAGGCGCACGCGGCCTGGAGCAACAATATCAAGCGTGGCGGCTTGCATCGCTGTCAGCGTTGGAGGTCGGAGGTAGAGCGATACAATGCCCGTACCGACATGAATGCGACGGCTGCGGGCCAGCAACGCGCTCGCTAGCGTACAGGTTTCTGTGCCCCAGGCCTCGCCAACCCAGACGCTATCAAATCCTCGTTCTTCCGCTTGATGCACAACGTCCATGCAGAGAGTAATGGGAAGACCGATCGGCGGAATGCCTAGACCGACACGCATTATGTGCCTCCTTGTTTTTTGTACTGGCTTCTTTGTGGCCAGTTACGTGTTAGATGTTGTGTGTTGCGTGTTACGTGTTTACGCACGATGTGGAAACGTTTTTATGTGTTCTGCGTGACCCAACACACTTCACGCTTCCATCTCTTCCGCTAGTGCGGACCAAGAGGTGTAATGTCCTTCCAGCCCTCGTTTGAGCGTCTCGTACTCAGTGGACAGGTCTTTCGCTCGTTGCGGATCGCTGAATGTCGAGCCGTCCGCCATCATGGTTTCGAGGGCTTTTTTTCGCCCCTCACAGACCGCGATCTGCTTCTCGAGTTCCGCAAGACGTTTTTCTCGTTTTTGCCGCTCCGCGCGCGTTGCCTTTTGTTGCTCGTAGGTTGTTTTCCCGCGCTTGGCTTCTTCGATGACTGCTAATACCTCAGCAACAGCTTGCCGATCCTTAGGATTACCCTGTGGACTCTGGGTTTTCGATTCAGAATTTTGGAGGCTCTGGCCGTTGGACGTTTCCTGCCGTTCTTTCCACGTCAAAAATTCTTCAAATGATCCAGGATAGGTAATGAGCTGACCATCTTTCATCTCCATGACCTTATTCGCAAGTCCTTTCAGGAAATAGCGGTCGTGGGAGACAATAACGAACGTACCGCCGAACTGAAGAAGCGCTTCACGGAGCACATCTTTCGTGCGAATGTCGAGATGATTAGTCGGTTCATCGAGAATCAGGAAATTTGATGGCTGCAAGAGCATTTTGGCCAAAGCAAGGCGACTCTTCTCACCGCCGCTTAACACGGCGACGCGTTTTCCGATCGTATCGCCGGAAAAGAGAAAAGCTCCGAGCAAGGTGCGCAATTGCGGCACGAGATCCATGCGGGCCCCTTGGGCAATTTCTTGATAGACGGTGTTGTCTCCCTGGAGCCGTTCGGCTTGTTGCTGCGCGTAATAATCGAGCGTGACGTTGTGGCCGAGACGTCGCTCTCCCCTGCTTGGGTCCTCTCCGCCGGATACAATGCGACTTAACGTTGACTTTCCCGCCCCGTTGGCGCCGACGAGAGCAATCCGATCGCCTCGCTCGATGATGAAATTCAGATCCTGAAAGACCTCCAGGGTCCCGTAGCATTTGCTCACACCTTGAAGCTCCAAGACCACACGGCCGCTTCGTTGCGCCGCTGGGAAGTGAAAGTGCACGCCTTTTGGTACGCTTTGCGGCGGCTCAAGCAACTCCATTCGCTCCAGTTGTTTAACGCGGCTTTGCACCTGCGAGGCTTTGCGGGCGTTATAGCGGAAAGTATCGATGAATTTCTTAATACGCTCGATTTCCGCTTGCTGCTCTTCATACGTTTTTTGGTACGCTTCAACCTCTCTGTCAAAATATTTCTCAAATGCTGAGTAGTTACCGACATACTCGGTGAGAGTCCAACGGTGAAGAACAGCGATGTGGGTGACTATGCGATCGAGAAACTCGCGGTCATGGGAAATCACTACGATGCTGCCTTGATACGCGCGCAGATAGTTCTCCAACCATAGCAAAGAGTCGAGGTCGAGATGGTTGGTCGGCTCGTCGAGCAACAACACATCCGGCTGTTGCAGGAGCAGTTTCGCGAGCGCGATCCGCATTTGCCAGCCGCCACTAAATGTCTCCGTTTGACGCTCGAATTGTTCTTCATGAAAACCTAAGCCCGTCAGCACCTTTGCTACTTCGGCATCGGCGCGAAACCCATCGAGTTCCTCAAAGCGATGTTGGAGTTCTCCGTAACGCGCAAGCAATTCCGTATGTTCTTCTTGATTTCCGCCGTCTTGCTCCAGAGCGGTATGAATCTCCGTGAGTTCGGTTTGGATGTCAGTGAGTTGAGGCAGGGCGCTGCGAGCTTCAGCGAACAACGTGCGGCCCGCCACCTCGATGCCTTCTTGTGGCAAGTAGCCGATCGTGAGCGCTCGTCCGCGATGAATGGCGCCCTTGTCTGGTTCAAGTTGATTTGTCATGAGACGGAAAAGCGTTGTTTTGCCCGCGCCATTAGGACCGACTAAACCTACTCGGTCGCTTTTGCGCAGGCGCCAACTGAGGTCGCGAAAGATTTGCTGTCCTCCAAACGACAGCGATACATTCATGAGTTGCAGCATGGAGCGTGAAGAATCCTCCTCTAGCGAGTGTCTACCGCGTCGATTGTAACAAAAGAAGGCGGGGAGGGGCTACCAGTTCTCGACCGAGGCGAGAGAATCCGCTTGCATGAACACATGCGATCTCCTAGAGTGCGCTGCGATGCAAACCTACGCCCAATATCGGCGCGTGTACGAAGAAACACTCGCGCGTTTGGAAATGGAATACGATAGTCTTTCCTTTCAGGAAAAGAGTCGGCGTGTCCTAGGACGAGACAATCCATTGTTGTACTCTTCACGCGCAGTAGCGGAAAAAATGGGGAGGGATACGCTCCCTCGACAAGCGCTTGAGCGTGGTCTAAGCCGCCAAACTCCGCAGTTCGAGAGTATCGCTTATCAGATGCTCGTCCGCGTGCCGCTCCGACGCGTACCGTTGCCCGATGCGCGCTGGATCTTCTTTGATTTCTCGGGCCAAGCTGGGGGGTGGCGTTACCAGCGGGCTGAAGCGGTACGGAAATTTTGTGAAATGATTGCTGGGAAACCACCGGAGTCAGAGTGTCGTTTCCTCACTGGTGGGGTCGCGACTGCGGAATTACTGGACCGTCTCTTATGGGAAGAATTTTCTCGCCCTGATTCATCTTTCCGGACAACGGCAAAGCATATTCATTGTCGCTTTCAGTTGTGGGTGGCGTACTCACGCGGCGATATTCCGGATGGAGCGTGTGTCCAGATCGTATAGATGACGAAAAAAGAAAAGGCCCGATAAAGGGCCTTTTCTTTTTTGATTGCTCCGCCGAGAGCGTTGCACTGGCCTAGGTTATTTCTTCTTTGCCGGGGCTTTCTTTTTCGCCTTTACGGCTGTTTTCTTTGCCGGGGCTTTCTTCGCTGCGGGCTTTGCTGCTTTCTTGACCGGTTTCTTTGCTGTAGGCATAGGGACCTCCTTCGTCAGGTTGAGGTTGTGGGAACCCCTGAATAATGTAAAGTTATTGTATATCCTCGGCGGAGGCTCATACGATGTTCTTTTTAGCAGATCATATCATCCGCTGCAAGAAAAAATCGGCAGATTGAGAAAAAAATTAACGCTGTCTCGTAAACGCCTTCCTCCCGAGATAGAGTGCGCGGTCTCCTAACTCTTCTTCAATGCGTAACAACTGGTTATATTTTGCCGTACGCTCTCCACGACACACGCTGCCTGTCTTAATTTGCCCGGCATTGAGCGCAACTGCGAGGTCCGCGATCGTTACATCTTCAGTTTCCCCTGAACGGTGAGAAATCACGGACGCATATCCGTGCTTCCGTGCAAGCGCGACGGTTTCCAAGGTTTCCGTCAAGGTGCCAATTTGATTGACTTTCACTAAGATCGCATTGGCCGCGCCCTCCGCGATGCCGCGCGCCAGACGAGTAGGATTGGTGACGAAAAGATCATCGCCGACCAGTTGGAGTTTCCTTCCCAACTCTTTTGTCAACAGTTTCCATCCTTCCCAATCATCCTCGGCAAGGCCATCTTCTATGGAAATCAGCGGGTACTGCTCCGCCCAGCGTCGGTAGAGTTCGACCAAATCTGCTGCGGTGCGCGCCGCTCCCCCCGCTTTGTGAAAAACATATTTGCCGTTGTCGTACAGTTCAGTGGCGGCAACGTCGAGGGCAAGGAATACCTGACTGCCTGGCCGGTAGCCTGCGCGGGTGATGGCCTCTAATAAGACTTCGATCGCCTCTTCATTGGAGCGCAGGTCTGGGGCGACGCCGCCTTCGTCACCAACCGCTGTCGTGAGTCCTTTCTCTTGCAGCAGTCGCTTGAGGGCGGCGAAGATCTCCGCGCCGATGCGTAAAGCCTCGCGGAACGAACGGGCGCCCGCCGGGACGATCATAAATTCTTGGATATCCACATTGTTGGTGGCGTGCGCGCCCCCGTTCAAAACGTTAAGCAAAGGTACAGGAAGCGTGCGCGCTTGTGTTCCTCCAAGAGCGCGATACAACGGCTTGCCTGCTGCCGTCGCCGCCGCCTTCGCGATTGCCAACGATGTGGCGATCAGCGCATTGGCGCCGAGGCGTTTTTTATTTTCGGTGCCGTCTAATTCAAGGAGGAGGGTGTCCAGCTTCTTCTGTTCTTCAACCTCTTTTCCGACCAACTTTGGCGCAATCAGACGATTCACATTATCGATCGCTTTTTGCACGCCTTTCCCATTGTACCGTTTCTTGCTTAGATCACGCAGTTCCCAGGCCTCATGCGCACCGGTGGAGGCGCCAGAAGGAGCGGCGGCGCGGCCCAAAGCGCCGCCCGTCAGGATCACGTCTACTTCAACGGTCGGATTTCCACGACTGTCTAGGATTTCACGGCCGATAACTTTTTTGATTTTCATACACGGTCCTTTCCTTTTCCCCAGCGCAGGTTGCCTGGGGCAACCTGAATCAGTACAATATCGCTATGTCGTGGTGGAGGTGGGATGATGAGATGGGTTTGGTTAGCAGCATTGCTTGTCGGGTATGCATTGCTTGCCACATCAACTTTGGTTGGCGAACGCGGTTTTTTGCATCTCTGGAAACTGCGGCAACAACAGCACGAATTGCAAGCTGAGATATTTACGTTATTGCGCGAGAACGAAGACTTGCACAACCGTATCAACCGGCTTCAATCCGATGACGAATTCTTCGAGAAGGTTGCGCGTGAGACGCTCAAGTTCGCCAAAAAGGGAGAGCTTATTTTTCTCTTCCAGGACCCGTCGGGAGTCTCCACACAATAAGAAAAAAAGGCGATTCAGAACGACGGCGGAGCGACGACTATTCGTCTTCTTCACCTCCGGAAACCTCCTCGTATTCTTCCGGTTCTAGGAGATCCTCGATCTCTTCTTTGTCCCCTAACTCAATTTCCACTAACCAACCTTCATGATACGGGTCGTCATTAACGAGTGCAGGATGATCATCGAGCTCGCTATTCGTGGCAAGTACGCGACCACTCACGGGCGCGATGAGATCAGTGACTGTTTTGACTGACTCGACCTCACCGAAACTTTCTCCCCGTTCAAGGCTATCGCCTTCGTCGGGAAGCTCCACCGCAATAATCTCTCCTAATTCATCTTGCCCGAAATCAGAAAGGCCGATCCGGGCGCGTTTGCCGTTGACCCGCACCCAGAGGTGGTCTTCGGTAAACTTGAGATTGTCTGCCATAATGCGTTCAATACCTCCTCGCCTTTACGTTGTTAACGAGCTGTCTTTCTTCTGTCAAGAAAACTCACATGCTTAATGTATGGCGCCGCCGCGAAAGAGGCGGACAGTGCGCCCTGAAGGTGAAATTAATCCTTGTTCCATTTCTCGGACAATCTGCCGGGCGACTTCGCGAGGATCTTTCGCGTTACGAATGGGTTTCCCGACCACCAAATAATCCGCGCCAGCACGCATGGCTTCTTCAGGTGTGAGCACGCGTTTCTGATCATCCCATGATTCCCCTTGCGACCGTACTCCAGGGACGACAAGGAGAAAATTTCTTCCGCATTCTCGACGAATGCGCGCTACTTCTAGTGGAGAGGCTACTACGCCATCCATGCCCGCTTCTTTGGCAAGTCTGGCAAGGCGTACGACTTGATTTTCCACGCCGGTGATCACTCCAGTCCGTTTGAGATCTTCTTTGCTTAAACTTGTCAGAACAGTCACGGCAAGGATCTTCGGTCGACGCAAACTTTCCGCCCGGCAGACTTTGTTCACCTCCCGAACGGTAAGGCGCATCATCTCCAAACTTCCCGATGCATGCAAGTTGAACATCCGCACGCCGAGCCGTGTCGCCTCCACGCTGGCTTTGGCAACTGTGCGAGGAATATCGTGGAATTTCAGATCAAGAAAAACTTGTCCTCCCTTTTGGTGGATCAGTCGTACAACTTGCGGGCCGCCATGCAAGAAGAGTTGCTTGCCAACCTTAAAGAGTCCGACCTCATTGGCAAGCAGCGATACGTATTCCTTGACCTCATCAAGAGAGGCGACATCGAGCGCAAAAATAAGGCGTTGCTTCGCCCCGCCTTGACGGGAAGATAGAAACGGCCAGGAAAGATTGACCACGCTTACGCGGCTCCTTTACTAGCGTTAAGCACCGTGTCGACAATCTGAGCGAGTGAGACTTCCGTTGCGTGTGTCTCCGCGCGCCGTTTCAGTTCAACCATTCCGCGCGCCAGGGTTTTATTACCAATAGTGACCCGCAGAGGAATCCCCAGTAAGTCCGCATCCTTAAATTTTACTCCCGGGCGTTCGTCTCGATCGTCCAACAGCGTCTCCACACCGGCTGCGAGGCATTTAGCGTACACTTCCTCCGCGGCGTGGCGAAGCGTTGCATCATTCCAATTAACCGGAACAATCTGGACTGTTGCTGGGGCCAAAGGCGCGGGCCAAATAATTCCATTATCATCGTTATGCTGTTCAATGGCTGCGGCGACCGTGCGCGTGATGCCTATACCGTAACAGCCCATTTCCATTGGATGTTTTTGCCCATGGGCGTCAAGATAGGTTGCGTTGAGCGCCTTGCTGTATTTTGTCCCGAGATAAAAAGTCTGTCCGACCTCAATGCCGCGATGTGCAGAGAAGACGCCTCCCTGACAACGCGGACACTGATCCCCAGCGCGCGCCTGGCGAAGATCAGCGAATTGGACGGTGGGGAAGTCTCGTTCCTGATCTAGCCCAGTAAGATGATAATCGCGCTCGTTTGCGCCGCACCCAAGCCCGGTTGCTCCCTTGAGCGCCCAATCGCAAAAGACGGTGGCTTTTATCCCTAACGGACCGGCGAAACCGATTGGCGCGCCGGTTGCCTGTATGATCGTGTCTTCATCCGCCATGATGACCCACTGGCAGCCAAGCGCACTTTTTAATTTCGGTTCACTCAACTCGTGATCACCGCGAATAAGCGCGGCAATGATGGCCCCAGTGTCCGCCACGTAGAGCAAGGTTTTAACGAACCGATCCGGGGTTTCTCCCAAGAACGCGGAAACTTCAGCGATCGTGCGCTGATCGGGAGTATGGACCTTTTTTACCTGCTGAGCGCTGAGCGCTGAGTGTTGAGTCGCCTGGGGGGACAAGTCTGCTTTTTCAACGTTTGCCGCATAGCCGCATTTTTCGCAGCTGACGATAGCGTCTTCGCCTGAATCCGCCAGGACTTGAAATTCGTGCGACATCGTGCCGCCGATTGCGCCAGTATCTGCTTCGACCGGACGGTAGGTCAGACCGCAACGGTCAAAGATTCGCCGGTAGGTATCGTACATACTCTGATATTCCCGCTGACAGTCGGCGAAATCGGTATGGAAGGAATAGGCGTCCTTCATAATAAATTCACGACCGCGCATGAGGCCAAATCGTGGACGCACTTCATCCCGGAATTTCGTCTGAATTTGGTACAGATTCATTGGAAGATCGCGATACGACTGGATCTCCCGTCGCATGATGTCGGTTACTATTTCTTCGTGCGTCGGGCCAAAGCAAAAGTCGCGGTCGTGGCGATCCTTGATGCGCAACAGTTCTTTGCCGTAATGGTCCCAGCGGCCGCTTTCTTGCCATAACTCGGCTGGACAAACTGCCGGCATAAGGATCTCTTGCGCTCCGGCGCGATTCATCTCCTCGCGAACAATGGCCTCGACCTTCCGCACGACGCGTAGGCCCAAGGGAAGAAAATCATAAATGCCGCGCGCGACCTGGCGGATCATGCCTGCACGGACAAGCAAGCGATGGCTAATGACTTCAGCTTCAGCCGGGTCTTGGCGGAGCGTGGGAATCAACGATTGACGATATCGCACGATATTATCTGGAATGCAGTAACGTTATTGCGGGGCAGATTAGACAGCGCGGGGTAGGAGTGTCAAGGAGGAGGATGGAGCTAGCAAGAAGGGAGAACTCGAAGATTCACAATGGTGCTATGCCTATCGTGATCCAGCCCCATCACGGACCTACCGTCTTGCGTTTCTGGTTCCTACGAACTCCCGGCTACTGTGTGCTGACTACCCTTCTTTATGCTCCATGGCGTGCATGGCCACTGTGCTATGAGCGAAAGATCCACCGGCGCGGAGCGCCATGGCGACAAAAATGCTTTCCGCCACTTCTTCTTCCGTAGCGCCTGCGGTGACCGCGCGCTTCGTATGGACATCGATACAATAAGGACACTGAGTGATGTGGGCGGTCGCCACCGCAATCAATTCTTTCACTTTGACACTGAGGGCTCCTTCTTCAAAGACTTTCGTGTCAAATTCAACGAATGCCTTAAACAAATCCGGACGTAGAGCCCGGAGTTTCTTAAGGGATTTCATCCCATCAGCCGGGTAGAAATTGTCCGCCATATTACCTCCTTCTCTGGAATGCGATCATCTATAATAAGCATTACCGCGCCTACACTTTGCGTGAGAAACAGTCCGCCAAGATTTATGTAGCCTCTTGCTACATTTCTTCAGATGACGAATAGGCGATATTGGCAGACACTAGCGCAGAATAGAGTTGGAGACTAGAGGCTTGAGGAAAGAAAAGAGGAAATCACAAGAGCAGCATTCCGCGAAATTTTTTACGCTGCCCTTTGTTAGTGGTATCTACTCAAAGAGCGTAACCCCTTGGTCTATTGTCCCCAACGAGTAAAAATCCCGCGCACATCGATATGAACGAAGGGGCCATGAGAACTGGTCGCGCGATAACGCGCCAATCCCCCAGTTAAGAGCTTTTGCAGGCGTGTGTCGTCAGTATAGCCGTTTATAACAAGTTGCTGAAGGATCGGTTCATTGAAAAAACTGCCCGCAAGGAACCGCGACGCGCGCGGTTCATACATTTTCGACACGATACTATGTAACGCTTCAGTATCATGGATATTGATAACGCCGTCATTGTTGAAATCGTCCATTTCTCCGTCTTGAGGGTTGGAGTCAACAAAGATATCTGCAGCGTCTCCCCAGAGGTGTCGACTATATGTCGTCGAGTTGCCGATTGCTCGATTATAGTAGGGCGTGCGGTAGCCGCTCATGATCGACAGCGTAGGACTGTGGTGACCTTGTTCGTTGATCTTGAGCAAAATCGCTTCGAGCACGACGAGCAACCGAGGGTCTAACGCGATGTACTTCGGATAAGCGCTTTCTTGCTTGCACAAGAATTGGCGTAATTTGAAGTGTGGGCTTACCTGTGTATTCTCATTCGCTTCGGTAACCTCTATTAAGCCACGGGGGGGGGGATATGTGAAAAGTTGTCTCCGCGCTTTCGTCGGATAATAACCGATCCGGTAGCCGTTCAGAGATCCATCCTTCGCGAGCGCTAACGGGACCATGACAAAAACGTTCAGCTGGATGGCTATGTCTCCGTCGGAGTGGGAAATATGTACAGGATAAATCCCTACTTCCCGAGGCGCTTTCCAAGTCCAAGTATTCGGCCCGGTTTGTACAGTAGCGAGCGCCGTCTGGACAACATATTCGTTATTTCCGCTTGTTTCGCCAACGCTGAGCGTCATGGTTTCTCCGGGCAGGGCGAAGGCGCTGTTGATGCGGTGGATCAATCGCTCGTCGTTAACCTGGATCAGAAAAGGGGCAATCTCGGGCGAGTAACGTGTGGCCATTTCAGCGTCATTGGAGCTCTTGGTAATTAACTCAGGTCGAGTTGTTGACTCCACTGTTGTGTTAATGAGCGTTTTTTTGCTCGCTGACATGGGAGTCGTTCGCGCTTTTTGCCGTTTTGTCGTAGGATAACCCGCCTGAGTTGTCCTCCGAGATTTCGTCAGCCGCGATGTTTTCGAAGAGGGTTTTGCGGCAACAGTCTTTTTTCCTTTCTTTGTTGACTTGGCAACCGTCGCAGACGGAGATGGCTTCGTGTCCTTCTTCGTTTTTCGCAAAACTGATTGTTTGTCGACTTTGTTGTTAGCTTTTCTCTTTCCGGTTGAAAGTATTACCGTAGGGTGAGCGGAGGAGCGAGAAGAAGACGCTTGTGGTTGCTTTGCGCCTTTTTTGCCCGGCGTGTGGGGGAGAGTTGCCGCGCCTCCAGTTTTTTGGGCCGCTGGCGCACCCCCTTGGGTCTTAGTCAGCGCACCTACTTTCCCTTTTTTCGTTCCTTCAGCAACGGCCGGTTTGACAAAGACAGGGTGAACGAACCATAAGAAGATGAACAGTAGCTGGGTTTGTACCCCGCAAATATATTGCCTATATCGCCACTGTTTCTCCATGTCGGCTCCTG
>JBFWZL010000127.1:0-13585 GCA_050185455.1 Binatia bacterium | reverse complement strand
GCGGCGTGAGATGAGCCGATTCTTGCGCCGTCACGGGAATATCCGCTTTCAGAGCACTCCGTTTATTCCTGTCAACACCTTAATGCTGATGCGCGGCGCCATTGCCGCGCAATCACTAGGAGTGTTCGAGCGGTACGTCGATGAAATGTATCGCCATATGTGGGCCGACCCCAAGAAAATGGACGACCCGAAGGTGCTGCGTGCGGCGCTCGACGAGTCGGGGCTGGACAGCGGGCGCTTTTGCGAGCTAGTCCAAACTCCAGCAATCAAGGATCGGCTTCTCGACAACACCCAACGGTCAGTGGAGCGCGGCGCTTTCGGATCACCAACATTTTTCATTGGCGACGAGATCTTTTTTGGTAAAGATCGGCTCCGGGACGTCGAGGAACTCATCATGGCGCCGCAATAACCGACCTACGATCAATGCCACAGCCACGGTTGCCGGAGGACATATCGTTTCTACCTACTTTTCTTTGAGGTCTCTGTTCACTGAAGATTCAACGAAGTCCCACTAACGGAAATTCTACAGTGTCCCGGCTCTCTAGCGTAAAAATACCATGAGCCCTCGGCTTGAGGGTTTTGCCGACTTCGTTGAAGAGGTTCGCCAGCAATGCTGCGCTTATTCCGGCCTCCAGGGAAGCAGAGTGTAGGTTGGGATAAGATTGTAGGCCGTTCCCGACGCGCTTTTCTGAGTTGCATGATCCCTCCTTGTGCGGTTTAGAGTGGCATCATATATTCGGCGGTAAAATATTTTTATTTCCCTATATGACTCGCTTAGATATCAACTTGACGCCCACGGCGTACGCCATTTTGGGCTTGTTGCGTGAACGACCAATGCATGGGTACGAGATCGCTCAGCATTTTAAGCCTGAAGAAGACTTGGGTCAGGTTATGCCCGCGGATATAAGTACGATCTACACGTTCCTCAAAGATCTGCAGGAGCGTGGCCTCATTTATGGAGAACAGGTCATAGTGGGAGCGCGCCCTCCGCGCAAGGTCTTCTCGCTAGCGGACGACGCCGAAGCATTCTTCCTGGAATGGCTACGTCGCCCAGTCGCACGCATGCGAGAAGTGCGTCTGGATTTTCTGCTCAAGCTCTATTTTGCACAACAACTCGGCGCCGCCGAAGCAAAAGCACTTGTGAAGGCACAACTTTCCGCATGCCGGGATTATCTGGAACGACAAAGGATCCATTCCCAGCATATTGCTTCAACGAGCTTCGAATCGCTGGTACTCGAGTCAAAGCTCACCGCCGCGGAAAGTATCGTGGAATGGCTCAACCGGATCGCCGCTCAGGTCGCTTCCCACCGCCGCAAGGCGCTGACATCAAGTCGCCGAAAAGCAGAGCAACTTCAGGCGCGGACAAAAAGTATACCGGAGGGAGGGGGTCAGTAATGACAAGGATTTCATGCGACGGTGAACGCTGGAGATTTTTGACACGAGGACCTATCGGAGCGCTGTTTCTTGGCGTCTTTCATTTTTGTCCAACGCAGAGTCTTCAGGCGACACCCATACTGTCGTTCAGCGTTGCCCATGCTGAAGAACAATCATCCATCATTGGAGAACTGACGGTGTTCGCCGCCGCCTCGTTGACCGCACCCTTTACCGAGATTGGCAAACGGCTCGAGCTCTCCCATCCGGGACTGAAAGTTGTGTATAATTTTGGCGGCTCGCAGATGTTGCGCACCCAACTTGAATTGGGGGCGTACACGGACGTCTTCGCTTCGGCGGACGCCGTACAGATGGAGCGAGCGAAAAAGAGCGGCGTCGTGCAGGGAGAGTCTTCTATTTTCGTCAGAAATAGATTAGCCGTCATCGTCCCACAAGCGAATCCAGGACAAGTGAAGGAATTTCGCGACCTCGCCAAGCCGGCACTCAAACTCGATCTCGCGAACGCGAAAGTACCGGTCGGCAACTACAGTCGCCAGGCGATTAGCAAAGCGAGTGCTGACTACGGCGTCGACTTTGAAAAACAGGTCTTGGCGAATATCGTCTCGGAAGAAGACAACGTCAAACAAGTCGTCACTAAAGTACAGCTGGGTGAGGTGGATGCGGGCATTGTCTATATATGTGATGTCACACCCGAAATTAGCAAAGAGGTGCGCCTAGTTCCGATCCCGGACGCGTACAACCAAATCGCCGCGTACCCCATTGCCCTTACCAAAGAAGTCAAAAACTCCGCAGCAGCCAAGGCATTCATCTCCTTTGTCTTATCCGCGGAGGGGCAAGCTATTCTCAAAGCGTATAACTTTGCGCCAATCAACGCCAGGTAGCATATGTAATGCACCTTGTTCCTGGAGATGGTCGGAAAGAACAGCTCATGAATTGGCAATCTATGGTTTTTCTCCTTCCTGTTAGCCTTGTGATGATCTTTCTCGCTCTTCCGCTTGTCGCAGTGTTTCTCAAAGTATTGCCGCAAGAAGGCGTGTGGGAGACGCTTCAACAACCTTTAGTGACAGAAGCGTTGCGTTTAAGTTTCGTGACATCGCTCAGCAGTTTAGGTCTCGCCCTACTCTTTGGCACCCCGGTCGCCTATCTGTTGGCGCGGCGGCGTTTTCCCGGAATCGCCATCGTAGACACACTCATCGACCTGCCGATGGTGCTTCCCCCCACGGTTGCAGGCGTCGCCCTGTTGATGACATTCGGTCGACACGGTCTGCTCGGCTCCTGGCTTGATGTCGCCGGTTTGCAAGTGAGCTTTACATCTGTCGCAGTGGTGCTGGCGCAGAGTTTTGTGGGCGCGCCCTTCTACATCCGCGCCGCACGCGCCGGTTTCCAAAGCGTTGATCAAGAGCTGGAGCGTGTTGCGTATACCCTTGGTCATTCCCCGCTGAGCACCTTCTTACGCGTGACTGCCCCCCTCGCTTTTCCCGCCTTGGTCGGCGGCGCGGTGATGGCTTGGGCGCGCGCGCTAGGAGAATTTGGCGCAACGATTATGTTCGCCGGCAATATGCTAGGACGTACGCAGACCATGCCCCTGGCGATCTACACGGCAATGGAATCGGATTTGACGGCCGCTCTTGTACTTTCCGCGATCCTCGTCGTGGTCTCGTTTGTCGTGTTGTTCTCCGTCCGCTTGCTGCTGCACCGCAGTCCATTTGGCGCTTATGCTTGAAGTTACCGCACGGAAGCAGCTCAAGGGGTTCACCCTTGATGTTAATTTCATCGCCAAACAAAAGCTTATCGTTCTCTTCGGTCCCTCAGGTTCTGGTAAGAGCCTGACTCTCCAAGTGATTGCCGGCACGCTCCAGGCCGATTACGGACGCGTCAACATTGACAGCCAACTCGTATACGATAGTTCTCGTGGACTGCTTTTACCCCCACAAACCCGGCGTATCGGCTATGTGCCACAACAGTACGCCTTATTCCCCCACCTCACCGTTGAGAAAAATATTGGCTTCGGCATTACTAAGTTGCCGCGACAAGAACGCAGGCAACGCGTAAACGAGATGCTTGACCTCTTTGGCCTGCAAGGGCTTGCACATCGCCGCCCAAGTGAGCTGTCCGGCGGCCAGCAACAACGTGTCGCCCTCGCACGCGCGCTGGCGATTCATCCACGGCTGCTGCTGCTTGACGAACCATTCGCCGCGCTCGATACGCCGCTACGCGCCTCGCTTCGTCAGGAGTTGCTCCAACTTGCAGAACGCCTCAACCTTACAATCCTCTTAGTGTCCCATGATTTGACGGATGCATTCACTCTTGGTCAACACGTCATCGTCTATGAAGGCGGACGCATCATTCAGCAAGGCACACGAGAAGAGGTGTTCTTTCGACCAGCCAATCGGCGAGTAGCGGAGTTGGTCGGCACAAGGAACTTTCTCCCCGCTATCGTGGAAAAACACCACGAAGATACGCTCTGGGCGAACTGGCGCGGGCGTCGGATTGCGGCGCCTCTGGCCCCATTTGCCGTGGGAACTCCAGTCTACCTCTGCATCCGGCCTACCCAGATTTTGATCGTACGGCCAGATCAGGTAACAAAACATATACAGGACAACATCTTGCCGGGAGTGATCGTCAATCAAACGATGCAGGCGGAAACGTATACACTGCAGGTCCGCGTGCAGGAGAGTAAGGAACCTGCTGAAGTAGAAATCTTACTTCCGGCTTATGTCTACCACCGTTTATCTCTAGACAAGGGAAAAGAAATTCTCATAGCGCTCCGGCAGCAAGATCTGTATGTCTTCCCACAAGAGACGGAGGAACAGACAGCTCAGGGTTGAATAGCCGTAGGGAATTCAGGAATTCATAGAATTTGGAGAATTTGTGGAATTTGGGGTCAGGTCTTGCATTCATACATCATGGAATGCTTCTTCGAGGCGCCATAACCAGCGGCCGACCGTCTCATAATGGACTCCCAGGTGCGGCGCGATCTCCCCTAGCCGATAGCCATGTCCCGATAAGCACGTCCAATCCCGACCGCAACGCGAGGACTCTTGGCAAACCCTCTGCGCAATTGCAAGGCCTGATCCCTTTTTTCCTTGTAGGTGTAGGTGCTCGTCCCGCCTGGTCCGGTCAAGCGATTGCCGTTGGCGTCGTAGGTGTAGGCGGCGGTGATGGCGCTGTTCTTTTTGACTTCCTTGAGTCGTCCGGCAGAGTCATAGGCGTACTCGTAGGTATCAGTGACGCCGCCGAGGGTCTCGACTTTCTGGGTAATGCGCCCGAGTTTGTCACGGGTGTAGTCCACGTCAAAGACTGCCATGCTATCTACCGTGGCGGTGTAGTGCTCGGGCTCGCCAAAGCCGTTGTAAGTGTAGCTGTCGCTGACGGTCACGCTGCCCGCTGTCAGTGTCGTGCTGTCGAGGAGGCCATTGTCCATTCTCCGGGTCAGAGTCAAGTCGCCCGCGCTGGTCAGCAGGCTGTCGTTGTCATAGCCAAAGACGATAGTATGCCCGCCGTTGATGCTCTGGCTGGCTACGCGGAAGTCGGTGTCATAGGTGCGGCTGACAGAACCCGCCACCGGTCCCGTCCATTCGGTCTCGGTGAGCAGGGAGCCATCGTAGCTATAGGTTAAGCCTTCCCCACCCGGCGCGGTGACGGTCTGTAGTTGCCCGCTGGTGGGGTGGTAGGTGTAGAGATACTGCCCCTGCGCCGTGCCTTGGCTAGTCAACCGACCTGTTACGGGATCGTACTGCAGGGTCACGTCCTGGGTATCGGGTCGGTCGATATGTCCCAGCTGTCGACCCAGGTTGTATAGGGAGGTGGTCGCGCCTGTACCAGGCACGAGCGGCGGAATATAGTCCTCTTCGAGATCGACCGGCGTGTAGGTGAAGGCGTGCGCGGGTTTCGTAGGCAGTGTGACGGACTCGACATTGTCGTCAGCGTTATACACAAAGGTCGTGGTGCGGTCGCCTGGGGTGATATTTTCAATTTGCCATTGGACCCGGCAGGCGGATTGACGTCATAGTAGGGTGGTCGGTGTCAATCAAGGAGGCAAGCAGCCAGAAAGCGAACGCGAGACGATACGGATCGAGGCTCACTTTCATACGGCTGATGTCAAACACGACAAACGGACCGTAAAGCGCCGCGCCAAGCGCCACCACACTCGTCAATCACCATCGACGGAAGGAATCGACATGTAAAAAAGAAGGGACAGACTCTCGTCCCAAGGCCAAAGACGATATTTGCTAGGCGCGCCACCAGAGGATACGCTCCAAAGCAGGCGTAGAGCCCCCCGAAAACATACGGGGATAAGGGCCTCTCTTATGTCGCCTTCTCTGCCTCAAGCACTTCTTCGAGCGCTCCCAAGAAGCGGCGAAAGTCGTCTTCGGTCAGATGCCCCATATTGGCAACGCGAAAGATCCCGGTCTGCAGCTCGCCCTGTCCTTCGTAGATAACGAAGCCGTGTTCCTTGAGGTTGTCATGTAGACATTGATACGTCATGCCTTCCGGTAGGAACATAGAGGTTAAAGAGTTTGCGCGATATTCGGCGGGCAACAAAAATCTTAATCCCAGCCGGGCAAACCCTTTCCGCAAAAGAGACGCCGCCTGCTGATAACGCTGCACGCGAGCGGCGACTCCTTCCTCTAAAAGCTCGTCCAAGGCTTCGTCCAAGGCGTACCATGCTTGAACAGAGGGAGTGAAGGGAATGCTCCGCTTTTCATGCGCTTCCCAGTGCGCGGGCAAATGCAAGTAAAGCGAACGGCGCGGGTAACCTTGCATTGCCGTCATCGCCTCTTGACGAACCAAGACAAAAGCGACTCCGGGCAGTCCTTGAATACATTTGTTTGCCGTACAAGCGCAGAGGTCTACACCGTCACGAACCAAGTCCAGTTCCTCGCCGCCCAGTGCGCTCACAGCGTCGAGCAGCAACAAACGACCGGTCTGGCGCGTAATTGCCCCAACCTCGCTTACAAGATTTAGTAGTCCGGTTGTCGTTTCATGATGTACGAGTGCAACAGCGGCAATGGTAGGATCGGCTTTCAGCGTCTCCTCAATTTGTCCCATCTCTGGACGTTCGGTCCAGTCGTAGCGAAGTTCGACTGTAGGAATGCGGTGCGCTTCGGCCATGCGCAACATGCGCTCACCGTACACGCCGTTATTGATCACCAACAGTTTTTTTCCTTCGGGCAATGCCGAGGACACCATCGCTTCGACTGCTAAGGTGCCCGAGCCGCTCAACGGCACAGCCGTGTACCCGGTCGGCGCAAAAGCGCGCAGGAGTTTTGTGCGGACAGCGACAAGCAGGTCAGAAAACTCTTCCTCACGGTGACAGAGGTCTCCTCGCAACAACGCCTGTCGCACACGCGGAGAGACGTTCACAGGACCAGGGTTTAGAAGGATATATTGGCGCATAAATAGTTATTAGCTTTTAGCTCTCAGCTTTTCGCCAGAGCAAAAATTGGGTTATCTGAGGATGCCCAATTACTCTCCGTTTCTTCAGCGTTTCTGGTCTGACTGACGGCTGATAGCTGACGGCTGACCACTAATAGCCGCCATAAACCGCTCGGCAATCTGTTGCGGGTCATGCGTGATGCGACCGATTTTTCTTTCTTCTTGATCCGGTTCGATCTTGATCAGTAAAAAGGACGGACCGGATTGCGCAAGAAATTCCATGATAGCAGTACGCAATGCAGACTCTGAATCGACTCGCCGCACCCGTTGATATCCGGCGGAACGCGCCAGCTCTTCAAGCGCAACCTGACCGGAGATCGTCCGCTGGTTTCCCGTCGAACCATACGCCTCGTTATCAAAAACGATATGCACAAAATTGCGCGGCTGCAGCGCACCGATCATCGCCAGGGAGCCCAAATTCATCAAGATATTGCCATCCCCGTCAAACACGATCACGCGACGCTCTGGTTTGTTGAGCGCGACGCCAAGGGCGATTGATGACGCGAGGCCCATCGAACCGATCATGTAGAAATTGCCGGGACGATCACTAATGTTGAACGACTCACGCGAAATAAAACCGTTGGCATGGACGACCAACTCGTCTTGCAATGAAGGAATGACAAGACCAAGCGCCTCCGCCAGCTTCATTGCATCACCCCCGGCGGTAAAAGCAGGGCAACTGGCTTGCCAGTCTGCTTCATCGCGTTCGCAGCCCAGCCAATGGCCTCGGCAGCGGCTTCAGCGCTTAATATTTGGTAGGGCACGTGCAAAGTTTCGAGCAAACGTGGGGAGATTTCTCCCATGATGATATGCTCCGGCGCGTCTTTTCCTTGATACCCACGCCAGGTGATCAGTAACAAACAGGGGAAGTGATACAGCAAGCTCAGGGAGGCAAGCGCGTTGAGGCTCACGCCCAAGCCCGAGTTTTGCATAATGACCATCGGCTGCTTCCCCGCCATGGAGGCGCCGGCGGCAAGACCGACCGCGGCATCTTCACGAGTTTCAGGAATATAGCCGCCACGTTCTTCCAGTGTAGCAATCAGGCTTTTGACTAACGAACAGGGCACGCCGGTAAAGAAGTCAAAGCCGGAGTTTCTTAGCAATTGTAGAAAATTAGCGCCTGTCACCATAATCAACGTTTGTATACCTTGGTTATCGTTTCTTTCATCTTCTTCCAGCGACTCTTTTCCACTCTTTAAGCTCCTCAGGGGGACTATCGACAATTGTCTTTTCTGGCAGAGGCACGGAAGAGTTCTGGGGAAGCGCCCGAAAGAGGAGCAGTGGCAGCACGGTCAATGATGCGATGAGTACACTGCCAACCGCAATGGTCAGTAGTAATCCCATGCTGAAGATACCGTAATACCTGGCGACCATGAGGCTGCCGAAACCAATCATCGTCGTTAAGGAAAACAGCGCGACTGATTGGCCGGTACTGCCGGCGACCAGCGCCGGTCCGCCAATTCCCTCTTCTCGATAGCGGTGGACGAGGTGAATGCCGTTCTCGACGCCAATGCCTATGATTAGCGGCACCGCAACCAAGTTGGCCAGGTTGAACTTAAGGCTAAAGATCCACATGAGCCCCGCGGTCCAGATAATTCCCAACCCTAATGGAAGAATAGCGAGCACGGTGTCGCCAACTCGCCATAGCGAGAAGAAGGTGACTAGAATAATCGCGAGAAAGGCATAGATGCCGCCTTCGATATAACCTTCTTTCATCGCTTTGATCGATTCATAACCAATCACGGGATTGCCGGTCACGTCCGGGTCCACCTGCCGGAGTTGCTGGACGAATTCTTCCTGCGCTTCTTTTTCCCACACGTTCTTCTTTGGAAAAATTTGCAGGAGGAATTTAGTGCCATCACTGTTCACGAAACGACTTTTCAGTTGCGCTGGCACATCCGCAAGTGTAATGGGGCCGGAAGGATTCAAATTACTGCGCAAAAGAGACCATTTATCTTGAAAATCGCGAAACAGCGCGTCTTGAAAGCGTGAGAGCGCGGCCTGAGCGTCGGTCTCTGACATATTCCGTAAGCGCTCGATAACCGCCAGCAGACTGCGACGGACTTCACGCAGGTCCCGCTCAGAAGGCTTACGGAGCGGGTCCCAGTCTTCATTCTCTTCACGAATTTTAAGTTTCAGTTTATCGAGCGTGCGCACCAAGTCCGGGACATTTACGGCGGCGGGTTTTGTCAACGTAGGCGACAAATCACCAAGGAACGGTTGAAGCGCGTGGACCAGTTCGATGCGTACGTCCTGATCAGACGGAATGAGCGAGGCGACGCTCTCCACCGATTCGACGGAAGGAATCGCCTCAAATGCCGCGGCTTTGCGCATCGCTTCTTCAGGCGTAGGGGCGGTGGCCAATGCATTGCGAGAAGAGCGCTCCGAATTTTTAAGAATGCGTTTTTCCCATTCAACTGACTCGGTGCCGTGCGCCTGGAGATTCAGGAGATTATGATCGAACGACATCCTCGGCAACGCACCCAAACCTCCGAGCGTGCAAAATCCTAGTAATATAAGAAGCGGCCAACGCAGCTTCCCCATTACCGTTCCCCAAGAGGTAAAGAGACTAGTCAGAAACGTCCGCTCCATTGTTCCAATCGTCCAGGGGCGGTGAGATTCCACAATCGTCACTAGTGCCGGCAAAAACGTCACTACCGCCAACAGGGACAACAGCAGACCGCCAGCGGCAATCAGACCCAATTCCTGTACGCCGCGGAAGTCAGCAAGCATCACTGCGGCAAACGCAAGCGAGGTCGTAATCGCGCCAGCCGCAATGCCCGGCACGGTATGCGCAAATACCGTGAACAGGGCCTCGCGCGTATCCGCTCCGTAACTGCGCTCTTCTTCATATCTCGCAATGAAATGTACGCCGAAATCGTCAGCGAGACCAAGCAACATCGGAGCAACAAAAACAGTAATGATCGTCAGATGCCCGACGGCAAGCGTCACGAACCCCATCGTCCACGCCAACCCAACCGTCAGGGAAGCAACGATGAACAGCGGATGACGAACCTTTCTGAAGAACAACAGGTACAAGAGCGTCACTCCCAGCAAGGACACAACGCTCGCAACTCCCGCGTCGGCCTGCGTACTGACGGCTTCATCGCTGTTCAACGCTTCCATTCCAGTCACGCCAGCGTTGAGACCCGGGAATGCCACTTTGAGTTCCGTCACGGCTGCGCGAATCGCCGCAATGGACGCGTCGGTATCAGCGAAACCACCTTCGGGAGCTTGTTTGGGCTCGACCATCAAGAAAACGAAACGGCGATTGCCCGACACCAGATAGCCATCATCAGACAATTCCTCAGCGCCGCCAAAAAATTTTGCCCAGGGAGAACGATATCCATAATCAGTGCTTCCTAACGCACGTTCCAACTCCTGCAGCAGTGAGGACAGGAAGGTGACTTTCATGGGGTTCGCTTTTCCACTGTCTTTCGTAGACGGCTCTTCGGGAGGATCCAACCCAAGAAAGCCGGAAACGATATGCGACACCATGCCCGTACTGACTTGCTGATTGATTGCGTAAAAGAGGGTGTTCAAACCAGGAGCTGTCGTAAGATCGTGAATGAGGTCATGATATTCTCTGACCTGATCTCGCAACGAACGGAGATCCTCGGCGGAAAGGTAGAGCAACTTTTTTCCTTCGAGGGAGCTCGTGTCTATCCGGTAAAAAGCCTCCTCGACATGGTCCGTATCCCGACCGAGGCGCTCGCCAAGGCGAGTGACAAAATCCTTCCCCTGCTGTACGTCTCGGGGCTCAACCACCACCACGACCTGATCGATCCCCATGAACTCTTGGGAGTATTCATCGTCGAGTTGGACGTAGCGCTTGTCCGAAGAAATGAGATCGTTGCGCCCGGTAACAAACGTCATAAAACGAACAGCATAGAACGTTGTCATCGCCGCGATCACAAGACAGACGAGAAGCACGGGCCAGGGACGCACAGTGGTAAGGTGCGCAAGCCAGCGCAGCAGTCGCTGTTCGCGCGCCTTGAACGAACGTGAGACGCTGTCAGAAAAAGAATCGCTCATGTCCACTACAGCGGACTGGGGCGGGGTATAGCGGTCCGCGTTTCGCCTCAACTTTCGGTTAATTTTTCTCGCATACGCTTCAACAGTCCTTGATACGACTCCTTGGCGATGACCTGCTGCATTTGCGTACGGACGTTAGTGACCAAGCTTACACTATCAAGCAGTACGTCTGTGAGTGTCCAACGTTTGCCTGCCTGGCGAAGCTTATATTCAATCGTAATTTGTCCTTCTTTTGGATGACTGACGGTTGTCTCCACAACAGCGTCGGCGCCCATGACACGCTCCCCAACAAAGTCAATACTCAGGTCGCCAAAAAACTCAGCTGATTTAGGGTAGGCCACTTTCTGCAAGAGGTCTTGCAGCAACTGCACAAAACTCTTTTGCTCGGAGGCGTTTAGCTTGCTCCAATGTGGTCCAAGCACCTCTTGAGAGAGATCTCGAATCGGGAGTGTTTCTGCAACAACCTTTTGCGCATTCATGGCATTGTCGGTGGCGCCATTATAAGAACGAACAGCATCAAGAAGATTTCTCACGGTGTTCACGGGAGTTTCCGCCCGTACCGGTTGCGCAAGAGCGCAACTGAGAGCAACGCTCATAATGCTGACGAGGCTTCGTATTTTCACAGTTGTATCCTCACTGATGGTTAAAAAGAAGCGTGTCTTCGAATCATCAAAGAGAATGAGCGCCATATATGCCAACGGTTTCACGACGGACCATTCCTGGCACTCATTATCGCGACCACTCAGAACCAAGAAGATATTCGCGGCTGCAATATTTCGCTCGCATCGCTTCGGTATCGTTTCTGACCTCGGGGTCCATTCCACTTAACCAATACACGGGAAAAGAAGCCACAACCCCCACGACGCAGATAACTCCTTTGAATGGGAGGTAGGCAATCGTCCGCGCTGTGGCTAGTACACCACTCTGCGCGGTCTCCTGTGCAGGTTGCGTTCCTGGGGGCCCTTCCGCACCCGCGGCCATCACTCCTACCACCGCCCACAACACTCCAGCAAAAATCCATCGTCGAGCCATTCCGTTCTGTCCTTCCTCCGAGGAAACGCGGCGTTCTTCTAGGCGCTTAATATTGCAGTTCCGACACCTCTTCCCCTACGACGAAGCTGAGTTTTGCCAAGGCAAGGTTATAATCCTTAACGGCCTCATAGTAGTCGTTCGTAGCACGAGTATAATTACCTAAACCCAAAAACACGTCTTGCGGCTCGCCAATGCCGATTTCAAAGTTTGCCGCCGCTAATGTCACAAGCGCACGGCCGGCTTTGCGGCCCTCAGATGTGATCGACATCCGTTCCTCAGTCTCTTTCACACCAAGGTATGCCTCTTTGACCTCGATCGGAAAACTGGCCTCGGCATTTTTCTCCTGCGAGCGCAGCTTGAACAGTTCAGCTCGGCTGCGCGAAACTTTTGCCGCCGTCTCACCGAAGCTCAAGCTCCACCGGAGCCCAAGGACAGGACCCGCTGCCCCAAAGTTAAAATCATCATTGGCAAAAGGATTGGTCTGTCGAGAACGACCAGGGGCATAGCCGTAGCGGATGGGCACCGCCAAGAAAAATGTGGGGAAATAATCGCTGGTCGCCATGGCAAGTTCCGCCTCCTTGGCTTGAATGCCGATCCGCAGGCGACGCCATTCCGGACGGTTCGCGAACAAGCGCTGCACGTAATGGTCAAGATCCTTGAGGTGAGCAGGCTGTGGAGCTAGGGTGTCATCGGCTGGCTCAAACGCCGTCGACTGCGGCAGTCCCATGGCGCGTACTAAAGCAGCTCGAGTGAGCTCAACGCCGTTGCGCAATTTTTCCGTTTCTTTAGCGACGCCGACATAGCCGAGTTTCAGATTCAGAAAATCGATCTGCGTAATTTTCGACTCGGCAAGCCGCCCTTCCGCCGTTTTTACTGCTTTCTCAAACCCGTCCCGCACATCCCCCAGGAGCGCCTGTATCTGCCTAGTGTATAAAAGAGTGTAATAGAATTCTTTTACTTCGCGCACGGCCTCCGCTTTTTTCTGGTCGACATTCGCTAGCTCTTGTTCAACCCCTTTTGTAGCGGCCTTCACCCCATTGGGCAATTTCCCCCACGTAAATAGTGGGTAGACAATTTGTCCTTCCAGTCGCGTGAACGGCCCAAGCTCATCGATCCCTCCGGTCTTAATGGGACGCGGGCCGGCGAGACTGCCTTTGGCGTCGTTGACGACACCAAATACATTGATGAATTCAGCAGTTGGCTGGTATCCTGCCTGCGCCTGTTGGAGATCGCTCTTCCGAATTGCGACTTCCCACTGGACTTCTTGTACAGAAGGATGATCGTCTATCGCCCTTTTAATACAGTCAGACAAACTGAGCCGGAGAGTCCTGCTTGTTTCTTCATCGCCAGATTCGGCTCTGCTCCGGGAGGCGAGCACTCCAAGCAGCACGGCCAGCACGATCAAGCCTTGCCACACCTCAAGACGCCGCCGTTGAGCATTCATACGAATATTCCTCCCTCAAAAGGCGCTCCTCCCCACGTAGATACGCTCAGCGAGCTCACCCTAACCGAGCCTCCTCACTTGCGCAACGTGGGGTTCAGCAACAAGCTATCGAGTCATTAAACCATTGAGTGATTGAAGAATCGAGCCATTAGGTCGATGATTGCAGTCCTGCTTTCATCAATGGCCCGAACCCGATGAATCAATGACTCAATAAGAAAATGGCTTAAGGATTCAATTATGCCT
>JBFWZL010000126.1:0-13615 GCA_050185455.1 Binatia bacterium | reverse complement strand
TTTTTCCCGTTCCAGGCACCCCTTCGATCAACACGTGCCCTCCGGCAAAAAAAGCAATCAAGATGTTCTCGATCATCTCATCGTGACCGATGATGGCTTTAGCTACTTCCGTGCGAATGCGGCGAAAGGTGTCTTGAAATTCGGTCACTGCGCGATCGGCTGTACTCACTGGGATTCTCCACGAGAAAATAGACGTTTGACGATCTCTTCGTATTCCGGCGGCACCTGCGACTTGCGAATCGCGTCATCGAGCGACTGTCGTTGACTCAAGCTTTTCGTTGACTTCTCGATCACGCCGCCTTCGTACTTTTCCGATTCTTCAAGATTATCTCCACTCATGACGCGCTCATGGGTCGCATCAAGAGCCAGCTGAAAGGTATTGGCGCCACCGCCCAACTCAGCTTTATTGCCAAGCAAGCGTGGATCAGTTCCGCTGCCGGCGCCAGGCCCCCCCTCTCCTGACTCTCCACCTCGCCCCGGCAGCTGTGGGCTGTTTGGTTGAAATTGGCCACGCGCATTTCGTCGATCCAACTGCGCCCGGGCCAGCTGTTGCATGCCGCTGCCTTGATCGGGAGGTTGTGCGACGCCGCCGTTGCCCGCTGGAGTTCCACTTCCCTCCCCACCTTGACCACCACGACCAGCGGCTTGTTGTTCTTTTCCTGTGGGAGGGGGGGTTCCTTTCATGGCGAAATCCGGCTTCTTTCGCGACGCCTCGTCAGAAGGACGCAAGGCTAATTGGTTTGGATCACGAGGAACGTTCCCTTGCTCTTTTTTCTCTTCTTTGATGTCTAAACCTTTGAGCGCCTTGCGAATCGCTTTTTGTAATTCTTCAGGAAGAGACGCTAAGGAGCGAGCTTCTCCTTCACTGGCAGGTTTGCCTCCTTGCTGTTCCTTATCGCTCATTTCCGGGTTCGGCGTCTTGTTTTCTCCAAACATGCTGCTGCCGCCCCAATGATCAGAAGCATCGGGGAGAATAGACATTTTTTCATCGGCCATTTGGCCAAGGCGATCAGGAAGCTGCGACAGCACCGTTTGTACGTTATCCAAAGCAAATGGATTTGGACGAGAGACTGCCGACAGCATAGGAATCGAGGCGACAAGAAGCGCGAGCGCTAACGCAAACAAAAACGGCAAAAAACTCCAGGGGATGCGGCTGGGGGCAACTTTTCTCGCTTCCCAATCAGAAAGGTGATTCATGTTATCTGTCAGAAGATGCGGCCACAGTGTGGACGGAGGTTCTTTGCCAATCACGCCGGTGGTCAGTTGGGCTACTAAAGTGGACAGGCGTTCCTTGAGACCAGTTTGTGCGTCGATGCGGCGCGCCGCCGCAGTAAGATTTGACCAATCTATTACACTACGACGCAGAAAAAACAGGAAGAGAAAGGCGAGCAGTCCGAGGAGGGGCCATGCCGCCAAAGTGAATACCCAAGGAGGCAAGAGAAACGCCCCGAGAATCAGTAGTGCGACGCCTAACGAGAGCGCCACACCGAGGCGATAGCAGTGATGTTGAATAGTGTAGAGGTTAAACCGCGCCCGAATCCTCCGCAACCGATCTTCTATCTCCGCCAGGGCCAGCCGTTCCTCCGTGCCTGGTATACCAGCCATATATCCTTCGCTTTCTCAGCCTCCCCGCAGCTGAGAAGCGCTCACAACATAGTTGAGAGCCCTTCTGCGGTCAACTCGGAAAGTGTAAAAAATATCTAGCCTGCTCACGGCGTTCGTTTTATAGCTCCGTGAGCGATATGCTATAGAACGAGCAAAGCAAGGGAGCTTGTTTAGCCATAGGATGAGCTATACGCCACCAACCCCATGCGAGTTTTTCTTTTTCTCATACTGTTGTTCACCGCGTGTGAAAAGCCTCTTCGGCCTCCATATGTTCCGCCCACACTCCAATATTGGCCGAAGCCCTACAAAGGTGTCGCTGGAGTAAAATTACATGTCTTCAAAACAGGAGAAGTGACCGTTCCGAAGAAAGTAGTGTACCGAGGCGGTAGTCTCTTAGACACTCTTGTGCTTGACGTTTTGGCGTTCGCCATCGAACATCCGAGCAAAGGCATTATCTTAGTCGGCGCCGGCCTCAGTCGCGGAGTCGTTGACGATGCGGATGGTTACTTGGGGGTCTTTCGGACGGCTATAGGTTCTCCCACGATGGCTAAGGGGCAAGATATTCTCTCGCAACTCGAAAGCGCCGGCTTGTCAGAAGAGCGAGTGCGAGACATTATTCTCCCAGATTTGCGTTTCAGCCACACCGGCGAACTGGAAAATTTTCCCAAAGCACGGGTGATTGTTTCCTCAGTGGAATACATTACCGCTGTAGAAGAAGGCGAAAGCGCGCTCTCACTCAGTGACGAGTACGATGGCGTGAAGCAGTGGCAGTTCGTTGATTTCGTCGGAGCCGAACCACTGGGCACGTTTCACGCCCATCGGGACTTATTTAACGATGGGAGTGTCCTTTTAATTGACATCGCCGGGGCAACGCCTGGAGGTTTAGCTGTCCTGATGCGCCTCCCCCACGCGCCAGTATTACTGTGCGGCAATCTTGCCTGGACGGCAGAGCAAGCGCGTTACGTGCGAGAACCAGGGTTTGTCTTCAATCGTCAATCTTGGTGGGAAAACGCCTGGAAGCTCAAGAAGTTTACCGAATTGGTTCCTGAACTTGTGATCCTGCCTGATCATGAATGGGAGGCGGTCGAAGCAGCAAAGACCCAGGATATGATTGTCCACGTTTTTCCTCCTGTCCAAGAAGACAAAAGTCTGAAAAAAAAGGGAGCAGAAAATAAACTGCCTCAGGAAAAAAGGAACCGTGTGAAGAAAAAGTAGGAAGCCCAAGCACACCAGCGATCAGGCTAAATCATTGACTTACGCTGGTGGTTCCCAAGGTAAGGGTTTGTATGAACGTCACCATTATTGGTCATGGCTCGCTGATGAGTGGGCGTGGGTTATTTCTCTCGGGTAAACTGCGTGTCCGGGAAGCTTTCATTGTAGCGCTTGCGCATTGTCAGCGTGGATTCGCCAAACTGTCACGCTATGGCGACCGGTTCGCGACCGATCTCCAAGTGTCAAAGCTACCCATAGAAGGGCAAAAGATCACTCCCGATTCTCAACCCTTAGAAAACGTCGAAGGCTTAGCGCTAACTGTGCCGCTTGAAGACGCCTGTCGCCTGTCGAAACGAGAAGGTTATAATCCGGATGTATTCCAAAAACTGGCGGATTTCGCGTGCGCACAAGGTCTCGACTTGGCCGCATTTCTCTGGCGTGTGCATGAAGAGGAAGCACACGACCTAGTTAGCTATCGTCGTCGACTTTTTACCCTGACGGGTTATACCTCGTCGCATTATATTCCACATCCCGTGTCTATCGGTGGAACAGAGTACGCTCTCACTTTTCTTGCTCCAGGTTTTGAAGGAACCGGATCGGAAGAGGTTGTTTCTGTTCGGCAATACACAAATGTTTCTGCCGTCATGAGTCTAGCGGAGACTTGGCGACGTAAGCCCAACGACGATCAAGTCGCCTACTTCCTGTCCTGCCTGCTCGGCGGCGCGCATGGCGTCAGCGTAAACGATCTTTTATCTACCGTCCTTGAGGAACCAGCGCTGACGGAAAAGGTAAGAACTCAACTCAGCGAGGTACTGGAGCACGAGCAAGAGCAGTTTCTCACCGCCACCGGCTTGACAGCGGCGGAGCACCGTCAGATCTTCGGAGAAGCAGACGCCGCTCTCAGGCGTAGCGGGCTACAAGATTTTCTACACGGAGCATGACTATGAGTGTCTTTTCGGTTTCGATAGGCAAAGAAATGTTGCGTTTTACCGCCGCCCATTTCATCGCGTTTCGCGGCTTTCGCGAACCGTTGCACGGTCATACCTATCAAACGCAGGTAACGGTCAGCGGATCTGTCGGTCCTGACGGATATGTTGTGGATTTTCTCGTACTGAAAAAAATCGCCGAGGAAGAGTGTGCACAGCTACATTTTCGCACGTTACTGCCCCACAAGAGCGATTGCCTCACCATCGCGGAACAAGGAGCAACAGTGACGGTTCAATGTGAAGATGGTTCACACTTTCTCTTTCCCCGCCAGGATGTCTGTTTGTTGCCAATCGTGCACACATCATCTGAAGAAATTGCGCGATATCTGATCGCCCGCCTGCGCGAACGCCTGCGTGACGTTCGCGGCAATAGCATTCAGACGATCGAGGTGTTGATCGAAGACATTCCTGGACAGACAGCCGTATGTCGAGAAGAGTTTTGAACCGAAGAAGCAGACGGCGAAGCGGGCAAGGACTCCTCGTGTTGTTTTTCGCGCTGTTTGGCCTTATGGGTTGCAACGCCTCGCTGCCTGATCCCGAGTCACCCGCCGCGCAACTTTACCAAAAACGTTGTTCAACATGTCACCGGCTTTATGCTCCCAGCATTTTGACAACCGACATGTGGCAATACATGCTCGAGCGCATGGAAATCGAAATGCAACGACGCGGTGTCCCACAGCCGACTCCCGCGGAACGAGCCCTACTCCTTGATTATTTGCAAAAACACAGTAGTAACGCTTTATGAGTCCGGAGAGATGCTTCGACAAAGGATCTTTCACAGATTCCTATCTTTGTAAATAAAATTTCAGAGCATCTTTGTTACAACGAAATGGACATGATTCCACGTTGACCGCGTATCCGTCCAACTCCGGATCGGCGACCAAGTCATCAACTGGGATGAGTCTTCGTTTCTTCACTAGGCTTCTCTCATGCTTCACGGCGCCCGCCCTTCGGCAAGTTCGCGATTATAGAGATCGTAGGTAAGACGCGACCGGGGATCGGCAGGATCACGCCCAACGTCACTTTGATCTTCCGGGAACAAGAGGGCATAGGCATATACCGCTGCAGCCAGGTAATAGGCGCAGTCTTTGTCCTGTTCTGCCCGGAGCTTCCGGGTATCGAAGGCAGAACAATCTCTTCCCTTTTGCGCACGGCAGAGTTGGCGCTGTCCCCTCCGGCGTCTTTTTCGCTCCTCCGCATGGAGGAAGGATAACGAAATGGGGGATAAAAGGGAGAGGCGGGTCAGTGCGGTTGGGCGATCACTAGGATCGCCCCTACACAGGACGCATAAAACTGCAAAGCGCTATAGATGAGCCACAGGATTGGTCGCTCAGGGGACAAGAAGTGCTATGATACATTACTGTTGATAAAAGTTTCCATTGAGGCAGAACCATGAGACTACAAGTTGTCCGCGCCATTTATAAAAGGGGAGTGTTGATTTTTGCGCAGCCAGAATTGACTCCTCGGGATGGAACTGAGGTCGTCCTCACCTACGTTGAGGAAGCGGAGAGGAAAGAGCAGCCTGCTGCAGACCCGATTCGAGCGTTGCGGGGACGCGGAAAAGGCGAGCGCTTAGTCGAGAAGTTGTTACAGTCAAGACGAGAGGATAAACAACACGATGAGTCCAGCTCCACCGCTCTACGTGCTTGATACTTCTGCGTTGCTGACTTTCATTGAAGATGAGGCAGGAGCGGATCAAGTCCAAGAACTGCTGGAGAAAGCCAAGCGCGACGAGGTCATCCTCCTTGTCTCGTTTATAAGCTTTATGGAGGTGTACTACATCAGCCTACAAGAGCGAGAGCAGGAGGAAGCCCAAGAACGGGTGACGTTACTAGCGGCTTTGCCCATTGTGCGCGTGGAATCGAGCGAGAGTCTGGGAACGCAGGCAGGCGCATTCAAAGCCACTCACCGATTGTCGGTCGCTGACGCCTGGATTGCGGCGCTGGCGCAAGAGCGGAACGCAACGTTAGTACACAAAGATCCAGAGTTCGAACAGGTTAAATCTGCGATAAAAGTTGCGAAGCTTCCATACAAGACCAAGGACAATTAACGGCAATCTTGGTCGTGATCGGCGTTTGCACCCTCCCCGCACCTTAGTGTGAGTTCCCCTCCTTTTTTCTTCCTCGCTTTGCCGCCTTTTGGGCGGTCTCCATGCCTTACCTTGGCCTTTCTCCTGGTGGTGAGTAGAAAACCGTACTCGACGAAGGCAAGAGAGGAGACAAAGAAGAACAGAACCATGAACGCTCACAGCGCCGAGACGGATCATGCAAACACGAACCAGCCCAACAACAACAGAAAGGTTAACGGGAAAACCGCCCGTGCCTATCCAGGGCAATTGTGAAGAGGTTTTGGTGCTGCAAGAAATCGGTGAAGGCCTGCCCGTCGAAAGCCAGCAGTCCAACTGACTTGGCTGACAGCTGCACCGCTTCGCACAGCCGTGGGCAGAACCGGTCGAGGATTGAAGTCCTTATCAAGACGGTCTGGATCTCAGGCGGCAGGCCGTTCAGCACTTCCTCCACCAGATAATCCTGCACGGACGAGAAGTTCCCCTGCAGCTTGGTAAGAAAATCCTCTGGGTCGACCTGGTTACAGAGGGCCAGCCCAAGCAGCTGCAGCTCGGCTGCCCAGCCTTCGAGGGTGGCGTGCAGCGTGTCCAGCACACGGTCACTAACAGAAATCCTCGCGACTTGCTGCAGAAAGTCCTTGGTCTCGGCCGCAGTGAACTGCAGATCCTCAAGCCGCACGTCGGCTACCTGGTTCCGGGCGCGTAGAGCTGCCAAGGGTAACGGGGGATCACGCCGCGTGACCAGCACCAGATGCAGGGAGTCAGGCGGGTGGTGCAGGAGCTGGCTGAGCAAGTCGTGTATCGCTCTGGGTCAGAGATATTGTAATAGTCGTCCAAGACGAGGATAAAGGGCGTGTCGATCGCATCCAATTCATTGCTGAGGGAATTGGCCAGCATCGCCACTTGTGCCGGCCCAGGGGCGTCGAGAGACACGCCTGTGGGAACACTGTGCGCACGGCCGCCACGACATAGCGCAGAAACTGGCCCAGCGCATTGTCATCCTCCGTCAGGGACAGCCAAGCGCTGGGCTCCGGGCGTGCATCGAGCCAGTGAATGACCAGGGTGCTCTTGCCATAGCCGGCGGGGGCGGACACCAGGGTCAGCGGCTGGAGGTGCTCCTCGGCCAAGAGTGCTCCCAGCCGCGTCCGCTGCACGAGATAACTCCGCACACGGGGCCGATGCAGCTTGGTCTGAAGAAGAGAAACCTGCATTAGAAAAATTTCAGCAAACAGTTATTTATGGAATGAGGATCACAAGAAGATAGGCGCAAACGAAGCGCCAAAGGGGGAGGTGAAAAAACATATAAAATCAGATACTTGACAGTCTGTTTGACACTTGTTTTTCCCAAAAGTTGGAATCCTCATCGCCTCGATTTCGCAAAAAGAAGAATTCGGAGTCTAGAAATCGTGAGGTGAATCCATTTTGAACAAAGAAGTCTCCTGAACAAGCCCATCTATACAGCACTTTTCGTTTGGATGAAGAGACTTATCGCCGTTACTTTTCCCCTCACCCTGTCCCTCTCCCGCAAGGGGAGAGGGGGCCCAAAAACGATCTCTTCATGCAAATGCAAACCGCCGTAAAACAAGGCCTGGGGCGACCAGTATTTCAGGCGACCCAAGAGAGTAGCCCTCCTGTTCGTCGGTTCTTGACCAACTTGACCAACTATATCTCAGCACGGTATCTTTAAAAATTGTTCGCAGGGTTCATATATGGCGAAGACAGTTAATTTGTATGAGGCGAAGACACACCTCTCCGAGCTCGTGGAGCGCGCCGCTGCTGGTGAGGAAATTGTGATTGCCAAGGCGGGACGTCCCAAAGCGAAGTTGGTTGCTGTGGAGGCAAACAAGCGACCTCGTAAACCCGGGTGTTGGACAGGTCGCTTATGGATGGCGGACGATTTTGATGCGCCCTTACCCGAGGCTATTATAGCTGGGTTCGCTGGAGGAGAGAGTGAATCTCCTTCTTGATACGCACGTTTTTTTGTGGTGGTGCGGTAACAATCCCAAACTCGGCAAGCTGGCCATTGACGCGATAGCGAACTCACAGAACGTTGTCTATGTGAGCGTCGCTTCGGCATGGGAGATCGCCATTAAAGAAGCGCTCGGAAGATTGAAAACCCCTGAACCGGTTGAGGATGCCGTCATACAGAACGAATTCTCTCCGCTTGGCATCAGTTTTCAGCATGCCAGAACAGCGGGTTCTCTCCCCAACCATCATCGGGATCCCTTTGACCGTATGCTCGTAGCCCAAGCCCAAGTAGATGAGCTGGTGTTCGTCACGCGCGACGAGCTCATTCGCCCTTACAAAATCAAGGTCTTGTGGATCTAAATCGGCTCTCTCAGCTTTCGAGCTGCGGCTCGCGCGACCGTACGCGGCGCAGTCGTGGTGGGACTGGCGACTCTTTGTCAATGGCTACCTGGACGAGCTGGCGTATGACATCGGCACGGTGGACCGCAGCCTTCCTTTTCCAGAGTTCAAAGCTTATAGCCTTATCAATGAACGAGCGCAGGCGGCGGATCAGGATTCGAATTTTTCCCGCAAGATTCGCGCGGGGTTACCGGGCATAATAAGGTTGATGCCGAGTCTTCTTTAAGAGCGTGTCGCGTCAGGCGTATTAAGTACACGCAATTGCAAACCGCGAGAATCCGGAGCTTCTCGCTTTTGCTGTCGAGCCTTTGCGTGCGAGCAGAAACAGAGAATTTTGGTTATGCAATTCACTCCTTCCCGCGTTTGAGATCGTAGCGGTCATACACCGAAGGCAACTCCAAGGTGCCCATCGCTTGCTTCTGCAATCGGATAAGATGCGCGGCCAGCGCCGGTTTGCATTGGACATTGTCAAGGCACTCTTGAAATGGCGCGGGATTATCAATCATGGCGCGTTGAAGTGTATGCAATACCAACTGCGCCTCGACACGATCCGGATCCACGCGCGGCGCCGGAGACGAAGCGGTTTGGGAACTCGAGGATGAAGAGGATGAGGAGCCCGAACCATACAGCGAATTGGAGCTGCCAGGAATCACTTGTCCGATCGTCCCTAATACTTGCTGCTGTTGTTGCACGGTGCAGCCGCCGCTGAGCAGCAACAACCACCCACCCAGAACACCTCTCCAATACCACCCCTGTGTCATTACGCCCCCCTCCGTATCGCTTCGACCTCTTCGATCTCTTTCGGAATCGTCTTGGTCAGGACTTCATGTCCGGCAGCAGTTACAAGCACATCATCCTCGATCCGCACGCCGATACCGCGAAACTGATCCACCACACCTTCAGCGTCTTCGGCGATATAGATTCCCGGCTCGACGGTCAACACCATCCCCGGTTCGAGCACCCGGGATTCGTCGCCGCTCTTATATTTTCCGACATCGTGTACGTCCATTCCCAGCCAATGGCTAGTGCGGTGCATGTAAAACTTGCGGTGGTCTCCCTTCTCAATAATTTCCTTGGTATCCCCAGCCAATAGTCCAAACTGCTTCAGGCCATCAACTAAGATCTCGGTTGCTCGTTGGTGCACATCATCGAACCGCACCCCAGGTCGCACCAGCGCAATGGCCTCTTTCTGGGCAGTCAACACAAGAGAGTACACATCTTTTTGCACCGGAGAAAAATGAGAGCCGACAGGGAAAGTCCGTGTGACGTCCGAGCAGTAGTTCTCATATTCAGCGGCGGCATCGATCAGCAACAAGTCGCCCTCCCGCATTTGTCGACTGTTCTCGATGTAATGAAGAATAGTCGCGTTGACGCCGGAGGCGACGATCGAGGGATACGCTGGCCCAACGGCGCCATGACGACGAAACTGAGACTCAAGGAGCGCTTCGACCTCATATTCGTACATGCCAGGACGGGTTTGGGTCATCGCGGTCTGATGTGCAGCGGTGGAGGCAGTGATAGCGCGCTGCATCAAGCCTAATTCTCCTTCGGATTTAAACAGCCGCATTTCATGCAGAATCTCTCCCGGATCAATCATCGCCGTTGGGCCGCGACCATTACGCGGGCGCATCATTCGTGCGCGATTTATCAGGTCGAGAATCTTTGCGTTCATGCGTTCGTCCCGCGCGAACCAGTAATAGACTTTTTCCGCGATCGCTAAATGCTGCGGGAGAATTTCATCGAGCTTGTCGATAGTATACGCGGCATCTGCGCCAAATAGCTCTTTTGCCCCTTCAGCACCGAACCGCCGCCCGGTCCACACTTCTTTTTCCTTGTCGCGGGGGCGGACAAAAAGAATGAATTTCTCTGCATCGTGTTGCGGAGATAAGAGGCAGAGCGCTTCCGGTTCCGGGAACCCTGTCAGATAATGGAAGTCACTATCCTGACGATAGCGGTACTCAGTATCATTCGAGCGGATCGACTGCGGCGACGCCGGAAAAATAGCCAGGCCTTCACTCATTTGTTGGGTAAACGCCGCACGTCGAGCGGCATAGATTTGTACATTGTCATTCATGCTAACGCTCCCTTTTTTGCCTGTTTCCTCAACTCACCGCTCCCACGCTTCTCATAGATCATAGAGATGAATCGTAGTAGTCAACACTATAGGGCGCCGAATTCAACCTATCCAGATGTGCTTCTCGGGGAAACTCCAGGTCGAAAACAGAACGTAAGTTTTTTAGGCTTCCGCCGATTAAAAAAAAGAATATACAAGGAGAGGTAATGTTAGCCTCCGCAACGAAACCTGAGACTATCTCCATAGACACAGTTGCTCTTCCCCCCCATTCGGAAAAGAAAGCTCGGTTTTTCATAGCGTTAAGCCGACTGGCGCGCTCTCCGCTCGCGCACCGCGTTTTTTCCACGCTTCTCCTTCTTGGCGCGCCAGGTGTTGGCGCGTATGCCTATTTCGTGGAGCCAACCTGGTTGCGCGTCCGGCGACTGACACTACCAATCAAAGGGTTGCCGCTCAATCTCGACGGGCTTCGGCTTGTACAGGTAAGCGATCTTCATGTTGGGTCAGCGATTCCACACCAGTTTTTGCGTAAGGTGATTGCTACCACCAAAGCGTTGGATCCGGACCTCGTTGTGCTTACGGGTGACTATGTGCATACACGGCCGGATGACGTAACCGAGGTGACGCTTCTGCTGCAAAACCTTCGTGCTTCGATGGGCGTCTTTGCAGTGTTAGGCAATCACGATTACGCGATCAATTATCCGGGAGACCCCGGAATTCCAGGTGTCGAGGACATGGTAATCGCCGCGCTCGAACGGGCGGGAGTGCAGGTACTACGCAATGATTGGCTTCCCGTCGGTGGAGGCAAACAATCTCTTGCCTTACTTGGTATAGACGAGCTATTAAGCGGGCGCGCGCAGGTTGTCCCGCTGGACACGCTCCCCTCAGATTCTCCACGATTGGTGCTCTGTCACAACCCGGACATCATCCCGTTTCTTGCAGGGCACGACTTTGATTTGCTACTCTGCGGTCATACGCATGGAGGGCAGATCCGTATCCCGCCTTTTCCTCCACCATTCACCGCGACACGTAACCGACGTTTCTGGGCCGGCCTTTTCCAGGATGAACACCGGCGGATCTTTGTCAGCCGGGGAATCGGCTACACCTGGAGGGCGCGACTTGCCTCTCGACCGGAATGCGTCTGTATCACGCTGACTGGTCAATAGGACAATGGGAAAATACTGCACTTGACTGCGGGAATGGCGGACGAAGTCGCGCCCGTCACAGTGAAGACGGGTTGATTCCTCCGCAAAAGCTGGCGGGACAAGCATTATCAACTACATGGGCCGATTTCATGATTTATGAAAAGGCAGGATTCAATGGGGTGTCTGTCTGAAGACCAACTTGGCGAGGAAAAATGATTTTAGCTCCAGCAAAAGAACCGCAGAGTCGCACCCGACCGCTGTTAATCAGATATACAACGGTCGCCACCACTTCTTCATCGTTTTTGGCTTCACTCATAACACTCTGTATAAGGTCTAGTAGAGTACTCTCTTGTGGGATAGGCATATTCATTCTCCTAGCTGGAACAAAAAGCAAACGGCATGCCATCCTCCTGACCTTATCGTTCTGATCTGTTCTCTAGCTATTCTTTGACACGCAAATGGGTGAAATGAAAATTTTGTAGAAATTATCCTTTCCCTATGGCGCCTCATTTTCCCTTGTAGACGCTTCCAACTTTTCCCTCGTACAATGGCAAGACTGGAATAAGGGGACAATCTTGCCGCAACCGACCTCGCAATAACAAATTTTGTCACGATAACTAAAAAGGGAGGGAATATTCATGGCTTACGAACATCTGGCGCTCGACCACACGGAAGGAGTGGCGACCCTTATACTGAATCGACCAGAGAAACAAAACGCGTTGTCTCAAGGGCTACTTGCCGAGTTACGCGATGTGTTGGACTCGATTGAGCGAGACCCGAATATTCGGGTCGTACTCCTCACCGGCGCGGGGCGAGCGTTTTCCAGCGGTTTCGATCTCAGCCCCAAAGAACTGGAAGCCGACGCGCCCAAAGATGAGGCGGATTGGCATCGACTGATCAGACTCAATTTCGACACTCTGATGCGTATTTGGCATTTACGTCAACCGGTCATTGCCGCAGTGAATGGACCTGCTATCGCCGCGGGCTCAAACCTCGCGTTGATCTGCGATATCACCATCGCCTCCGAAAACGCTTCCTTTGGTGAGCCGGAAATTCGTCATTTTGCCCTTTCGCCGTTGATCTTGCTGCCCTATTTCGCCAATAACAGTAAGGCGATGCACTACCTCTACTATAGTGGAGACACTATCGGGGCAGAGGAAGCGCTCAAGTTGGGGCTGGTTAGCAAGGTTGTTCCGCTTGAGCAGTTGCTGATTGAAGCCCAGCGCATTGCGCAACGTATTGCACGGGTTCCCGCCTATCCCGTGCAAATCACAAAACGGAGCATTAAATCCGCCTACGAGATGATGGGCTTCAAAAATGCCATGGAACTCCATCGCGCCAACGACGCCCTGGTTATCGACGCCTCACAGATCGAAGAGAAGCGTAAACTCATGAAGGTACTCATGGAGAATGGGCTTCGAGCATTTTTGGAGTTACGAGATGGTCCATTTCGACAAAGCTAGTGCCACCTGACGAGAAGCAAGCAATGAGGGAGGAGTCCCCCCAGTCCTGAACGTTAAATCGGCAGTGGTAAGCAGAAGGCGCCCTACTGCCGTACCGACATGGACACTGTGGACACCATGCGTAGCTTTGCGTCTCTTCGACCGCTTACGCTACGCTTAGAGTGTCGGTGCGGTTGGCGAAAGTGAAGAGACGGAAGTCATGGCCGCTTGACGGCGAGGATCAATCCCGTCGCCCAACTCAGTTTGCTGATGATCAAATCTGGACGCTGCTCTAAAGTGGAGATGAGCGTCGTGGCCTTGCGGTCATGCCCTGGCGGCCAATTCGGTTGGGGTAGCATATCGTCAATGAGGTACAATCCTCTCGGTTTGAGCAACGCGAGCGCCTCGTCAAGGTGGTCATATTTGCCAGGCCAAGTATCGGCAAATATGTAATCGAAGGTTCGTCCTTTGAGGGTTTCCAGAAACGCTGCCCCATCGGCCAGCTGAAAGGTGACTCGTGGGTCGTATCCCAGATGCTGTATGGCAATGGCTTGGACTTTCTCATCGTTATCAACAGAAAGTAACGTTGAAATCTGGTCCATGCCCTCAAGAATCCAGGCGGTAGAGAGACCAGTGCCGGTGCCAAGTTCGAGAAACGTTCCTGCTGGCTTGGTTGCGGCTAGGGTTCTCAAAAAACTGCCGGTCTGCGGCTCCGACGCCAT
>JBFWZL010000125.1:0-13625 GCA_050185455.1 Binatia bacterium | reverse complement strand
CTCTATCTTGGGTAAAAAAGGACAATCTGCCCGATCGGGCATTATTGATCTTTATCTTCTTCTTATCCTGTCAGGGAAACTGCCTGTTTACAGGGCAGAGACGCCCGGACCACTTATCATATGTAGCAGCCATCTTAGGTAATGATCGAAGAAATATCGTATTTTTCACGACTTACGCGGCTCCGCCATGGATGGCGCCTCACTTGCTCTTCTGGCAAGTCTATCAGGAGATAGGGTGCTGTTGCGGAACAAGAATGAAATTATGCCTCTCTTTAGAAATTTTGCTAACCTTCCCCTAGCTACTGGAAGAAAATGAATGGATAAAAAGACCCCAATAAATCCCTCGCAAACGCCGACGGTCTTACTTCCGGGAGGTGGTGGAACCGCAGCCATGTGCGCTTTGAAATCTCTGCGCATGGCCAACTTCCAAGGGAAAATTGTTACGACGGATGCAGACCCTTTATCTCCCGCCTTTTTTCTCGCGGACGCCTATGCAACGCTTCCGCCAATTAGCGACCCACGGTTTTTCGACTGTGCACTTGAAGTCATCGAACGTGAGCAAGTTTCTCTGATTCTTCCAACGTCAGGTTTCGATATCGTCGTCTATAGCCAGCACAAAGCCGAATTGGCGCATCGTGGTGTGACGGTGATTGTGAGCGATTATCCTGCCCTCGACAACTGCATTGACAAATGGAAATTTTATCAGCTCACCCGAGAACGTTTTCCTCTTCCTCGCACGACCCTTGATCCGCGACTCGGCGTGGAGTTCCCCTGCTTTGTCAAGCCAATCCGTGGTAAGGGAAGCCGAGGAATTGCCTTATGTCGCACGGAAGAGGAGTTAGCGCGCCAACTGGAAAGTCATCAGGATCTTTTGATCCAGGAATACCTACCTGGCGAAGAATATTCGATCGATGTGCTCAGCGATTTACAAGGGAATCCTCTCGTCGCTGTCCCTCGTGTACGCTTAGCAACAAAAGAAGGAATTTCCGTCAAAGGGAGAGTGTTCCACGACCCGTACATTCAGCAAGTCTGCATGGATTTGGCTCGCTTCCTTAGTCTCAAGGGCCCAAGCTGCATACAAATGCGACGTGCGGCCACAGGCGAGCCTAAATTCCTGGAAGTGAATCCACGCATGGGAGGTGGAACCATTTTTGCCACGCTTGCGGGCATTAACTTTGCGCAGTTACAGATAACACTCGCCGCAGGAAACACTGTTGAAATTCCCCCATTTCGGGACCTCACCGTCCTCCGTTATTACGAAGAAGTCGTGCTAGAGGGATAAGGCATGAAGATCCTGGTTTTCGGCGCTCACCCAGATGACATGGAAATCGGCATGGGTGGAACGATCGCCAAACATGTTAAAGCAGACGACCACGTCCTTATGGTGGTAACGACGATTCCTTCACAGCGGGAACGCCGCTGCGAGGAAGCTCGCCGCGGAGCTGCAATTTTAGGCGCGCAACTCTATTGCCTTGACGTTCCTCCGGAGGAGTTGGAGTACAATCGCCCATTGGTTCGCCAAGTGGACAGGTTATTGGAAAGTTTCACGCCGGATCTTATTTACACCCATTGGGATCAAGATTCTCATCAGGACCATAATGCGATCTCTCGGGCTGTTATTTCCGCTACCCGTAAAAATAAGTGTTCACTGCTCATGTATGAGCAAACGATCCCTGGCGGCATTGTTCCCAGCGGTTTCAAAGCTCAGTCGTTCGTAGACGTTTCAGATTTTATCGATCAGAAAATCGCCAGTATCCAGGCGCACCAATCACAACATGAGTTGAACGGTGAGCTGTGGCTGCAAGGCGTCAAAGGTCGTGCCATGTATCGCGGTTATCAAATCAACGTCGCCTACGCCGAGGCTTTTGAGGTGATAAAAGAGATTGAGGTCCACTTCCGACCTCGTTAACCAATAGCATTCGCGTCGTTCTGATAGACTCTTCTTCACAAACACTTATGCATAAAGCACTCGTCATTGCTTATCGTTTTCCTCCCCAAGGAGGCATCAGCGTTCACCGCACCGTGAAGTTCGTTCGCTACCTCGACCGCTTCGGCTGGCAGCCAATCGTCCATACCGTGCGTAATCCGTTCTGGCATTTACGAGACGAAGCACTAATACACGAGGTGCCAACGAATGTCCCCGTGTATCGCACGCGCGCCCTGGAGTTTGAACGGTTTGAACAACGTCTCGCCTTTCTGTCGAGCAAATCCGCAACACAACAGAAGACACAACAACCAACGCCTCTAGCATTAACCCCGGAGCAAAAAAAATCCAAACGTGGACGGCTCTCAACTCTGCAGCAATTCATTCACCAACGAGTGCTCATGCCGGACCCCCAAATAGCGTGGATTCCCTGGGCGTTTCTCAAAAGCATCTATATTGCGCGCAAAGAGCGAGTGGACCTGATCTATACCAGTTCGCCGCCGAATTCCTCCCAAGTCTTGGGATTATGGCTGAAACGAGTGCTGAAAAAACCCTGGGTGGCGGATTTTCGCGATCCTTGGACCGACGGCATTCGGCGGAAGCAATCCTACATCGGCAACCCTTTTCGCCAACGGTTTGAAGAGGGATGGGAGCGTGCCGTTGCCGAGCGAGCCGACCATCTTATTGTCAACACGGAAAAGAACCAGGAACAATTTTTGGCGAAATACCCTTTTCTCTCTTCGCGCATCACGACGTTGACGAACGGGTTTGACGCGACAGATTTCACACATATTAGCCGGGAGAAAAAATTTCTCCCGCAGGGGTGTTTCCACCTCACCTTGACCGGCAATGTCGAAACGATGTTCGATGCAACCCCTTTCTTTCGGGCGGTTTCCCAATTCCTTGACGAGGAACCTGAAGCAAGAGCCCGCTTCCGCATTAACTTTGTCGGCACGAAACGCGGCAAGTATGATCAGATCATTCAAGAATTGCAACTCACAACGGTCGTCAATTACATTGGGTACGTCCCACACGCGGATAGCATCCAGCATCTGGCCGACAGCGACGTCCTTTTTCTTTGTCAAATACCAGAATATGAATCCGCGGTCGTCAAGTTGCCCGGAAAACTGTTCGAGTACCTGTACATGCGCAAGCCCGTGCTTGCGCTCACGCTCCCCGGCGTGACGACCGCCATCTTGGAGCGCGCGGGGTTAGGCGTTGTTGTTCATCCCAACGACACTCAAGGTATTACAACCGCCCTCCACGATCTCTACCAGCAATGGCGGCAGACCCACTGGCGGTTCACCCCCAACCACGACTTTATCGATACCTTCGATCGCGTCCGGCTCACCGAACGTCTCGCGCAGATCTTCGATAGAGTCACCGGCGGAGCTGACGCCGCCGTCAACTTGAGAAAGGGCGTTCATAGTGTCTCTGCACCCGATACAGCAACTGCACTTTAACCAACCACCGGCAATTGTGCTGGGCCTCGGTCAGAACGGCTTAGGGACGGTTCGCGCTCTTGGCCGAGTCGGCATTCCCGTCATTGGCCTCGATTCGGACCTCGAACAGCCGAGTGCGCAAACCCGCTACTGCACGAAGATCCTCTCGCGAGAATTCACGCATGGAGGATCAGGTTTGCTGGAAGACCTCGTCCAATTAGGCAAGAATCTCAACCAAAAGGGCGTCTTGTTTCCTTCCGGCGACCTCAATATCTCCTTGATTTCCGAGGAGCGCGAAAAACTGGAACCCTACTTCCACATGTCGCTTGCTCCCAAGGAAGTGCTCCGCCTTTTCCTGAATAAGAAAACTTTCTACAAATTAGCCATGGAAAGCGACTTCCCCCTCCCTCGCACCTACTTCACTGAAGGAAAAGACAATATCAACGACATCCTGCATGAGCTTTCCTACCCTTGCTTGATTAAACCGTTCCAGCCCACGGCGGCTTGGCGGAAGACGTTCGACACGCGCCTGTTTTTAGCAGATTCCGCTGATACCCTGAAATCGCTGTTCGACTGCATTTATCCGGTGCATCAAGACTTAATCATTCAGGAATACATGCCGGGCGATGACGGACAGTTGTATTGGGGCGTGACTTATCTAGACGCGACCGGCAAGCCTCTCGCCGTCTGGACCGGAAGGAAATTGCGACAGTACCCACGCGGATTTGGCACAGCGACCTTGGCGGAAAGCGTGCGCGAGCCGTGGATCGCGGAAACGGCGGTTTCCATTCTGCAAGCGATGGGGCACCGAGGGTATGGTGTCGTCGAGTTCAAGCGAGATCGACGCGACGGACAGTTTAAGATCACCGAACCAACCGGAGGACGCACCTGGTTTCCACATAGCCTGGTCACGCACTCAGGCATCAACCTACCATTAATCTGGTACAAAGACGTGCTCGGACAACCAATGCAACCGCAAACGGAGTTCACGGAAGGCGTCAAGTGGATTCATGAAGAACGCGACCTCAAAACCGTTACACTCTACTTTCTTCCAGAAAAAAAATTGACCCCGCGGAGTTGGCTCTCCTCATACAAAGGGAAACGTGTCTATGCATACGCAGCGTGGGACGATCCGAAACCGATTCTTGCCTCGCTCTCTCGCATTGCGGAAGCGGGCTACAAACGCGTCAAGCGGCGGTTGTTGACGAAGGACCCGGAACGCATCCGCAATCAAGGACGAAAACCAAAGGAGATCGAAGACCTCCTTCACGCCACTGACCCAACGGTTGCTTATGGTTTACGACGAATCAGTGTGGATTAAAAACGTGAGGCGTATGGTGGGAGAGATAAGGCAAAGAACAGGGACGGAAAACAAAACACAAAAAGCGTGGACATGACAAGCAACAATCCTCACCATACACGCGGACAAGGCGAAGGAGCTCGACTAAAAGAAGGCCCCGCGCCGGAACTCATGCAATCCGCCTTCCGGCTCGAGCTAGCCGATGCGCCGATCCTGTGGCGCGGCCTCAGCCTGGCGGATCTTGCCCACATTGTCATGTTACGCGAAGCAAGCGTTGTTCCAGCTACCGCGGGCGCACGCTTGCTTCGGTTGCTCCTCGAACTCCATACTTTGCCATTACAAGATTTTCCCCTCGACCCGGCGCTCGAAGACGTGTACAGCAACCGTGAAGCATGGTTGCGGAAACGGGATGAAGACGCCGCAGGCTGGATGGGCGCGGGTCGTCCACGCCGCGAGCCAGCAACCATTGCTCATCGCCTCGCCGTCCGGGAGCGGCTTCTCTCGCTAGCAGAAGCGCTTCTTGCCCTTTGTCAGACGCTGATGGTCCAGGCGCAATCGCACGAGGCGACGGTCATGCCGGATTATACGTACCTGCAACATGCGCAACCAACTTCGCTCGGGCATTATCTCTTGTCCTTTGTCTATCCCTTATTGCGCGACCTAGACCGGCTGCAAGCGTGTTATCGCCGGACAAACCAAAGCCCAGCGGGCATCGGCAGCATCAACGGCTCTCGCCTTCCTGTTGATCGCCGTCGTCTCGCTGAGTTGTTAGGATTTGATGGAGCAATCGTCAACACGCGCGACGCCATGTGGCAAGTGGATCTCCCAGTTGAACTTGCCAGTCTTGTGACTACAACTCTCCTTCATATCGATCGCCTGGCGGAAGATTTACAAATTTGGAACACGGCGGAATTCGACCTTGTCGAACTTGCGGATCGACATGCGCGCATCAGCCTCATCATGCCGCAGAAAAAGAATCCATACTCGCTCGCGTTTGTCCGAGGGATGACAGGCCATCTCATGGGGAAACTAGTATCATTCGCGGCAGTAGGGAAGACACCGTCAGCGCAGATGGACAACCGAATTTTCGTCATTGGTGAGACGCCGCGCATGCTTGATCATACGATCGACACGGTGCGGCTCATGGCCGGTGTTGTAGAAGGCTTGACCTTCAACACCCGTCTCATGGCGCAACGAGCGGGAGAAGGGTACGCCCAAGCCACGGACTTGGCCGAGGTCATTATGGAGAGTACCGGCCTGAACTATCGGACCGCTCATCGCGTTGTCGGCTTGGCTATTCGCCTCGCCTTTGACGCTGGGGAAAAAGAGGGAGGCATTTCCGCAGCTTTGCTCGACGAAGCGGCGCGCCAAGTGCTAGGACGTTCACTCGATCTCCCGGACGAGACGCTGTCACTGCTTGCTTCCCCAAGCGCCATTGTCGCTACACGAAAAGGCATCGGAGGCGCGGCGATCGCGCCAATCCGCGCTATGCTCCGAGAGTGTTCCGAACTCCTCAGCTCCGTTAAAGACTGGAGAACAACCACGTTTCAGCATCTCGATAGTAGTGAAATAAACCTGCTAGAGTCGGCTGCTCTATTTGCTGCAGCGGCCTGAAGGACGCACCTGCTCTTAGTCTGGATAGATGCTTGTTCAATTTGTCAACCCATATCCAAACTGAATTTCGTTGACCCTATTGTGACCAGAAGGAGGCCACTATGCCAGGATTTCTTTCTCTCCCCATTCGTAGCGCAAGACCTCGCGACGTGGGCATTACCCATGTGATCGATAAAGGCATGGGCATGCGCCAACTCGAAGACCTTCTTGACACCGCCTCGGACTACATCGACATTTTGAAATTGGGCTGGGGAACCGCCTACGTCACACAAAACGTTTTCGATAAGATTCGAGCGTGTCACCAGGCAAAAGTGCCGGTCTGCTTTGGCGGGACGTTCTTGGAGCTGGCGATTTTGCAAAACCGCTTTGACGAATACCGTGAAACTGCGCGCAAGGCCGGGCTCACACACGTCGAAATCTCAAACGGCGTCATCGACATGTCGCGTAAAGAGAAGGCAAATTATATTCGCGAGTTGTCAAAAGACTTCACCGTGCTATCAGAAGTGGGAAGCAAGGATTCGGAAAAGATCATTCCGCCGTACCGATGGGTCGAGTTGATTGAATCCGATTTAGAGGCCGGAGCCTGGAAGGTGATTTGCGAAGCCCGAGAAAGCGGAACCGTTGGGCTTTATTTCGGCACGGGAGAGGTGCGCTCCGGGTTGGTTGACGAAATCACGGAAAAGATTAACCAGGCAGACTTAATTTTCGAGGCGCCGCAAAAAACACAACAGGTGTGGTTAGTCAAAAAATTCGGTAGTGAAGTAAACGTCGGTAATGTGGCCACCAACGAGGTCATTGCCCTCGAAACGCTACGGCTCGGTTTGCGCGCCGATACAATGCCGCTCTTCCACGACGTGGAGGGGTGGAATGCGCAAACGGCAGAGCATCAAGATCCGGAGCCTGCCCAGCCAAAGCGGCGGTCCCACCCGTAAGATGATTTTCAGTGGTCTAGGGACCAAATCAACTTTTCGCGCGCCATGGTTTCGGTCCCTTCATCGACAACAAGCGTCTTTTATTGGATTTCCAGTCAGCTTTCATCTCCACACCAATAGCTTCTTGTATTTTTTATGTCTTTTCCTCTTCGTTTGCTCGTACTTATTGATGAACTTGATATCGGTGGGACCGAACAGCAAATCTTTGAGTTAGTCAAACGCCTAGATCGGCGGAAATACCTCCCCATGGTTTGCTGTTTTCGATCGGGCCGGGTCGCCAAGGAAATCGAAGCGATCGGCGTACCTGTGTTTACCCTGAAGAAGCGGGCGAAATTTGACCTCGCTTTGTGCTTAGCGCTTGTGCGACTCATGCGGCGTGAGCGCATCGATTTAGTACAGACGTACCTCTTTACGGCAAATACGTGGGCGCGTCTCGCGGCAATCCTCGCTCGCGTTCCTCTTATCGTGAGTTCGGAACGTAACGTTGACATGTGGGAGGAACGCTATAAGCAGATTCTTGGTCGAATCTTGGATCGCTGGACGTACGCCACGGTTGCAAACTCGGCGGCAGTGAAAGAATACCTTGTCGGCAAAGGCATTGCGCCGCGGAAAATTCGTGTGATCTACAATGGGGTCGACCCAGAGCGGTTTCCTGCAAACTTGTCTCCCCACTTGCTCAAAACGGAACTTGGTATTCCGGCTCATCACCAAGTTGTCGGTCTCATAGCTCGACTTGAACCAGCCAAGGATGTCCATACGTTTCTCCACGCCGCGGCGATCATTGCGGAGCAGACTGCAGACGTCTCGTTTTTGATCGTTGGCGGGGGAAGTCTTCAGCAGGACCTCGAACGAAAGGCCCAGCAATTAGGGATAGCCGATCGCGTTGTATTCACTGGCCCCCGACGTGATATTCCCCATTTGCTCGCAGTTTGTGACATATCAGCGATGTCCTCTCTGAAAGAGGGCATGTCAAACACCATCATGGAATCGATGGCGGCAGGAAAACCTATGGTGGCGACCCATGTCGGCGGCAACCCGGAACTGATCGTCGACGGAGAGACCGGATTTCTGATACCGACGCACGCCCCCGCCGCATTCGCCGCCGCCCTCAACAAAATTTTGTCCGCTCCAACACTTGCACGGCGGATGGGGGAACAGGCTCGGGAACGAATCTCGCGCCTGTTTTCCGTTAACGCACTCGTGACATCGACGGAACAGTTATATGACGAACTCGCGGCTTCGCTGGAACCGCATCAGACTGTCAAATCAACTAATGGAACCTCTCGAAATGAGGGCAATAAGGAGCCACAAAATCACCAGATCGCTTTTGTAGTATCGCAATTCCCTCGTTATGTGGATGCGTACTTTCTTCGCGAAGTCACGGCCCTAGCCGCTCGCGGCATCCACTTTCAAATCTTTTCTCTTCAGAACTTCAACGGCAAGGTCGTCCATCAAGACGCTCAAGCGCTGCTGCCGCAGACGGTGTATCTTCCCTTTTTCTTCTCACTGCGGCTCTGGCGGGCTCATATATCGTTTCTCACTCACACTCCGAAGCGATATGGACGAGCACTCTGGACGATTATCCGCGGATGCTGGCGAAGCCCACGCTCCTTGTTGAAGGCGTTGGTAGTTTTTCCCAAATCCGTATACTTCGCCAAGCTGGCCCAAGAACAGCATCTCGCGCATATACACGCCAATTGGGCAAGCCATCCAGCCGTGTCTGCATTGACCGTCTCACAGCTCACCGACATCCCTTGGAGTTTCGCTGGTCATGCGTCAGACATTTTCCTAGACACAACGATGCTCAAGGAAAAAATCCGCGCAGCAAAATTCGTCCTCACTTGCACCCGATACAATAAAAGCTACCTAGCGGAAATTGGCGGCGACGACGTCACTGACAAGATTATCGCCAGTTATCACGGCGTTGATTTGCGGAAGTTCGTCCCCGTGCGTAAATCAATGGCAGACCACTTCCGCATCCTCTCCGTTGGCACGCTCTTGCCTTGTAAAGGACTGCCAGATCTTCTCGAAGCGTGTCGACTCCTCGCTAGCCGAAGCGTTCCTTTCCACTGCACGATTGCTGGCGATGGTCCCGAACGTCAGGCTCTTGAAGAACAAATCCAGCGCAGCGGTCTCGCCGGTCAAGTCGAGATTCTCGGCTACGTTTCTCAGGAAACACTGATTCCTCTTTATCAACAGAGTGATGTTGTAGCGCTTCCCGCCCTATCCGAAAGTCATTTCGGCATTCCAAACGTCCTCCTCGAAGCGCTTGCAGTCAAAACGCCCGTGGTCTGCACTCCACTTCCCTCCTTGTCCGAAGTGATAGAGGATGGACAGCAAGGCCTCTATGTTCCAGAGAGATCTCCTGCCGCCCTCGCGGATGCGTTGGAAAAACTGGCGAGCCATCCAGAGTTCCGACAAACCATGGGCGAGGCGGGGAGAAAGGCGATAGAAAAACTCTTTGACACAGAACATAATGTTGCGACTCTGGAAGCCCTCTTCCATCCTACCCCTGAACGCTCTCCGCACGGGTCGGTTCCAGCAACAAGTCCTTCTCTTGTTGTCAGCGCACCAAAAAATGGCGCTCTTACCTGATCGGGCAAAAATACCAGATAAATTTCTCTTATTATTACATAACATAGAAGGAATATTGGAAATTATGCCCGATTTCCTCCCCTGCCAATTCCCCATCCCTCACACGATAACTCAACAAATCTTTTTATATTTCAGGGCCATAGAAAAACTTTCGGCACATGGCACTTACCTTGCTCCCTTGTCCAACTGGTCAAGGAGTGGGAGGAACAAAATGGCTTCCTCAATGGCGGAGCTACGTTCGTCATTCGAACTCTCTTGTTAATAGCTTGTCACGACTGTAATTATTTTTCGCTGCAAAAGTGAACTCTTTCCCAAAAACAGATATGACATATCCTTCTTCAATCCTCATCACTGGCGCATCTGGATTTCTTGGCGGCCACCTCACTCGCATGTTGATAGAACGAGGCGTCAGGCCTCGCGTTCTCATGCGTTCTGACCGACGCACGGTTGAGTTCCCTCTCTCTCAGGTTGAACTGTATACGGGCGATCTGCGGGATGCTAACGCGATAGCTAAAAGCGTGGCGGGAGTCGATGTAGTTTACCATTGCGCCGCTCTGGTCAAATCGTCAGGTCGCAAAGAAGACTTTTTCGCCATCAATGTGCAGGGCACGGAAAATCTCTTGAACGCAGCCTACCAAAGCGGCGTGAAACGCTTCGTTCACGTTAGTTCGGTAGCAGTCTATGGTCCTGGACAAAAAACGATCATTCGTGAAGACGAAGAGTACGATCCTTCTCCCCAGCAGCGAGGCTATTATACCTGGTCGAAGATCGAGGCTGATCGGCTCGCCGTGCGTTTTAGTCGAGAGCATAACTTTCCAGTGACCGTCCTTCGTCCTGGCATTATCTATGGTCCAGGCGCAAAGCCGTTCTTTGCTCGGTTGCACCATAATCTGCGGGGCAAGGTCCAATTCATCATCGGTGCTCCGAACGCCTTATTGCCTCTCGTGTTTGTGGAAAGCGTGGCGGAAGCAATCATCCGCGCTGGTCAGCAAACAGACAGTGCTTTCCATATGTACAATATCGTAGATGGCGCAATTCTGCAGGAGGACCTTCTTCAACGTCATTGCGAAGCAACAGGCCGTAAGACACGCACGCTTTATTTGTCTCCCGCTCTTGTGTCCCTTGGCGCAAGAGCGCTCGAAGTGCTCTACTCTCTGCTCGGTAAAGGCTCACCGTCTCTCTCTCGCTACCGCATTCGTCGCGCCTGCCAAAGCCTCGCACACGATACAACTAAAGCTCGTAAAGAGCTGGGCTGGTCTCCTACTATTAGCCTCCCACAAGGCCTCGGCCAAACATGGGAGCGGTGGCGACAACAGGGACAACCTCAACCACAATCGTAGTAACCTCACACCACCTCTGAAAATCTACTCCTGAGAAAGTTGAGTTTGCGCCTTATGGAAGAACAGTCGGTATTGCATAAACAAGTCATTCAGGAACTCGCGAACGAATGGGAATCAGCTTCAGCCCAAGAAATCTTACAATACGCCCTGGAACGTTTCGGCTCGCGCCTAGCCGTTTGCACCAGCTTTCAAGCTGACGGCATGGTCATCCTCGACATGGCTTGGCGTATTGACCCGGCGGTGCGAGTATTCACTATAGACACAGGCAGGTTGCCGCAAGAAACGTATGAATTACTCGACCGCGTACGGGAACAGTACAGCATCAACATCGAAGTGTATTTCCCTGATGCGACACAAGTAGAAGGCATCGTACACCAACATGGCCCTAATCTTTTCTATCGTTCTCCTGAATTACGCCTTTTATGTTGCCAAACACGGAAAGTTCTTCCCTTGCAACGCGTTCTCTCCACACTCGATGCCTGGGTTACAGGACTGCGTCGCAAACAGGCCGCAACGCGCGCAACCACAGGGAAAATCGAAATTGATCACGAACACGAAGGACTCATCAAGGTTAACCCGCTTGCGGACTGGAGTGATCAACAGGTGTGGGACTACATACGAGTTCACAGCGTTCCCTCTCATCCTTTCTACTCCCGAGACTACACAAGCATTGGTTGCGCCCCTTGCACCCGTCCCACTGCGCCTGGAGAAGATCCACGAGCTGGCCGTTGGTGGTGGGAAGTGGGGATACCAAAAGAATGTGGAATGCACTGTAGGGTATAGGCTTTCCTTCTGTTAAACTGCCAGCCTCAGAGGGTGAGTCTAGCTGGATCAATATATGAGCACGAACGGACATGTATGGGCCCCCGAAGTTGTCCAAATTTGCTGTTGGATGTACCAGAAAGGCTTCATTGCTTCTTCAGAAGGCAATGTGAGTGTCCGTCTGGAACCAGACCGACTTCTCGTAACTCCGCGAGGGGTGCACAAGGGATTCCTCCGCCCCGAACATTTGGTTGTTACGGACCTAGAAGGTTGTCGCGTGAGCGGAGAGTTGCTTCCCTCCTCGGAAATCTCTCTCCATCTCGCGGTCTATCACGAGCGGCAGGATGTCCAAGCAGTCATCCACGCCCATCCTACGACCGCGGTTGCATGTACTCTGGCAGGCATCTCACTCGCTGAGGGTATTATTCCAGAGGTTATCACTGCGCTCGGGGCCATTCCCACGGTTCCTTATACGACGCCAGGCACTCCAGAGTTAGGCTTGACCATGCGGCCAGCGATTCATCAGTTTGACGCCATCATGCTTGCTCGTCACGGTTCAGTAACTGTAGGAGCCGACCTTCAGGAGGCATATTCCAAGCTTGAGATGCTGGAACATGCGGCGCAGATTCTCTATCTTGCTCGCCTCTTGGGCCCGGTCAACCCACTTCCCCAAGAGGAAGTGACTCGACTCCTCCGTGCTGGAGGCCATCCTCTTCTTCCTGGGATGCAGCCTTCCCAGCCACCAGAATCCATACACATGGGAAAGTAGTTCTTCAACACCAGGAGAGAGATAGGAAAACGTGAGAAAAGCACTTCGCTCGCTCATGAGTTCTCTAATCGCGGCAATTCGCACCCAAGATGCTCCGCGCGTCCTGTATTACCATCGGATAGATGAGGATAACCACCGTTCAAGTGTCTACCCGAAACTATTTCTCCTCCAGCTTGAGCATCTTGCTCACCATAAATATCAGGTACTCACGCTTGCAGATCTTTACCGAACTCTGGAACAGCGCCAGTCTCTGCCCCGTCGATCAGTAGTCTTGACGTTCGATGACGGATTTGCGGATAACTACCGGTACGCTTATCCCGCTCTCCGTCAATTTGGCTTCCCGGCCACGATTTTTCTTACTGTCGGTTTTATTGGCTCCGACACTCTACCGGTCCTCTCCGATACTCGTCGCGCGTTGCCGCCCCTCAATTGGGAACAGGTGCATGAAATGCACGGCCATGGCGTCGAGTTCGGCTCCCATACCCTGACTCATCCCTCTTTGCCGCAGTTGACGCAAGAAGCGGCGAAGCAAGAGGTGTTCGCTTCACGCGTCCTCTTGCAAGAAAAACTTGGACATACCGTTTCGTTCTTTTGTTACCCGCGAGGCGCTCTGACTCCGGCGGTCAAAGAAATCGTGCGGCAAGCCGGATACTCAGGAGCGTGTAGCACTTTTCCTGGTCCGGTCCGGCGGGAAAGCGACCGCTACGCCCTTCCGCGGACCTACATCAGTCACGATGATACGGTACAGGATTTTCGCAAGAAACTCTGCGGAGCCTACGACTGGCTGCACGCTGGGGTACAACTCTGGCGGCAAGTTAGATCGTAAACGCCTTCTCGTAATGTCTCTGGGAGAAAGAATGATAAGGCTCCTGAAGCGTCTATTACAACGTACACCCGCAGGGGTTATTTCTTCGCCGACAGGACCCGCAACCGCTCCTATAGTAACC
>JBFWZL010000124.1:0-13719 GCA_050185455.1 Binatia bacterium | reverse complement strand
GCGTCATTGCTGCAAGTCGGGATCAATACGGAAGACCGAGAAGAAGTACTTGAACACTTTCGTGACCTTCTTGCCGTAATCATGCTTCCAGTGATCGCGCTTGGCCTTGGCGGAGGAAGCTTTTTCGCTTGGCGTGCACTGCGTCCCATTCGCGACCTTATTCAGACACTCCAGTCGATGTTGACTACCGGTAAACTCACGACGCGTGCGCCGGTGACCGAGACGGGCGATGAACTGGATGAATTGAGCACCCTGTTCAACAGCATGCTCGACCGCATCGCGGTGTTGATTTCCGGTATGCAGAGTTCTCTGGATAATGTTGCGCATGATCTTCGCACGCCGATGACGCGCCTGCGGAGCATGGCGGAAGCGGCGCTGCAGGCGCCCACACAAGAAAACGACCTCCAGGCCGCTCTCGGGAGTTGTATGGAGGAATCAGAACGCATCCTGACCATGCTGAACACGCTCATGGACATTTCTGAAGCAGAGACCGGCACCATGCGTCTCGACCTGGAAGAGGTAAATATCCATGGGCTGATTCATCAGGTTGTAGAGCTGTACGAGTATGTGGCGGAAGAGAAAGCCCTCACTATTACGCCAATTGTGCCGGAGGAGTTAACCATCACTGCCGATCGTAACCGCATGTTGCAGGTCCTGGCGAATCTGCTTGACAATGCGATCAAATATACTCCGACTGGGGGCCGAGTAACGATTTCGGCTGCGCTGAATCACCACCATGTGCATATCACCGTCATGGACACTGGAGTGGGTATTCCAGCGGAAGACAGAGGGAAAATCTGGGACCGCCTCTATCGTGGCGACAAAAGTCGCTCACAACGTGGGTTAGGGTTAGGGTTAAGTGTGGTCAAAGCGGTCGTGCAGGCGCACAATGGACAAGTTGCAGTCTCTAGTCAACCCGGTCACGGAGCGAGTTTTTTTCTGTTGCTTCCCGATCATCTTCCTCTCTGACCTCGCCTCATGGTGTGGATTACCCCCAACCCTGTCGCGCGCTTACCCCTACCAATACGCTCAGGCAGAGGGACGGAACCCATCCCGCTAGGATTGGAAGAAGTATGCCGCCATATCCAAGTGAGGCGGAAATGCCTGTCAACAGGATGTAACTGATCCCGAGCACGCTGCTGATAAGCACGACCTGCGCCGAGCTAGGAAAGGGAGGACCACTCAGTGCCATGAAGAGCACGATGGCGGGAAGTAACACACAAGCCACTGGAGCCGCGAGCTTGACCTGAAGATCGACTTTGTAGGCCGTCGTATCATATCCATTCGCGTCGGCATCCTGAATTTCGCGCGCCAGAGACCACACCCCAAGATACAACGTGTTGAGGGGGACAGTAGGTGTGTCCCCGAGTTGCATATGTACTGCGGCTTGTGTTTTTCGTAACCCTTGATTCGAGATCTCGATGCGGACTGGATCAACCAGCTCCCAAACTCCATCACCCAGATACTTTGCGGTGCGGGCATCGGTGCGGCTTACGGGTAACCCGTTAGCGTCGAGGTCGTAGATTGACAGTTCTTCCGCCTCACCTAGCCGCGGATCAAGTTGTACGGCTTGGTACACGCGCGTCCCGGCTTGGTACCAAATCAGCTGCTGCAAAGGACCCAGCTCCATTGTTCGCTTTTTGATTTCCTGATTCTTGAATTGGTCAGCCAGAGCAGCTGTGTGGGGCACTAACGCTTCGTTCAGTAAAAAATAAACAGGAGCAAGCAGTCCAGCGATGAGTAAGATCGGCAGCACTGCACGGGCTGCGCATACGCCACAGGCGCGCATGCCAATGAGTTCTCGCTGCGTCGCCAACATCCCAATGGTCAAGGCAGTTGCGAGGAGGAACGCCATGGGTGTAATGCGGGAAGCAAGCAGTGGAATCCGCAGGCTGTAGAATTGCAGGGCCTTGAGCATATCCGCGTGATAGCGGGCAAACATTTCCAGCCGTTCAAGTACATCGACGAGCAGGTAGCCTACCAGCAGCACGGCAAACGACAGCAACAACATGGACAGATACTGGCGAACGACATAGCGCTGTAACACATATCGCTGGAACAGGGGAAAGCGGCGAAGAGGCTGGCTCTGTGCGGTAGCTTCCTCGCATCTGGTTTGCTGATGCGGCCTGGGCTGCAGTTTCTCGCCCCAAAGAACTGCCATGGCGCAGACGCTTACGACGATATTGGGCAGCCACACACCGGCTCCAACACTTACGAAGCCGCCTTGTACAAGACCGTCGCCCAGTTGCATCAGGCCGTAATAGACTAACGTAACGAGTAGTCCGGTCAGCCCTCCTGTCGCGCGAGAAAAGCGACGACCTATGAGCGCAAGCGGCACGGCAAGCAAACCGAAACACAAGCTTGCAACCGGGTAGGCAAGTCGGCGATGAAACTCAAGTTGCGCTCGTTGCGCCAGATCTCGGTCCTTTGGGTTGGTCCAAGCGAGCATCACAAGGTCAGCGAGCGAGACGCCGGTGAGATACTCTTCGTTCCGTTGTATATGCCCTGGCTCTTCTTGGAGCGTTTGCCAGAAGCGCTCGAAACGTGTTTCTTCCCCATCCAGACGTGGGGTGCGGAGCATAACCCCATCGTATAGCACAAGATGTATAATCCCTTCTTGCTGAGGGATAATGGAGCCGCGTTCCGCAAAAATAGTTTGCCCTTGGGCAGGAATCCATAACAGGACGCCGCGCAGTTGATCTCCGCGAGCAGTGACTTCGCGGGCGACAAGCTTGACGCCACTGAACTCGTGCACAGTCCCGGCGCGCAGTGCAAGTCCTGGGTTTTCTGCTGTCATCTGGTGGAGTGCTGTGCTCAGCGCTCGTGTCGCCCATGGTGAGGCGAAGAGACTGAGCCCTACGCCGATAGTCATCATCGCAGTAGAGAATGCGAGGGCTGGGCCCAAGAGCCGTCGACTCGACACCCCTGCTGCCTCTATTGCTAAAATCTCTCGATCGGCTCTGAGGCGGCCAAAGCCGACCAGAACGCCAAGGAGCACGGCGAAAGGAAGGGTGCGGGCTATAAGGGGCACGATTTCGTATCCGACAATCAGCGCAACTGCCGTTATGCCAATGCCGCGATTGATCACGAAGTCAGAAAAGCTGAGGAAATCTTTGGCGAGCAGCAATATGGTCAAACCAACAAGGGCGCCAAAAGTAGGGATGCAGGTTTCTTGGACGATGTAACTACCAAGAGTGTTCCCAAAGCGCCGGTGCGGAGCACATAGCTTGGGAAAGAGAACGCGACAAATAGAAATCCACCTCATTATTATTGGTCCGCGAACAGGGCTCAAGGGGTGCGTGTCTATATCCGTGCTGTCAACGGAATATTGGGGCGGTATGCAGAAGTATTATCTTGAACACCAAAGAGAATTTCTAGGTATCGATCGGCAACACGATCAATCGAAAATTGGAATGCCCGCGCACGTAGTTTTTCCGTAGTGATAGACGAACCTAGCACGGTTAGGATTGCTCGCGCCAGCGCGGTTTCGTCCCCCACTGGCACGAGAGGACCATAGGTTCCCTCGTCAAGGATTTCCGCGGGGCCGCTTGGGCAGTTCGTGCTCACCACTGGACAGCCGCACGCCATGGCTTCCACCAATGCGCCCGGGAGTCCTTCCCACGCGGAAGATAAGACAAAGACTGCCGCGCGCGCCATGTAAGGAAAGGGATTCAGAACGAAGCCGGGCAACGCTACGTCGTCTGCGATGCCGAGCGTTTTGATCAGACACTCCAGATGTTTTCGCTTCCGTCCTTCTCCAAGGATCATCAGCCGTGCGCGGCGTGTGGCGCGCACACGGGCAAAGGCTCTCAAGAGTGTTGGAAAATCCTTTTGCTTAGCCAAGCGACCGACGCTGAGGATGACCGGAGGACTGCTCGGCGTGAACCAGGGATGCACGAATGGAGCCCGCACCTTTTCATCGATAGCGGACGTCAGAACCGGATTCTCAATAGCTCTGATGTACTCTCGCGACAGTCCCGTGACGCATGCGACATCGTCCGCCACGCCTGTGGACACTGTAATAATGGCGTCCGCCCATGGATAGAAACGCCGGGTAATCCTTCATAGACAGAAGATAAGACAAATACATTTGCGCACGCCATGTAGGGAAAAGGGTTTGCGACAAAGCCCGGCAAATCGACATGGCTGGCTACACCTAATTCTCGCGCCAACGCCTCTAGTACTGCTCGGTCTTTTCCTTCGCCAAGGATAACGAGCCGCGCCTCCCGCGCCGCCTGTACCCGGGCAAAGGCTTTGATCAGAGTTGGAAAATCCTTTTGCGCCTCAAGTCGTCCAGCCCCCAGTACCACAGGCGGACTGTCAGGCGCGAACCACGGATGATCCAGCGACGCGTGCGACAGCGCTTGCAGCTCGGACGTGACCACCGGATTGTAGATCGTCGCGATGCGCTTGCGAGGAAGGCCTGTAGTCCTGGACAGATCATCGGCCACCCCGTTTGAGACGGCAACAATGGCGTCCGCCCACGGATACACCCGACGAATCATCAGCGGAAGGAATTGCCACAACCAGTACCGTTCTTGTGAATGTAAAGTAATCTCCTGGGACAAGTTCGTGCGCTCGCTGACCACTACACGGGTCGGCGTCCCGGCAAGACGCCGGGCCCAAAGGGCGGCGAGGTTTGGATAGGTTTTCGCAGAAAGTAGGACGCTAGGTCGTTCCTGCTGCAGATACTGCACGAGGTCTGGAAGGTAGCGGAACTTGCGCACCAGCAGGAGAGACATTAGCAACGCCCTGAATCCGTGGTAGTCCACTGATAGGGTTCGCAACCGTCTTAGCCCTCCGGAGGCTGCCTTGAGGGCAACAATCTTTACTGAGGAAGGAACTTGCTGGAGATAGGGCCCTTCGGCCCGAGACAAGACTAGATCGACGCGATGCCCACGCTCGGCGAACGCACTAGCGAGGCTGAGCATCGACTTAGTCACTCCACCCCCTACACGAGAGGGCGTCATAAACAGCGCGATGTGTTTTGTCATGTTTCCGCCAACGTCCTTCTTCATGATCCAGCGTCTTTGCTTCGCATTTCAGCACCGGGCGACCTGACTGGATCGTTTGGGCGTCAGGTATCCCACAAGGAGCGTTTGAACGCTCGCAGGAAAAGATGCTGTTTCACATTCGGCCACAACTCTTTGCTCAGTGGCGATTGCCAGAAATATCTCCATGCAGCCCAGCCCAAACTGGCGGCGGCTTGCCAACATGCGAGACACCAGATCTGACCGAGCAGCCGGGCAAACGGCTGCTCGGGGCAACGTACAGTGTGGCGGTTAGCCTCCTGTAGTTTTCCCAACCAGGCATCGGCCCACTGGAGATATTCTCGGTCCGGTATGAACTGCCGACCGCTCATGCGCAGAAGCAGAAAGTGGCGCTCTAAATCGGTGGGCGTGAACGTTATTCCCAGTTCGGTGAGCTGGGGACTGATAATTGCGAGACATTTTTCTTTCACTAATTGCGCCTTCTCCTGGGTGATGCGACCGCCATGCATCCTGCTGCGCACTAGGACCGTGGGCAAATTGCCCAGTTTGTAGTGTTTGGCAAGGCGCACCCACAGGTCAAAATCCGAAGACACGACATAGTCTTCACGGTACTCGTACTCTCGCAAGATCGTTGTTCTGGCCATGATGGACGATTGCGCTGGACAGCACTGAAACAACAGCCGCGCCTGCACTTCTCCGAGTGAGACTGGCAATATTCTAAGCTTTGTTGAAAGGCGACCCTGAGCGTCCATCCCTGCCGTCCAGGTTCCTACGACCGCATAGTCTGGATGGTGGTCGAGAAATTCAACCTGCTTCTCCAGCCGAGTCGGATAGGCGATATCGTCACTGTCCAGCATCGCTAGGTACTTTCCCCGGGCTAGCGCCACGCTCTTGTTCCGTGTTTTGGGAATCCCCAAGTTAACATTATTGCACACCAACCGCACCCGTGAGTCTCTCGTGTAGGATTGCATTACCTCGCGGCTGCGGTCCGTAGAGCCGTCGTCGATGAGCAGCAATTCGAAGTTCGTAAAGCTTTGCACGAGGATGCTCTCGATCGCGGCGGCGACATAGTGCTCGCGATTGCAGACGGAAATGAAGACCGTGACCCGAGGCGCAACGTCCATAGCTACAATCCTTGCGTCAGCGTACATGTCTCGTTAACTCGCCGCTTGCATGGAGGACTGGTCAACTTCGACCTTTCGCACTTGGCCATGTTCGAGGCGATAGATGTGGTCCGCAACCTCTAACAACGCGGGCTGATGCGAGATGATCAGGATGGTCATGGCTCCGCGTAATTGGTGAATAGTAACGCAGACAGCGGCTTCGCTCTCTGGATCAAGCGCAGTGGTAGGTTCATCAAGAATCAGCAGCTGCGACTTATGGACTAGCGCCCTGGCGATGGCAAGACGCTGACGTTGTCCTCCCGAGAATCGCGCTCCGCGCTCTCCGACAGAGGTGTGTATGCCTTCCGGCAATGAAGCGATAAACTCCCAGGCTCCGGCGATTTGTAGCACGGCTTCAACATCCAACGATGTCAACGTAGAGTCTCCCAGTGTGACATTAAGAAAAACACTATCATGCAAGAGAAACAGCTCCTGCGGCACATACCCAATCAACTGACGCCACCGCCGAATGTCTATGTCGTCCAACGGGACGTCATCGATCCAAATCTCGCCCGCCTGGGGTCGCACCAAGCCGAGAATGAGATCGGCCATGGACGTCTTTCCCGCCCCAGACGGGCCGATAATCGCTGTCACACCGCCGGCCGGAATGATGAGCGAGACTTCATGTAAAATGCGTTGCTCACCATACGACAACTGCATTTGTTTAAAAGCGATCCCACGGCTCAAACTCGGGGTGTGGACCCCGTGCAGGAATTCACATTCGCTTACGGCGTGTGCAATAGCCGTGTTCAGTGACCAAAAGGCGCTTTCATGCGCCGCCATGAATTGGTGTTGCCGTTGTACTTTGTTGAGGCTGCTCAAAAGTTGCCCAAACAACACCGCGAGCACGATCACGCGGTCGAGCGGCAAGGACCAACGAATCAACGCCCAATAGAGACCGCCGATTAACGCAAGAACGACGAGGGGTTCTTGGAGCGCCCGCAACATCTCTTTGCTCAGCACCTCGCGTTGAAACGCTCGTTGGAGCTGTCGGGTTGCTCCTTCCAACAGTGGCCCGGCCAGCGCTTCTCGCGCCATCGCCTTGAGAGGTTTGACGGCAAAGAGCACATCGGTCAATCGTCCTGATACACTATTCAACAAAGTCGTCTGGCGCGCGCCAGCGCGTCGTGACCAGTGCACTAGACGATTCAATATAGATGATGACCGCACCGATCCCCATAGCGCCAAGCGTGGCCTGCCAGGATACTACAAGCGCGATCGTGGTATAGAGCAGAGACTCGTCGATGAGTAAAGTCAGAATGGTTGCGGCGTAAAGATACGCTTGCGCCGCGCGAGTGGCCTCGGTGGCGAAGGCGTTCGTCAAAGCGCCGACTGGTTGACGGACGTAATACGTCCAGCGCGCCGCCAAAAGTCCACGGATCAAGGCTAAACGTAGATCCGTCGCGACCTGTGCAACCGCGTAACCAATCTGCTTTTGCGCGAGCAAGATCAACAGCGCCTTCAACACCATGCCGGAGGCGATCACAAGGAGCAAAAGTTCAATGGCTGGCTGTAAGCCGACGAACGCAAGGGCCTCGCGGAGCAAATGTTCAGGCTGCGATTGATGGTGTGGTTCCGCGCTTTGGGAAACAGCGCTGAGGTGCGTAGCGAGGCCGAGAAGCGGCAGCAGACTTGACAAACCAATGCCTTCAGCAAGCGCCGCGAGAAACAAGCACAGAAGAACGATACAGGTACGGTGTGGATAAGTGCGGGCAAACAGGAGCAACAAGCGCATAGCGATTCACAACTACCTTACTCTTTTAACCAACAGACGACGGCAAGTATACTGTACAACTTACGAACGGCAATGCGTCTCCGCCAACCTTGCTAAATTGTAATGCTCCGGCAATCTGTCGGTAAGGTCCTCCACGTCTAGTTTCACTAGGGTCGAAAACATTTTCGACTATTTGGGTCCCGCCGAAGAAGACGACGAGGAGAAAGAGGGTGCATTCGCAGATTTCTACACGTGTTATTCGTTGTGATTGCATGTTTGTTACTGTGGCGGATTATCGAAACCTGGCGACGCCCGCTGGAGGCGCACTCTTCTCCCAGACTACTGGGCGGAGAAGAGGATAGCCCTCTATCCTCTGGACACACGCCTTCTCCTCAGACAGAAAAACGCTACGCGAAGATTATTGCTGACATTGAGCGTCCGAGGTTGTTGATAGCACGAGGCGGAATAGACGAAGAATGACGAACAAACCAAGCTGCCTACTCTTCAGGCGAATCGCTTCTCAAGCCTCATGAGGTTTAGTATGGCGCGCACGCATCTGTGTACTATGAAGAGAGGTTCTAAAACTGAGTAGGACGCGGCGATGTGGCGGAGATATCCGCGCTTCTCGCAACGTTCGGCGTCGCTGCGGAATGGCGGAAGCCAACCGTCGTTAGGATTTTGGAAGGGAGCAACCATGAATAAAGTTGCACAAGTAACTATGTCCTTTTGGATCATGAAGGTGTGTGCGACCACATTGGGTGAAACCGCGGGCGACTTCTTGTCGATGACAATGAACGTGGGCTACGCCCTCAGCTCCATTATCTTACTGAGTCTATTCCTGGGTACGTTGACTCTGCAGCTGCTTTCCAGTCGATTTCATCCTGTGCTGTATTGGTCGGTCATCCTTACGACCAGCACGGCCGGCACGACCATGTCTGACTATATGGATCGCACTCTGGGGTTAGGATACGCGAAAGGCTCTTTGCTTTTGATCACCTGCTTGACGGGAATACTGACTGCGTGGCGTTTGAGCGAAAAGACCCTTTCTGTCAACAACATCCAGACAACCAAGGCGGAGCTGTTCTACTGGGCGGCAATTTTGTTTTCCAACACCCTGGGCACGGCCTTGGGAGACTTCTTGGCCGACGACTCGGGATTAGGATTTCTTGGCGCCGCCGTCCTTATTGGCGGACTCATTCTTCTTGTGACCCTTGCTGCATACGCAACCCGACTGAGTCGAGTCATGTTGTTTTGGGTCGCCTTTGTGTTGACCCGTCCATTTGGCGCGACCTTTGGAGACTTACTCACCAAGCCGCTCGAACTCGGCGGGCTGGGGTTTGGCACAGTTGGGTCATCGCTGATTCTTGCAATGTTGCTTGTCGCGATTGTTATGTATACAAGCATGGCGACGAGAGGAACGGTCCAGGAGACGACAACTTAAGATATTCGTTCCAGACGACGCCTTCGGCGGTGTTGAATCCTAGAGATTTATTTGTCCTTGGTGATGGGGATGACCATGATTGTCGGGGTCGTGACGGAGGTGGCGATTTTCTACGTGTCCGAATATGACGAACTTCCCGTGTCGATTGTTCCACATGACGCATTGACTCTGGCGGGGAAGAATCGGATGTGTCCGATCGCCATGACTACCTGCGCGACAGGGAACCCCGGCAGGCTAGCGACAGCAGCAGCTAATCGATCCGCCGGATATAGCAACGAAGGCGAACACAAGGACAACGAAAACGAGGACCGATCTTTCTCAGTCGCGGCGACCTTTCAAAACTGTAATGTTTGCGAAAGGTTGTGGTCATGTTGGTGCTGTCTATTGCTTGTGGCGGCAGGGGGTTAGGAACCCTTGCCGCCACATGTATACAGCCAGGAGTCTTGTGGAACAACCACTCGCGCAACAATTTATATGCATTTGAATACACGCGCTCATGACAATACTTCGCAAGCTTCTGCCCACATTCCTATAAGCGCCGCCTCGGCTGTTCTCGTGGAAGCGCCGCGAAGTAGGTGGCATTCCTCCGCCATCCGGCTTGGACACTTCCTATTTAAGAACCGCGATTATCTCTTCCCACTTGTATTTGTTGCACTGATACTGACCACCACGCCGGAGTTGCCGTTTGGCAACCCCCGACTTGATCACTGGCTAGATCTCGTCGGCCTTGTCGTTATGATGCTCGGACAAGGGTGCCGTCTCCTCGCGGTTGGGAGTGTCGATAATATCCGCCGTCGTGGTCGTCGGAAACAGATTGGAGCTCGGTTCCTCATCAGGAACGGCATTTTCGCCCACACTCGGAATCCGTTGTATCTTGGAAACTTGCTAATCATCGTCGGGTTAGTGCTCGTTGCCGACAGTTGCTGGTGGTACCTGCTGGTCCTGCCAGGATTCGTGGGAATTTATTGGGCGATTGTACTTGCCGAAGAGGGGTTTCTCAGCCAGCAGTTTGGGCAGGAGTATGTCGCTTACGTCCAGGCAGTGAATCGCTTCGTGCCGACCTTGCGCGGCCTGCGTCAGTCCCTGACTACTTGTATGTTTTCCTGGCGGCGTGCGCTGAGAAAAGAGAGCGGCGTTCTTTGTACCTGGCTGTTCGCCACGATCGTCTTGCTCGTCTGGAAACAGTGGACGCACGGCGATGTGATGATGTGGACAGCGGGGATGCCGCCACTACTCCTCATGTTCCTCTTCACACTCCTCTCCTACAGAGTTGTGCTCTGGTTACGAATGTGGGAAAAGAAACGTTTGTAAATAAAATTTACCCACAATCCACGGCGCAGTGCTCAACCAGATCAATCCATGGGAGGTTAGCATACGTTGTGTAAGATGCTACAAGCGATTCAGTCCCCTAAGGGTGGAGCGCGTCGTCAACTTTTCAATCTTGGATTCGTTAGGGCTCAGGTCCCCTACCTCCGTCCTTGTATTCTCGTTCTATTTTTCTGTGGCTACTCTCTGTTCCAATGCTGCCAGGCGTTCCTTCGCCTCCCGTTCCTGTTGCCAACGCGCGGTGATATCGCGCATGATGGCCGCGACACCCGTTGATTTGCCCGCTTCATCGCGAACCAACACAACCGAGAACTCTAACGAAATGCGAGCGCCATCTTTGCGCATGGCCGGGACCGAGAGAAGTTCTGCGCCGTAGCGAGTTACGCCCGTCTCCATGACTTTCTCATACCCTTCCCAGTGTCGTTTGCGTTGACGTTCCGGAATGATGAGATCAAGGCTCTGTCCGAGAGCTTCGTCCGCGGAATAGCCAAAAATGGTCGAGGCTCCGGCGTTCCAGAAACGAATCTTCCCTTCACGGTCGGCGAAGATAATCGCCTCTGAGGCGCCTTCAACAATCTGTTGGCACAGCCGTTCATGTATGAAAGATGACATCTACAGCTCTCCTTACCCCTGGCTAAAAGACGGAGTCCGCCCGTCAAGGAACGCGCCAAGCTCCGCGGCTGGAAATTGCAGTCCGACATAAAATGTTCCAAACAAGCCATACTCTGCGCTCGCTTCGTCAAAGCGCATTTCGTAGACGAGTTTTTTGAATACGAGGGGGTCATCCGCGAAGAGATCCACGCCCCACTCCCAATCGTCAAAGCCGACGGACCCGGAAATGATCTGCGTTACCTGTCCGGCGTAGCGTCGTCCGATCATTCCGTGCTCAGCCATCATCTTCTGGCGGTCGGTGATATCTACTTGATACCAATTCTTTTGTTCCCCTCGTTTCTTATCCATGGGATAGAAGCAGAGATACCGACGCGCTGGAATCTCCGGCCACAGCCGAGAGGCCATCGTTTGACGCAAGCGCGCCACTTCCGCCTCGACTGCCTGGTCCCACTCCGGGGTATACGGCTGCAACCCTTTTTCCTTGAGCGCCGCATAGAGGCGTACGGAGGATTCATACAGACCCAATTCGACGACGGACAGATATGAAGTTGTTGGTTCAAGAAATTCCGCCAACTTGGTGTTAGCGAGACAAAGTTCAGCTGCGTTGAGGTCGTCGAAAGAACGGCGGAAGTGAAGAGCTATCAAATCGCCCTTGTGTCCCAGCATGGAGAACAAACCACTCTGTCCGGCTTCTCCATACTTCCATTCTGTGAACAGAGTAGCGGCTTCTGTTGTAACGACTTGTCGCGCAGGGACGGAAAGCGCTTTCCAGGCGGGCCAACGTAAACGGAACATCTGGTGTAAAATGCTCCAGCCTTCGAGAGCCAATGGCACAGGGGGGATAGTGTGTTTCAGGGTGTCCTGTCGCGGTTGCTGATGGGGGTGCTCGTGTTTCATGTGGGAGTATCCTTTCGAGTTTCTGTTTTTTCTCTGGCGATTGCTCTATGTCGTGTCAAAAGAGTGCCTGCGAACAACACAATACTATAACCACAACGAAGAAGGAGGAACTCCGCATGGCCGCCAAGAAGCAGACGAGCGCTACGCAAGTTTATCAATTGAAGATCACTCTTCTCGGCAGCCAACCGCCAATTTGGCGACGGTTCCTAGTGCCCAGCGATATGAACTTGGTGAAACTGCACCAGGTTATTCAATATGTCATGGGCTGGGAAGACTCCCATATGCATCAATTTAAGGTGGGGAAGACGTATTACGGCACGACCTATCCGAACGACTTGGACGACCTCCCGGAGACCAAGGACGAACGCAAAGCGCGAGTGCAGGAGCTGGCGTCACGACCGAAAGCGAAATTTGTGTACGAGTACGATTTCGGCGACAGTTGGGAACATGAAATCGTAGTGGAAAAAATCCTGCCGCCCGAACCAGGGGTGAAATATCCTATCTGTACCGACGGCAAACGCGCCTGTCCGCCCGAGAATTGCGGTGGTGTTTGGGGATACTCTGATTTCTTGGAGGCGATTCAGAATCCGGATCACTCAGACCAGGAGGACATGCGCGAATGGGTCGGTGGGAGCTTTGATCCAGAAGCATTCAATGTGGAGGGAGTGAATGAGGCATTGAAGCGGATCAGGTAGATCGGGTGATTAAGTGATCGGGTTATTGAATCATTGAAAAATTGGATCATTGCGGTACTGGTGAGTTGGTCGATTTGGCTGTTTTCTGGGATGTGGCAAAGATGGCGAGAAGCTCGTTGGCCTTGGTAAAAAGATCGGCGGCCTGCTCGCGTGCGAATGGTAAACATCTTCGTTCGCTTCCGCAGTTCTTCTGGTTTCGGCATTGTCATCTTCCATAGCGCAGTTTTTCGGAAGCAATGATTCAATTGCCGCCGCCAATTGAGAGGTTACGCCAACCCTCGCTCCGCTGCCCGGTTGAGCATGTTGATAAAAACGTCTGGCGACTGGGCGCCGACAATTTGCGCTGGACCAACGATGAAGGTGGGGACGCCGGAAACCCCGAGCGCACGCGCTTCCTGATGCGCCGTCTTGATGCGTTCTGAGTAGGTTCCAGCTTGTAGGTGTTCTTGCACAAGCATGGGATCAAGACCGACTTGCCGAGCAATGCCGAGCACAACCTCAAGGTCGCCGATGTTGTGCTGGTCCTGAAAGTAGGCGCGGTAGACAGCCTGAGAAAACTCTGACGCCTTCCCTTCGTCCTTGGCGTATTCAGTGGCCTCAAGCGCCATGAGTGAATTCGTGAGAACGCTTGGCTGACGCATTTCCAAACCAACGCCTTCCGCCATCACGATAATGTTACGCCAGAGCGCCGCGTAGCGCTCTTTACCAAACTGGGCGGCGCGCTGCTCGACGGGAATGCCGGCAGCGGGATACTCAGGATGAATCTGGAATCCTTTCCATTCTAACGCGAAGGGAGGAACTTCCGGTTGTACCTTTTTATGAGTTTCTGTGCCGATGAAACAGAATGGACAGATATAATCGCTAAAGACAGTAATGTTCA
>JBFWZL010000123.1:0-13725 GCA_050185455.1 Binatia bacterium | reverse complement strand
GTCAGTATGGCGCGACCCTCTACGCGAATCTCTTTGATGAGGATGAATCAGAATTTGGGAGACAGGAAGAAGAACCCCCAAACATTACACCCGTGACCGAATCCTCCGCGCCGCACGAATTCACCTATACGGCGCCCAAGGAATTTGGGCGTTCTTTGTACTATGGCGCGGCATTGCTTTTGTTGCTTGAGTGGCTATATGCGTTCTGGCGCTATCGGCGTCTGAGGGTGTCATGACTTACGATATTGCCGGTACGACATACGCTTTTACCGCGCCTGAGTGGTTGTGGCTATTGGCTTTGTTGCCGTTATTATGGCTCCCGCTTTTCTGGCAAGCGCAACGAGGAGTCTTGAGTCTTGCCGCGGTTTTCCGCTCCCTAACTGCTGTTCTGCTTGTTGCTGCGCTGGCTGGTTTGAGCATACAAACGGTTCTCTCCGAACATAAACTCACGTTAGTAGCCGCGACGGATATGTCGGACAGTATTTCCGCTGAAGGCCGAGCCTGGACCCAAGAATATCTGATGCGTCTCGTGAAAACCCTTGAACCGACCGATGAATTGGCTATCCTGTCCTTCGCGGGAGACACGTCGTTGGTGGTTCCTCCTGGCGATCCGACCAATGTCAACCTAACGGTTGAAGCGCTCCAAGGATCTGTTGCTGATCAGAATGGCGAGACGAACATTGCCAGAGTATTGGAACGCTCGCTTGCCTTATATCCGGAAGAGGCTGAAAAGCGTTTGGTGCTGATTACCGACGGGAATGAAACCGATGGGGTTGCGAAACAGCATATCGCGCTAGCGCGCCGCATGGGCGTCAAAATCTTCCCGGTTATTCCTCCTTCCGGACAACATCCAGAGGTGTCCTTGGAGAAATTTATTACTCCTCCGCTTGTACGTGAGGGCAGTGCGTTCAACGTTCGTCTCGTTGTGCGGAACGGCAACAACAAACCCGTGCGGGGAAGCGCCATTGTGTTCGCGAACGATCAGACGCTGACTCGTCAGGAAGTCAACCTAGAGCCTGGCCTCTCCGTGCTTGAAGTGCCCGCGCAAATTCTCCAACGCGGCAATTACTTGTTACGCGCCGAAGTGAAAGCAGAGCCGGATACCGTGAGCGGCAACAACAGACAAAGTGCAAACCTGGCGGTCACCGGCAAGATTCGTTCGCTCGTCATTACCGATAACGCCAAGACTCATCTTGCACGCGCTTTACAGATGAAAGAAGTCGAAACCGAGTTTCGACGCCCGGAAGGGATTCCCACGCAGATTGCAGAACTCCTCGATTACAACTGTTTAGTGTTTGACGATATTAGTCGCGGTGGTATTTCTCAACAGCAAATGAATGTGGTTGAGCGGTATGTGCGTGACTTTGGCGGTGGATTCTTGATGGCCGGCGGCCTGCGCACCTTTGGCGACTTAGGCTACAAAGGAACGACGGTGGAACGCGTTCTCCCCGTCACCTTTCAAGAGCAACGCCCCAAAAAGAAAAAACGGACGCCGATCGCCCTGTTCCTGGTGATCGATCGTTCGAACAGCATGGGATACAACAGCAGAGTCCGAGGCCTGCACGACGGACAAAAGATGAAATACGCCCAGCACGCCGCTTTGGAATTGCTGAGCCAACTGCAGGATAGCGACTATGCCGGCGCCATTGCATTTGATTCCGAGTCGTACCTTCTCGCTCCTTTGAACTTCCTCTCCGCTAATCGCGCTGAATTAACTGATAGAATCACCCGTCTCCAGTATGGCGGCGGGACGGACTTTTATAGCGCCTTGGAGACCGCCTCTGATCAACTTGCCCAAGTGCGTGGCGCCATCCGCCATATTATCTTACTGACGGATGGAGACTCGAATCGGAGTCCAGCCGACCACTATCCATTAGTGGCCTCTATCGCACAACGGCAAATCAGTATTACGACGATCCGCATCGGCGCTGACACCGTCAATCTCCAACTCCTCTCCTATATGTCTGACAAAACCGGTGGTCGTTTTTACCACGTTGAAGATGTCGAGCTGTTGCCTCAGCTGATGATTAAGGACACGAAGCAGGTAATGCGCGAGAAAGACGACGACGATAAGCCGAAAGAAATCGTGCCGCGGGTCGGCGAGCGCGGGATGATTCTTCAGGGCCTGAATGATTTTCCTGCTCTTGAAGAATACATGCTGACGAAACCAAAAACTGGCGCGAATGTACAGCTCTATACCGACGCCCATAAGGAACACGACCCGCTGTTGGCGACCTGGCAATATGGGCTTGGGAAAGTGGTGGCGGTGACCTTTGACCCAAGCGGCGCCGGTTCGAGCGATTGGATTCGTTGGGAAGGATACGGCAAGTTCTGGTCCCAAGCCGTGCGTTGGGCGATTCGTGATGAAACGCCTTGGGATTATCGCTTGAGCGCGCGGGTGCGTGGTGACCGTACAGTATTGCAAGCCGAATCTTTTGAGAGTGATGATGAAGGCGTGTTGCAAGTCCGGGTGCCGAGAGGAGGGCAGACGGATGAGTTGACGTTGATGCCCGTGGCTCCCCGTGTGTACGAAGCCGTCATGTCCGGGAAACGTCAGGGGAGTTTTCCCGTGACCATCCTCAAGCGAAGAGGCGGAAGGGTTATCAATCAGAAAACCGAGGTCGTCATGGTTGGCCAATCCTCAAGTGATGCCCTTGCTGAGTACCGTCAGCAACATCCCAATCGTGATTTGCTGCGCGAACTAGCGGCGGGAACCGGCGGGGCAATTGATCCAGACCTCAATGAACTTGTGTCGCAGAAGCGTGAGGGAAAAAAGAAGCAATTGCATCCGCTTGAGAACAATCTCATCATCGGCGCGCTTTTCCTGCTCCTTGGCGATATTGCCATTCGAGTTCTCTTTGGACCGCCGGTTTAGGAAGAGAATAAAAGGGGAAATGGCGAGAAAAGAGGAAAGGGGACAATGCTGGCAAGAAATTCTCTCGCCCTCAAGGAATGGGCGGTAGTCGTTGAGTCTTTAGCGAGAGGAAAGCAGATTCTCTTGCTCAGAAAAGGCGGATTGTACGAACGTCAGGGACGTTTTTCGACCGAGCCGACAGAGTTCTTTTTTTTCCCTACCTACGTCCACCAGATGGAACAAGGAGTCGTCCCTGAAGCGGCTCCGGAACTCCGAACCGTATTGCAAAACCGGCCAGCTAGCGACCAGCTCAGCATTACTCGGTACGCCACTGTGACAAACGTGCACTGGCTTGATTCTCGCGAGCAAGTCCAGGAGCTAACAGGATTGCATTGCTGGACCTCCGAGACTGTGGAGAAGCGCTTCACGTACAAGCATCCCGGGTTGTATCTCTTCGTGCTGCGGGTGTATCAACTGTCGCGGGTTTATACGCTTCCTGCACTGAAGCGTTATCTCGGTTGCCGGTCTTGGGTGGAACTCGCTGACTCTCTCGGCACGGAAAGCGCCACGCCAGTGCTGGATGATGAGGCGTTTGCCGCGCGAGCGCGCGAGGTCAACGTCCGTTTGTCTTTATAACCTCAAAATCACCGTACCTTCCGGCTTCCCCTTTTTCTTTGTCTTCTTTCGCTGTCTGTCCTCCCCGGTTCCTCTTTCTTGGCTAAGCCGGGCTTTTCCTGTGCGGAACCCATGCTATGGTGGCGTCCGCTTGCGTTACACTTTGACTCTTGTGTTGGAAGAGGCCGAAAGAATCCCATGAGTATGAGAACGTTGTATCCTTTGTTGTTGATAATTTTGCTCCTTGCTGGCGCATGTTCGTATATTTTCCCCCCACGAAAGGTCGAATGTTGCGAAAACACCGCTGCCTGTTGTTTTGATCAGATGTGCTGCCTGCCGCGATACGCGAAAGCCGCCGGCGTCGAACCAAAACCTTTTACCACTAACATTCCCACCTATGGAGTGGCGCGGGAACAGGACCTCGAACCTCCACCGGGTGCTGTCATTATCAAAAAGGGCTGGCTTGCACGATGGAATCCTTTTGGCAGTTCGGACGATGCCTATAAGCCTCGCGAACAACCTCAAGATTCACAAACCAGCGCGGATTCAGCGCAGCAGGAGGACCAAAGTTTCTGGGGACGGTTGTGGCCGTTCTGAATCGTGGAACGTATTGTGTGATACGTGGAGCATGATGCGTAGTACGTACGTATTTGTGAATCGGCATTCTCGGGTTCACGAAACACGTTACACGCAACACGCTTTAATGCACCGTTTTTTCCCCTATTAACACGAGCACGCCAGAATACTGATGGAGTGAGTGTTGCTGCTGAATAGGGGCAATCTCGCAACCAGTAAAAAAGCCAATGAGGGGGAGGTCGCCTAAATATTGCTTGATATAGGCCGTATCCAAGTCGGGAAGCCCGTAGAGTCCGCGACCTCTGCCTAGACAGTTAAAATACAGCCCAAAGCTTGGTTTTTGCTCTCCCCATAATTGTGATTGAGCTTCAAGCGTGACTTTGAGATCCTCACGAGAGACACTGCCATCACGCAACGTGAACACGATTTTTTGTCCTTGATGAATTTCATCGGCAACGGCAACGACGCCTTGGCGTGGATCAAATCCCACAAGGTTTCGCACGACATACTCACCACGGGCAATATGTTGTCGTTCAGGATCGACAGGCAGGCCGACGAAGACAAACGCCGCCGCGCGCCGTAAATCCTCGATGAGCGGTTGCCGCACGACTTCAGCGAAGACTGTAAAAGCTGGCTTTCCATCGAGTTCGAGAATGAGGTTTTGCTGCGACTTGGTGACGGTGAGCACAGGACTAATCGGTTGGCAGGCCTGGGCGATGCCAATGGTATGGTGAAACTGTCCGCTCAAAAGCGCCCCACACAGCGCATCATTGCTGACCGTGTCGCCACAGAATTGGAAGGTTTCGCCGAGAGTGCCGTCTTCGGATGCTCCACCGCCCACGACGGGCAGGCCTGGCGCCGTTTCGTGAAGACCGCTGAAAAACGCGGCGGAATTGAAGTTGTAGGTGTCAGGGAAGACGACGAGCAGAGAATGCGGTCCCGGAGATGAGCGGGCGAGGGCGGCGACTTCTTTCCCGATTTCCTGTCCACGTCCTCGCAATTGCGGGATGAAAAATCGTGAGGCTGAAAACGTATCAGCTTGTACGGTTAAAACAGCGACCCCCGGCGCCCGCTCTATTTCTCCGTCAGTGGTGAGTACTCCCCCGGCGCTGCAGCCGACGACGTGCGTGGCCTGCGCTGTTTCTTTTACCGTGCGCAAGAGACGGCTGTAGAGTGGGCCATGTTCCGTAGTGGCGAAGACAATCGCAAGCTCAGCAGCGTCCACCCTCGCTCGTGTCAGCGCTGTTTCTGTTGCTTCTCGGCTCGCTCGTTCCGTATCTTTTTCAGTGGAAAGACCAACCCCAGCGTGGATCATGATGTGTACCTCCAAAGAGGAGAGGCATGCTGCATCCCTCTTATGGTTTCTCTAATTGAGATGGAGAGACTTATGCTTCGACTTCACCCTTCGGGTTACGCTCAGCACGGGTGGAGAAATTATCACCAGAGAGATCCGTTCGCCCTGAGCGGAGCGGAGCGAAGTCGAAAGGCAGTGGCGTTTGTTCTCTCCTTATCTCAAGAAGGATTCTGATTTGCCCAATGTTAGGCGCTTTCCGGCTTCTTAAGACCAAGTCGCTCATAATATTTCGCTGGGACTTTACTTTTATCTTTGTAGATGATGAACGAACAATGCTCTTTACCCAGCACGGCTGCCGGCTCTACCACGACGAATGGCGAACCATTCTTTTCGATATCTACTAATTCCATTGGCGGTTCATGCGCGCAGTATACTGGAAAGTTCGCCCGGTTGTATGTCATGCGCTGAGGCTTTTCAACGGTCAAAAATGCGTTCGGACCTTCGTACTTGCCTTCAAGCACGAGACGCCCGCCGCTGCCGCATGGTCGCATCTGGATAACGACTTTCTCTTCGTCTTCTTCTATATGCATCGGTTGGAGATGGCCGCGCAGCCCGGCAATGAACATTTTGATGCGTTGGGGAAGCGTTGAGGACTCGGCCATTTTCTCTAGATTCGGCAGCCACCAGGCTTTGACGCCTTCGGTCATAACTTCGTCCAAAACTTGGTCGCCAAAACGTCGGCCTATGGCGCTTAACGTAGCAGTCGTCCAGTTGCGGTAGAGGTCATGCATGCTCAAAAATTCATTGTACATCCGTTTGGCGATCTGCTTGGCCTTTTCCGTATCTCCAGCATCAATTGCTTCGGTGAGGCGATCGACCGAACGTTTCCCCATCTCTTGTAATTCTGCTTCGGAAAACAAGTGCTCTTGCATCGTAATTCCCCTTTCTTGTGAGCCTGTGCGGGGTATACCCCACCTGCCGCGGCATTGCAAAGGCTGGGCACTCCGGCTCTAATAACCCTATGCCTAATGCGGCGGTAGCTGAAGGGTGGCGGTTCCCGCGTACCGAACGGATGAAACTCTCTCCCATCAAGGAGATGGAACTTGCGGCGAGCCGCGTGCCCGGCGTGGTGTCGCTCGCGCAGGGAATTCCTAGCTTCGATACACCGGAACCAATCAAAACGTTCGTCCAACAAAAGATCGCTGAAGGCTCGTGTGCGAAGTATTCGTTGTCACCCGGACTCCCACAACTGCGCGAACTGATTGCTGAGTCGCTTTTGCGCGAAGGGATGCATTACGATCCGGACGGCGAGATTATCGTGACCTGTGGGTCGATCGAAGGAATCGCCGCAACGTTGCTGACCTTGACGCAACCTGGAGACGAGGTGCTGCTGCCTTCTCCCAGCTATGCGTCATATCAAGAAGTTGTGCGTATGGCCGGCTGTACGCCGCGTTTTGCCCCGCTTCAAGAAGAGCACAACTTCGCGTTCGATCTCGACGCGTTTGAACGTAACCTGTCTCCGCGCACAAGCGCTATCCTCTATTGTAATCCGAACAACCCTACGGGGACGGTCTTTTCCAAAGAAGAAACTCTGGCGCTTATCGCGCTCGCGGAGCGCCACGATCTGTTTCTGATTATTGACGAAGCCTACAAAGACTTCGTGTTTACGAAAGAGCCTTACTTTAGTCCAGCTCAATTTCCCGCGGCCCGCGATCGCATTGTTCGCGTGTTTACTTTTTCCAAAGCGTACGGCATGACGGGGTGGCGCGTTGGTTATGTGCACTCAGACGCGCGCAATATCCGAGAAATCCTGAAAGTACACGACGCGCTCGTCACTTGCGCGCCTGTGGTGTCACAATATGGCGCTATCGCCGCGTTAGAATATGGCGAGCCGTACATTGCCGAGTTTCGTCACGCATTCAAGGAACGACGCGACCGCACTCTTGAACAGCTTGACGCGCTCTCACATGTCTTTGATTATCAAAAACCAGAAGGAGCTTATTTTGTCTTTCCCCGGGTAAAAGACAGCGTGTCGCGGGCGCGGGATTCACGACGGCTCGCGCTCCATATTCTCGAACAAGCGAAAGTAGCGCTGGTTCCCGGCGTTGCCTTCGGCCCGAGCGGTGAGGCGCACCTGCGGATCAATTTCGGCAGGGAGCTTACGGATATCGACACCGCCTTTGAACGACTCCAAGCCTACTTTCGTTATCAGTTGCCGTTTTCGAAACGGGCCGAAACGCCTCTCGTCGCTCCCGCCGCGACAGGAGGCGCGGGCGTTATCGCCGCCGAACCCGGCAAAAGAAGCGGAATCCAACGATTCTTCCGGCGCACGGCGACTCGCTATCTGCAAGGACTGGCGCGAACTTTCTTACGGAGAAAAAAACCGTTGGTCATCGCTATTGCCGGTAATCGCGGAAAAACCGTGGTGAAGCGACTCTTTGGAGAATTGTTGCATGGGCGCTACCGCGTGCGCACCAATCCGCGCTCGTATAATACGGAGATCGGTCTGCCTTTAGCCGTGCTGAATGTGGAGCTGGAAACGAAACGCCCTTGGAAGACGTTCATGGCCTTGCTACGCGCGGTTTGGACTGCCGTGGCGTCGCGGGAGGCTGTGGACGTACTGGTGCTGGAATTTGGCGTGCGTGGACGAGGCGATATGCGGCAGCTGTTGCGTACCGTGCGCCCTGATATTGCCGTGCTGACTGCACTGACTCCTAGCTATGGAAGTGACATTGAAGGGCTCCGTATCCAGCAAGAAGAAATGCGTTTGTTGTGTCAGAGTATGGGGCCGCAGGGGCGCGTATTGGTTGAGGATAGTGACCGGCTTCTGAGCGAAGTGGTTCAGTCCGTGGGAACCCCCTTTGTCCCGTTGGGAGCACTCCAATGGTCGACAAATGGGAAAGGGCCGACGCTCTGTAGTGAGACACGCGAATATTCCGTCACCCGGGAATTGATTGGCGAAAGCGAACGGGTCGCCGTGCAAGCGGCGGTATTGCTTGCTGAGCGTTGGACCTCGTTGTCGGAAGCCGACGTCCGGCGCTTTTTGGCTGGAGAGGAAAGTTTAGAAAAGATCTAGAGGATATCATGAATTACCCAACCTACGAAGACGTGCTGAAAGCACAGCCGGTTGTTGGTCGCTATTTATCGCGTACGCCCACCTATTGTTATCCAGGGCTTTCAACCTTCGTCGGTTGTGAGCTCTTCATTAAACACGAAAACCATCTTCCGATTGGCGCCTTCAAAGTGCGCGGTGGGGTCAATTTCATGGCGTCGCTGGCCGAGGAAGATCGGCAACGCGGCGTGATTACCGCTACGCGCGGCAACCATGGCCAATCCATCGCCTATGCCGCGCGTCTGTTTGGGGCCAAGGCGGTGGTGGTTGTACCACGGGACAACAATCCCGAAAAGAACGCCGCCATGTCGGCTTGGGGCGCGGAGGTGGTTGAGCATGGCAAAGATTTTGACGAAGCTCGGGAACATGTGTCCACGCTGGTGGCGACGCATGGCTATCGCTATTTACACCCGGCGAATGAGCCGCTTTTGATCGCTGGCGTTGGGACGTATGCGTTAGAATTGTTTACCGATACGCCGCCCCTAGACGCAGTTATTGTGCCGATCGGATTGGGGTCAGGAATTTGTGGGACCGTGCTTGTGCGAGAACGTATAAGCCCGAAAACAAAAGTCATTGGCGTGCAAGCGGAGCGGGCGCCGGCAATTTATCTCTCATGGAAAGAAAAACGGCTTGTGTCCACCGAAAGTGCTGACACCTTTGCCGATGGGCTGGCGACGCGTGTTCCGGCAGAGATGACGCAAAACCTTATCAACCAGAAAGTGGATGAGATCGTGACTGTCAAGGAAGATGAGATGGCAAACGCCATTCGCCTCTTGCTGTTTCATACGCATAATCTCGCGGAGGGAGCCGGAGCGGCGTCGCTGGCGGCTGCCGTGAAGCTGCGTGCTCAGCTAACCGGGCAACGTGTGGCGATCATCCTGAGCGGGGGGAACATTGACGCCGCGACGCTACGACGCATACTAGCGGAGTGATTTCCCATGACCGACTCCATCGTTATTTTCGTGACGGCAGGCTCAGCGGCTGAAGCAGAGACTATTGCAAAGGCGCTCGTTGAGGAACAGCTTGCTGCCTGCGTTAATATTTTGAGCCTGATTCGTTCAATCTATCATTGGGAAGGAAAACTTGCTGACGATCAAGAATGGTTATTGCTCATCAAAACCCGAGCGGAACGATTCTCCGCCGTTGAGGCGAGAGTTAAAGCTCTGCATTCCTACCAAACCCCGGAAGTCATTGCCTTGCCCATTGTTCAAGGATCGGAGGATTATCTACGCTGGCTGTCGGACAATGTGTCCAAGCCGCGGGGGTAAGAGGAAGCTGAGAGAGGTTGTTTGAAGGGTAGGTAGAAACTGTCATTATGAATCCCCCGAATTGCTGCGCCCTCAGCATAGCAGCTGAAACAATGCACTCCGTTATTTGCCCGAAAGGTAGGGGCGGACCGCCGTGTCCGCCCGTGTCAGGGCTTCCCGATTTCCACGCCTAGCAATGACCGGTTCCTGTGAGTAGGGTGCGCTTGCGCACCCTTTCTTTACTTCGTCCAGTCCTCGCGTCTATCGTGCCGCTGTTGCGTGGGTAGCGCTGCTGCGTTGTGTAGAGGAGGTACGCGAGCGGCTTGCTGTCGCCGTGCACAACCTTGCCCCTAAGCGGGTGCAGCCCACGGACGTGTGGGGCGCCATCGCTGCGGCCTCGGATGTACTCAACGCGTATCCGCAGAGTCAGCGGATGATCGTTATTTATAGCGATCTGATCGATACGGTCGGCATCCGGCTGCCCAGCCAGCTGCCAGGGCTCGCGAACACGCGGGTTCTGGTGCGGCTCGTTAAAAACGGCAATCCCAAAGAGATTGCCCAACGCCTCACGACCTTCGGCGACCACTTAGCCACGTGGGGAGCCACCCTGCACACGCTGCAACCAGAAGGGCCGCTCGATGACGCCATGTTCGCCCAGCCATCAGTAAGGGTTCCCAAATCCATGGCCGCCAAATAGGTTCGCAGGACAAACCAACACCACACAATCAAAAGAAGGAGGAAACATCATAGAGAGCAATTCTTTCGACAACCCAATGGAGAACAATTTTTTCAGCGGTCCCATCGTTTTGATCCTCATAGGAGTCCTGCTGCTCCCGCTGGCGTTACGCATGTTAGAATGGAGCATCCCCTTGCTGCGGGAGCGCGCTACCGCATGCTTCCCCGTGTTACGCGACTGGATGCGCCGCACGTTTCGTTGGAGTGGGCAATTGGTGACCGATGAGGACGCGTTATCACCTGTGCACGCGGTGACCCAAAGTGCAGGCGCCGTGGCTATGATCGCTTTTGCCGTGGTGTACACCGTCTGTGAATTGCAGTTTACCTGGGCCACGCTCTGTCCGATGTTTGGCGGGGAATGCACGGGCGAGACCTTTGCCGGGTTTGATAGCTTGCTTGCGTTCTCAACCATCTGCCTGGCGATCGAGTTCGGCTTAATCATTACTGACCTGCTCGACGTGACCTATACACGACGCGCTTTGCGCGTATCCAGCGGCCACGGCTGTTCTTCTTGGGCGTCGCCATGTTGTGTTGTGTGCTGTCGCTAACACTCTGGGGAGTCATGGCGTGGTATCGCGATCTGATTCTCGGCATGGGGCAGCTCGATGGTAGTGGAGGGGAGACAGCGGTTGCTCTCCAAAATATGCAAACGATCATTTTGGTCTCGTTAGCCGTCCTGCTGTTTCTTGGCGCGCTCTTCACGTTTCTGAGTTTCGATACTTTCTGTGCCGCGCTTATTGCTGGAGTGGCGGTTCTCGGCGGACTGGGACTCGGGGTGATGTATCTGCTGCTGAACTTGCTCGATCTGCTGATCGCAAGGGTCCTCGTTTTTGTGAAAACAATCCAGGAGAGCATGGCGGCAATGACGGAGAAAGCGCAGCACCGGATGGGAGGCGTCAAACAGCGTGGCGCTGCGATGCTGGCGAAGCTGCGAGGGTTAGTGACGCCGCGCCAGACTGCCAAAGCGGAGGCGCAAGGCAAACAAGAACTGATTGTGAGCCCTTCGCCAGTGCAGGAGTAAGCCTGGATACGCCGCAGGTGGAAAAGTAAACAAAGCGGCGGCTCCTTAACAGCTCCGATGCGCATGCGTGATGCATATTGGACTGACAGAGATAGAGACGGAGATAGAGTATAAATGAGGAAAAGAGCCGCCCGCGTTAGGAAGCGGGCGGCTCGGAATGTCTATGCTTCTTCCGTCACCAAATCGAACAGCTCAGCATTCGGCAAAACACCGCCCAGGTTGGCTTTGATAGCGTCAAGCACGCCGCGCAGATGTCGGAAAACGACATGTCCGTGTAACGCCGCCAATGTTGCAGCATTTTCTTCCAGAAACCGGGTCATAACGGTTTGCGACACCAATTCCAAACCTTTCAGGTCGAGCACAATTTTCTGATGCCCTGCGCGAATCGCTTCGTGAATACGGCGTAAAACTTCCGTGGCGCTGCTGGTGTCCAGGACCCCTTCCAGCCGCAACGTTAACGCGTGAAGATGTTCGTTGCGAATGGCGCCCACACGCAAGAGGGCGCCCTGGAGTTTGCGCTTCTTTTCACCGACGGCATCCTTGAGTGTGGAAATGAAAGATTCTTGCTCCTGCACGGGAATCGGCTGGGCGAGCTGACGGAGGAGTCGCATGACCTCAGTATAGACGCCGCGGGGGTCCTGCGCGAACAACCGATGCTGTTGATAATTCGTAAATAAGTGTTGCAGGGAGTAGCCGGTCCAGGAAAAGGTGCGTTGCCAGATGGAGCCTGGGCTATAGACCTGTTGCCGTGTCCAGTAGAGTCCGTTTTCCAGCGCTTCCGGGGTTATGAGCTTTGGACAGAAGACCGCGTGAGAGCCGCCGTAGCGCGAGAGATCCGTGTGTAATATCCGGCCGGCGCGATCAAGGGCGGTGAAGAGCGGAGTGCCTGGTTGTGGCGTTAAGATCGAAAATAATGGCAGGCCGATCCGGGCGTCCATACAGAATCGCGCGGTGCGTTCGAAGACGCTTTCATCGTCCGTGTCATAGCCAAATGTGAAGCGAATAATGCTGAACACGCCGTTCTCAGCCAAACGGCGAAGCATTTGTGCAAGCTGGGACAATTTTTCCGGTGTGGCTGTAGTCTCTGTCGTAAGGTAATGATGCGAAATGAGTTCGCCACTAAAGATAAGTCCGCGGCAGTGACTTTGCCGCGCGAGTTCTATCAAGGTGGGTTTCTCCACAAAGCGAAGACTTGCTTGGGCAATCCAGTTACGGCGCATAGGCGTTAGACGACGCATCAAATCCGCGGCATACGCAGGAGGGTCGCCTAGTTCATCCCCTTGAAAAGCAAGCCAGGCGGGAGTGGAAAGCGGGCGTATTTCGTCTCTGATGAGATCCACGGGAAAACGACGTTCACCCGTGGGGCCTCGTAACGCAACGAGATGAAAGTGCTTCTGGATGGGAAGCAACGGGGCGAGATCGTTGCCCAGATGTCCGCTTTGCTCGTGTCCTTCCATTATTATCCTTGCCTCCTCCACCGTGATCGTTAAAAGGGTGTATCCTATCATCTTTTTGTGAAAGACGTCGAGGGTGAGTTGGAAAAATCAGCCTTCCGCCCACCGATCGTCTTCTTCCACCACGATGACCTGCAGGCCGGTGCGAGCGACCTCTTCCGCGCGAGAAAGCGCTTCTTCTCGCCGAGGAAATGGTCCAAGCCGCACGAGATAATACCGCTGAAGCCCGGTGTCCATGGGACTGATGTACGCATCTGGATAACGCCCAATCAGGCGAGCCTTGAGAGCGGACGCTTGACCGGCATCGGCATATGAACCCAATTGTACGGCGTAAGAAATGGTTAAAACAGGAACGACCGAAGCTAAGACTTCAACTCGAACAGGAGCGACGCCCGGTCCATCGACGCCGATACTACGAGCCGCCGCGTAGGACAAATCGATAATCCGGCCCGCGACAAACGGTCCTCGGTCGTTAACACGCACCTCTATGGATTGGTTCGTATTCTCGTTCGTGACCATGACCCGTGTTCCTAAAGGCAGGGTTTTATGGGCCGCTGTCAGCTCGTGCTGGTCGTAGATCTCGCCGTTCGCGGTTTGTTTTCCATGAAAGCCCGGACCATACCACGACGCTAAGCCGGTTTGCACGATACTGGCAGTCTGTGAAGGAAAAGAGGGAACTGTTCGTATCGCCTTTGGGAGAGAAGGCGGCCGCGGCTGCTCTAGGGAACTACAGCCTCCGAGGAAAATAGACAGGAATAGAGATAGAGACAGAAAGAAAAACAGAGAAGATAGACTCAGCCGCCAGCCGCCCACAACC
>JBFWZL010000122.1:0-13742 GCA_050185455.1 Binatia bacterium | reverse complement strand
ATGTTATTAAAAAGATAACGTTGGGATTGACCAAGTGATGAATGAACCGGCAAAGGGATCAACCGCTGAGTCGGGCATGGTTCGTTATTGGTATCGTGAAGCGTGGCGACAGTGTGACGTTGTTCGAAGGCGTCGACAAGACGATTCCATAATGTACGCATCGCCTCGGCTTCCCGCTTCACACGTTCCGGTAACGCGTCCCAGGTCCCAGGCTCGAGCCGCACCCAATACTGGTACACGACGATGGACCAGTCCGCTCGTTTACGTGGGCGCATGTTGTGCGTCGTTTCTTTACTGTTCGCAAGAGCAAGTAAGTTACGGAAGCACGGCGCGCCGTGCTTCCGTACGATCACGACCGTTACAACAAGTAGTACGTCATCTCGAACCAGAACTGGTCACGGTCGGCAAAGTGTTGGAGACTCGACCAACTGCTCCCTTGATTGCTGCTGGGATACCAGGCCACGCCCGTCGAGAGTTCAAGATTGCGGTAGCCGAGGACGTTGCGCCACCACCATTGGGAAAACAGCAAGGTCTCCCTCCCGCGCGGCTCGTAGACCACCGCGTTGCGCGTCTCTAGACGACTGCCGAACAACCCTTGATTGGCGAGACCGAGCGTGAACAGATGATTCCACCGATACCGACGGCAAGAAGGCGTACTGTAGGAGCGCAAGCCTATCGCCCGATCCGCCGCGACCTGTTCATCTGTATATTGGTTTCCTGCCTTGTCCACGTTCTGGCAGAAGTTGTTGGACACGTTGTTCCAATGATTTTGCATCAGCCACTGACCGGAGACGAACCACGCCTGTTCAGAAAAGGAACGGTGTAAGAAGGGAACATAGCGTAAGAACGCGAACGATCGCAGCAAGTCAAACCCGACCATCGATCGCCAGACACCGGTGTAACGGTCAAAGTTATCGCTGTTAATGTGATCGAACAGTTGCGGGCCCCCCTTGTTCGGATTCTTCCGAATGACTTCCTTGGTGCTAAAGCTCTGCTCCACCCGGAAGACCATGCCGGTGTAGTCAAAGTCATTGTACGTCAGGGTGAAGCCTGGTACGTGTGACCATACGTAGTCGTGCTGCGCGGCTAAACAATCAGTCCGCAAAGGTCGTTGAGCGTTATGACTCCCCGCCACCGGATTGCCATCAGGTCCGAGTGCGCCTTTGGGATTGTTGGCCTGGAACCGTCCAGGGGCATTGTAACCAAACAGGTCCGCTCCTACCAACACTGTGCCCCCGGCCTTGAATCCGCGCTTCCCAGGACTCGTTTGGGTCTCATGCTGTTTGCCGCCATCAGAAAGACAACGTCGCAAACCTTCTTCAAAAGTGCCGCGCACTGGCGCCCCAGGGAACATTTGCTGCACCAGGGCAGGATCACCGTAGATCGCGGTGCCAGTTGGACTATCCGGGTCATTCAGAAAACTATTGAAGTCGAAGGTTCCACTTTCTCCCGTGGGTAGGAAAATGTAAACCAGTGACCAGTCCACGCCCCACACACTGGTACCCTGGACGCGCACGCCGCCCGCCTGGTTTTTGTTAAAGGCTCCATTCAGCACGTGCGTGAATGAGCCTTTCTTGAGGTTAGCGAATAAGCTGAAACGATCTCCCGCAATGTCAGGACTGCAACGCTGGTTCGCACAGCCATAATCTGGTGTCCGTTCGGGACTCGGGCCAGCAGCAAAGAAGCTCCAGGGATGTCGGATTCTGCGGTCTTGGCCCAACCAGCCTGCTCGATAGGGGATAAAGACCCGCTCACCATTCGAAGAGCGGAGGCTGGCGCAGGTGACGGGGTCATACGGCACCTCTCGGTTGTTTTCATCAAGACATCCCCGGATATGGTGGGGCAACCGATACCCGCCTTCGAGAATCAAGTCCGAGGTGCCAGAGCGGTAGCGCGGGCTCCAGAAGGGCTCGATTGAGACATTCGAGAACCAATCACCCACGTTCCCTACATTGTAGAGCGCCTTGATCGCCCAGATCGGCGTGCGAAATTCATCGAACTTCTCCCCCGCACCCTGGTTTTGATCAATCCGCAGTGGATTAATAATATCGATAGATCGATAGAGATCGGATTCACCCCACACAATCTGCTGATTCCCCGCGCGGATAGACAAGTATCCTGGTCCGACCTCGCCGAAATCTAGGTCAAGGAAGATGTCACGGAAGCCATTTTCCGGGAACACAAAACTTTCTCGTTCCTCGTCGTCGTAGAGATTTTGGAAGTGCTTCCGGATCGAATACACGGGATCGGCGCGGAAACGATAACGCGCGTTGAAGGTGGCGTTTTGGACCCAGGGGACTTCATATTGACCAAACACTTTCCCGTTGTCCACTAGTCTATCGTAGACCAACCAGAAAAAGACTTCATTGCGCCACTGCACCCAGTCGACGTGCTCGCCGCCATCGGTCTGGAACGTATTCCGCGTACGATACCACATCTGCAGTTCCATGTTCCCTACTCGTGTCGAGGCCCAAATTGAGGCGACATCAGTTAACATCCCCGCAACCCCAAGAAAGGCGCCAACAAGAACTCCCATCCTAAACCGTTTCGCTCTCATGCCTTCACTCCCTCCATACACAGATCCAGTTTTATAAGAGACCGCCTTCATGTTTCATTTCGCTGCACCTGACAGTTCACGCAAGTGCGACAGTTGCCCTTCTCCTGAGACGACTCTCTCTTACTCTGAAGTGGCTTTGTTCCGTCAATGATTAAAAAAATTTGACAATAAATTCCCCTCCCTTCTTTACCCTCCTAGGTCCCTTCGCACTTTGCATTGTTTTCCAGTCGTGCTATAAGCCCCAACGTTCCTATTCAGCGCAAAGGAACACTAGGGGAGCTAAGCATAGTCGCACCAGGAAGTCTTAACAAAACGTTACAAATTTTCTTCAATTTGCCTTCAATTTTCCTTCAAAGGGGAAGGAGGAAAAATGCAACAGGCGCAAGATCTCTTCTTCCGGCCCTTCCGACTTGACGTCGCAAACGAACGTTTATGGCGGCGATCACGGGAGGTTTCACTCCGACCGAAAACCTTCGCGGTGTTGCGTTACTTACTTGAACACGCCGACCGGCTCGTGACAAAAGAAGAACTCCTTGACACGGTGTGGCCGGATACATCGGTAAGCGACGTGGTGCCGCTCGTCTGCATTCGCGAGTTGCGTAAAGCGCTAGGAGACGAAGTCGAAGCTCCGCGTTTCATTGAGACCGTGCCGCGCCGCGGGTACCGATTCATTGCTCCCGTCACTACGACTTCACAGCTCACGGACAAAGAAAAGATAGAGCAAGGGAAAAAGTGGAGGACGAATAGCGACAAGCACGCCCCCGAGGTTGACTCCTGGCGACCAACCGCCCATTTAGTCGGCCGGGAAATGGAACTGGCGCAGCTTGACGCCTGGCTGGCAAAAGCCGCTCTTGGTGAGCGACAAATTATTTTTATCACAGGAGAATCCGGCATCGGAAAAACTGCGCTCATTGAAGCATTTCTGCAACGTGCTTTGGCCGTACAACCCTTATGGCTTGCGAGAGGGCAATGCATCGAACACTATGGCGCCGGTGAAGCATATTTACCCGTACTGGATGCATTGGGACGGTTGCACCGAGAGATGGGAAGCGTACGACTGGTTGAGATCTTACGTCGCCATGCACCAACCTGGTTAGGGCAGATGCCTTCATTATTGCAGGCTGCTGACCTCGACCCTCAACAACACACAATTCAAGGTTCCTCACAGGAACGGATGTTGCGCGAAATAGCTGAGGCGCTTGAAGCCCTTACCCACAGAGGGGCAATCCCTACGCCACCCGTCCTGGTGTTATGGCTTGAAGACTTACACTGGAGTGACGTCTCAACTCTAGATCTCCTCTCTTTCCTGGCGCGACGGCGAGAGCAAGCGCGCCTGTTGATCATCGGCGCATATCGACCAGCGGAGGTGTTCGGACGTGGAAGTCCCCTCCCGGCGATCAAGCAGGACCTCCAATTGCACGAACGTTGCGAGGAATTAGGCTTAAGTTTGTTAAATGAAGAGGCGGTGGCCGAATATCTTCAACATCGCTTGCCTCTGGGGCGGCAACAAACAATTCCGTCACCTTTGTTGGCGCGGAAAATTCATCAGCGCACGGACGGCAATCCCCTCTTCATGGTTACGCTGGTTTCGCAATTATTAACACAACATGAAACATTGTCGTCAGAATCGACGCAGCAGCAAGTTGAGGAATTGTTACGGATTATTCCGAAAAGCCTCCAGCAAATGATCGAGCAACAGGTCTCACGGTTAAGTTTTGAAGAGCAACAGATGTTGGAAGTCGCTAGTGTCGCAGGCGTCGAATTTTCGGCGGCAACACTAGCGGCGGGACTAGGAGAAGAGATCGCACCCAGTGAAACACGATGCATGAAACTGACCCGTTATGGACAATTTCTGCGGACTTGCGGAACGGACGAATGGCCGGACGGCGCCTTGGCGGGGCGATACGGATTTCTTCACACACTGTATCGAGACGCGCTTTACGAACGACTCACCGTCAGTCAACGGATGCACCTGCATCGACGGATTGGCGAACGGAAAGAAGCCGCTTATGGCGCGAAAGCAAACGCAATAGCGGCGGAACTGGCCGTCCACTTTACTCAGGGGCGAGATTACCAGCGCGCCGTCCGCTACTTACAGCAAGCCGCAGACAACGCTGTCCGACGTTCTGCCTTTCAAGAGGCTCTTGGTCACATTACAAAAGGACTTGAATTATTGCACTATTGGCCGGTTACACCAGAGCGCACGCAGCAAGAACTGCTCTTGCACATGACAGTTCTCGGACCCCTGATGGCGATCAAAGGAGCAAGCGCTCCAGGGGTGGAGCGCGCCTACAGCCAGATTTGGGAACTTCATCAGCGGTTAGGAGAAACAGTGCAGCCGTTCATGGTGGTTCTAGGATTATGGACAGTGCATCTTGTACGGGGAGAACAACAGAAAGCCCAGGCGCTGGCGGAGCAACTCATGGAAAGGGCTCAAGACGGGCAAGATCCTCTGTTTTTGCTCTGGGCTCACCACGCGTTCGGAGTTAGTTTGTTTTTTCGCGGAGAATTTATTGCTGCGCGCACCGCGCTGGAGAAAGTGGAAATGCTCTACGATGCGCAGCAACATTTTGAATATATGTTCGATCCGCGGCTGGCCGGTCTTTCCTTCCGAGCGCTTCTCCAGTGGACCTTGGGCTATCCAGAACAAGCTCTGCAACTCAGCCGCGAAGCTATTACGTGGGGGCAGCAATTCACTCACCCCTACAGTCTGGCCCTCGCTTTTGCTGTCTCCGCTTGGCTCCATGAGAATCATCGAGAGGGCTCCGCGGCCCAAGAACGAGCAGAAACGGTAGTTACACTCGCTCGTGAACATGGGTTCGCGCAGTATGAAATACTCGGAGTGCTTCTTCGGGGCGGAGCGTCGATCGAACAGGGAAAGCATGAGGAAGGCATCATGCTTCTGCATCAAGGCATCGATGCTCTGAGAACCGCCAAAGCAGAGTTGGGCGCATCAGCCTGGCTAACCCGTTTGGCAACAGCATGCCTACGAATAGGGCGCATCAAGGAGGGAAACGCCGCCTTGGCCGAAGCCGCGGCGGTGAAACAATGCCTCGGAGAACGTTTCTACGAGGCGGAGTTGTGCCGGATCAAAGGTGAGCTTTTACAACAGTCAACAATTGAGAGCCGGAATTCGACGGTCGAGGCGGAAGCTGAGGAGTATTTTCTGAAAGCCCTGAGTTCCGCTCGCCGCCAGCAGGCGAAGACTTTTGAACTGCGAGCGGCGATGAGCTTAAGCCGTCTCTGGCGTCGGCAAGGAAAAAAAGAGGAGGCTTGGCAATTGTTGGCCGAAGTCTACGACTGGTTCACCGAGGGATTCGACACTACCGACCTCAAAGAGGCACAACAATTGCTCTCCGAATTGACAGCAAGATAGGATTAGCTTTTTGGTCGAGTAAACGGGGTCCCGTAGCAGTTTCTCCACGTCACTTCTTCGACCGGTTTCCGTGCGACTGGACCGAATTTCCCTGTAGGGTAACCAATGGGGAGCATCGCATACGTTGAAAGGAAATCCGGGAGACCGAGGATTGTTTTTACTTCCTCCTCATACAGTGTAGTCACGCTCGTCAGCGTCGCTCCAAGCCCAAGGGCGCGGCAGGCAAGTAGCATGTTTTGCACGGCGGGATAAATGCTGCCGCCCATGATACGGAGAAAATCTGAGGCGTTCGGAGCGGCAAGACGTTCTTGATGAATCTTCCGCGCCCGCAGACAGCAAAACAACAACACCGGCGCTTCGGCAAGATGCTCGGCAAGATAACGCGCGGCAAGGATATTTTTATCCTCCGCGGCGCCGGCTTCGATGTAGCGTTTTTCGGCGATGCGCCAGCCGCGAAGATAGATTTCAGCGATTTTTTGTTTGATCTCAGGTTCAGTTACGACTACGAAGCGCCAAGCCTGTACCCCACCCCCGCTTGGCGCACGGATGCCAGCGTCAAGCACTTTGTAAATCAGCTCATCCGGAATGGGGTCCGGTTTGAGCCGACGCATGCTGCGACAAGTGTGCATAACATGAAAAACATCAATATTATCAGCCATAGCGTTTCATGCTCCTCCTTCTTTCTATAACTGCGACGACCATAGCTTCTCCATCAGGGGAGGACTAGAGGTCGAAGAAACGGAATAGGCGAGGGGAGGGTTCAGGAGTAACCCTGCTATTATTCCTTCTTGGTAAGCAGTTACTCTGTTCGATCTTGTTCACCAATACAAAATCCTGAATGGAGAAGAGATAAGCCGGAGAGGTCTCTCGACTTTTGTGCGAACTCTCGGCAAGCTCATTCACCTGATACTCAATGCTCTCTGAGAAAGGTGCGCGGCCCTTTGAGAAATACTGCAAAGATTCCACCGTCTTCCCCCGACCCTTCACAATTACAACAGCCATCCTTTACTAATGCACAGCGGAGCGTAGTGGCGCCGCTTTCTCTCTTCTCGCATGGGGCTCTCTGGGCGATGTCTCTTTTCATTACCCTGTGCGTGCTTGTTGGGTTCAACGCTACGCACGGCGCTGATCAATGGATTTTCGCCCTTGCTAATACAGCGGTTTCGGAACCGCTCGACCTTGCGGCATCCTTCGTCTCATTGTTGGGCAACTTCGAAGTTACTGGCGTCTTCACGCTCGCAGTCTCCATGCTTGGCTGGAAACGCCGAGGGATTCCTGGTCTCGCTCCCATGCTTCTCTTCCTTGGCGTAGCGATTGAGGCTGTACTGAAATTCTTTTTACCCCACCCCAGTCTTCCTGAGGGATATGCACGCAACGTGGAGTTTTTACCTCCGCTACGATTTCCGACCCCCTACTCGTTTCCAAGCGGACACATGCTCCGCATCACATTTTTGGCAGTGTATTGCACCGCAAATAGAGGACCGTGGCGCGTTATCGGCTGGATGATCGTTCTTGTTATGGCGCTCACTCGACTCTATCTCAACGAACATTGGACCAGCGACATTATTGGCGGCGTCTTTCTCGGTCTCGCACTTGCCCACGTAGCAAGAATGATTGATGGACGCAGTGCTCCTCACCAATCGTAAATTTAAAACGATCCAGAGGTAAATCTCTCATGTCACTAGCACAAGCTTCTAGTAACGCATCCTTACCGCCATCAAATATTCAGCATACGGCGCCACAGTTTGAGGAGCGTTTTTTTCTTGAAGGCCCGCAATCACGAGCAGAGGAACTGTGGCGAGTCTTACGCATTGCGAGAGAATTTTTCATGGGGTTTCGCACCCTGCACTTCGTTGGCCCTTGTGTCAGTGTGTTTGGCTCCGCACGGTTCCAGGAAGATCACCATTATTATTCACTCGCGCGCCACATGGGCGCTCGTCTCAGTCAGATGGGATTCACCATAATGACGGGCGGCGGGCCCGGCATTATGGAGGCCGCGAATCGAGGTGCAAAGGAAGCTGGGGGACAGTCCATCGGCTGTAACATCCTTCTCCCACACGAACAGCACCCCAACCCGTATGTCGATCGGCAGATAACCTTTCGTTATTTTTTCGTGCGTAAAGTGATGCTGGTGAAATATTCGTACGCGTTTGTGGTGATGCCCGGCGGTTTCGGCACGATGGATGAACTGTTCGAGTCGTTGACGTTAATTCAGACTCACAAGATCGTCGAATTTCCCGTCATTCTGCTGGGGCGCGAGTATTGGACGCCAATCTTCGAGTTCTGTAAGAGGATGGGCCAAGAGAAAACCATCAGCCCCGAGGACTTGAATCTCCTGTTCCTCACAGACTCAGTAGAAGAAGCCGCAGGCTACATCCACACCTATGCGATCGAACGGTTGGGTCTCCGTACGCGCCGTGTGCTGAAACGCTCCCGGCTGCTGCGGGAATAGAGGCGAGTGTAATACACTCGCCCTCATACAGACGAGAAGGCTACGCACTCACCGCCAGACGTTTTTCAAAAGCAGCAAGTTCGTCTTCCAAAATGCTGAAATACTTGGCTTGAGGATGATGGAATACGAGCGCGGACACTGACGCTTCCGGTTCCATCATGAAGCCTTCGGTCAGTTGCACGTCAATCGACTCCGCCACTTGCAGAAGTTTGAAGAGTTTGGCCTGATCTTCCAAACGTGGACAAGCAGGATACCCGAAGCTCACGCGCACGCCTCGGTAGTGCGCCTTGAAACGTTCCCGCATGGTCAGGTCAGCCGCATCAGGGAATCCCCACATCTCGCGCAGTCGTTGGTGCAACAGCTCAGCGAATCCTTCGGCTCCTTCAATCGCCAAGGCCTGCAAAACGTGCGATTGCAAATACTGTCCGGCTTGCTTATAGCGCTCGGACAGTTCACGCACACCGTGCCCACACGTCACCGTAAACAAGGCAATGTAGTCCAGCTTGCCGGAGTCGCGCGGCGCCACAAAGTCGCTGAGGCACAGCCCTTCGCCGTGCGCCTGCCGTGGGAAGGGAAACATTTCAATCACTTCCGTTCCCGTTGAGTTGTAGAGCAGAATAGTGTCGCCACGAGACTGGGCTGGGAAGAAGCGGTACACAGCGCGCGCACGCAATAACTGCTTCGCGAGAATCTCTTCTTCCACAGCGCGTACGTTGCGATAGAGCTGCTCGGCTTTTTCATCTCGCTGCTCCAACAAGGTCTCTAGATTACCTTTCAAGCCCAAATGCTTCCCGTACAACATGGTGGGGTTGATATAGGCGAAGATCGTCTCCAGATCGTAATGATCGAGCACGTGAGAGCGCAGGTCAGGAGGAAGAGGAATTTGTTGGTCATGCGTAATCGTAGAAGACCGAGGAACAATTAACGGCTCTGTTTCCACGACCTCAACAGGCTTCCGTTCCTGAGCGGTAAAACGTTCTCGTTCTTGTGCAATTTTCTCGGAGAGAATGGCGCGTTTATTCGCATTTACCAGTTGATTCGCTAAATCGAGTCCTCGCATGGCGTCATTGGCATAACACACCAATCCATCATATTCCCGAGCGATTTTGGTAGCGGTAAACCGCGCGGTCAGTGCAGCACCGCCAACCAGGATCGGACATTGAATGCCGCCATTTTTCAGATCCTGCGCCGTGACCACCATCTGCTGAGCGGATTTTACAAGTAGACCAGACAGTCCAATGATATCCGGTTTGTGCTCATGGTACGCCTTTATGAGCGTCTCCGGCGGCACTTTGATGCCGAGATTGATGACACGATACCCGTTATTGCTGAGAATGATTTCGACTAAGTTTTTACCGATGTCGTGAACATCCCCTTTTACCGTGGCCAGAATCACGGAGCCCTTGAGCGCATCCGCGCTTCTTTCCATGAGCGGCTCCAGATGCGCTACGGCGGCTTTCATGGCTTCGGCGCTTTGTAACACCTCAGCCACGATCAGTTCGTTGTTGTTAAACAACCTGCCTACCTCATCCATGCCGGCCATGAGCGGACCATTAATAATGTCAAGCGGTGCGCGGGCTTGGAGCGCTTCATTCAAATCATCGATCAAACCGTCCTTCGAGCCTTCCATGATGTAGCGCGCCAGACGTTCATCAAGCGGTAAGTCTTTACGGACATCGCGCTTTTCAACCTTTCCTTTCTGACGGAAGTGGGCGGCAAAGGACGCGACCGGATCGTCGCCACGCCAGTAAATGAGGTCCTCGGAAAGGCGGCGTTCCTCTTCCGAAATGGAAGCATAGCGTTCCAGTTTTTCACTGTTGACGATCGCCATGTCGAGTCCGGCTTTGACGCAATGGTAGAGAAATACGGAGTTGAGTACCTCACGTCCTGTTGGAGGCAAACCAAAGGAAACATTACTGATGCCGAGAATCGTCTTGCACTCCGGGAAAGTTTGCTTAATGAGGCGCACGCCTTCAATCGTATCTTCCCCAGCGCCGATGTAATTTTGATCGCCCGTACCAAGTGGAAACACGAGCGGATCGAAGATCAAGTCTTCCGGAGCCATGCCATACTTCTTCGTGAGCAATTCGTAGCTACGCCTTGCCACCTCGAGTTTCCGCTGTCGCGTTACCGCCATACCTTGGACCGGGTCTTCGTCGATACACCCAACGACGACCGCAGCGCCATAGTCCTTGATTAACGGCACGATTTTCTCAAATCGCTCCTCGCCATCCTCCAAGTTAATCGAGTTAATGATGGCTTTGCCTTGTGAGCGTTTAAGTGATTCCTCGATCACTCGCGCATCCGTGGAGTCGATCATCAGCGGGGCTTTCACCTTCCGCACCAGGATATCCAGGAATTTATTCATGTCGGCCAGCTCATCACGGTCTGGATCAGCAAGACACACATCCACGACCTGCGCGCCGCCGCGCACTTGACGGCGACCAATCTCTGCACCTTCCTCAAAGGCGCCGGCAATAATGAGTTCTTTGAATTTGCGGGAGCCGATCACGTTGGTGCGTTCGCCAACCAGCACCGGACGTTTATCTTCGTCGATCACCAGCGGTTCCAGACCGGCGACAACACTTCGGCGTGGAGCCTGGATCATTCGCGGCTTCTTGCCAACAAGCATCTGCGACAAGAGTTGGACATGGGCAGGCGTTGTGCCACAACACCCGCCGATCATGTTTGCCCATCCTTGATCGACGAACCGCTCTAATTTGGCGGCAATCATTTCCGGCGTTTCGTTATAACGCCCCTCTTCATCAGGCAAGCCTGCATTTGGCATGCATAAAACGGGAAAACGAGAGAGCTGCGCCAGAGTGCGAATATGGTCGGTCATGAAGTCCGGTCCGGTCGCGCAGTTTAAACCAATAGCAAGTAAATCTTTATGAGCGAGCGAAACATACAGAGCCTCGACTCCTTGACCGGCCAACATCGTGCCCATCGTTTCGATCGTACCCGAAACAATAACCGGCGCACTCACACCAACCTTGCGCATCGCTTCATCGATTCCGATAAGACCAGCCTTCACATTGAGCGTATCCTGCGCGGTTTCCAAGACGAGTAAATCTACGCCGCCCAGGAGCAATCCCTCCGCCTGTTCCGCGTATGCCCCACGCATTTGCTCAAAATCCACGCCGCCAGTGACCGAAATCGTTTTCGTCGTTGGCCCCATCGAGCCCGCGACAAAACGCGGCTTCGACGGCGTGCTGTAACGAACAGCGACGGTCTTGGCCAATTGCGCCGCTGCACGATTGAACTCTAAAGCCTTGTCTTGTAAGCCATACTCGGCCAAGACAATATGTGTACTGCCAAAAGTATCCGTCTCGATAATGTCGCTTCCGGCCTTGAGAAAGCTGTCATGAATCCCGGCAATTACCTGCGGTGCGGTCAGCACTAAGTATTCATTACAACCGTCATATTCCGGACCGCCAAAGGCAGCAGCCTCAAGTTGCAAGGCTTGAATCGATGTTCCCATCGCGCCATCGAACAGAAAGATACGCTCACGCAACAGCGTTTGAAGCATCATGGAGGACTCAGAAGGTCGAGGAAGATCAAATGAGTGTGACATAATTTATTATGATATCGGCAGGAACGGAGGGAATAAAGCGGCAAAAGAAAGAGATGCAGAAGAAAAAAAGAGCAGCTATCCTTTCTAAGATTGCTGCTCTTTGGAATGGGTGACGCTAGGCCGTCGGTATAACAGGTGAGGGAGTTTTTAATACGTACCGCGTCGATCGTAGTCACGATCATCATACCGACGGTCATCATACCGACGGTCATCGTAGCGGTCTCGGCGGAAGTCGTCGATTTCGCGTCTCTGCCGTTCTAACTCACGGCGGTTTTGTTCTAGTTCGTAATCCTGTACGGTTTGTCTCTGATTTTGCCCTTCCATTTGATCTCCAACTAATCCACCACCAAGCGCACCAATCGCTCCACCAATCAACGCGCCTTTTCCCTGATGACCGACCTGATTACCGATAATTGCCCCTGCTCCAGCGCCCAATGCGCCTCCAGCAAGAGCGCCTTTCTCCCGGGCGGTAATCGGCGCGGCGCATCCTCCCACTAGGGCTGCAAGACTGACAAGGCTAATGAATCGTTTCATAAGTTGCTTTCTCCTCTTCTATCAGTTGTTCTGTTGTACTGTACTGACAGAAACGCATCTCTCTATAAAAGGTTCTGCTAATTTTCGATGATGACCTCAACCCGGCGATTCTTCGCTCGACCATGTGGATTATCAGCCCCATCCTCACGCGTGTTCGGAGCGACAGGGTATCGTTCACCGAATCCACGAGTCACCAGCCGCGCTTCGCGGACCCCGTCGTGTGCAAGTTCCCGAGTAACTGATTCAGCTCGATGTTTGGATAATACTTGGTTATAGGCTTCGCTCCCAATTGCATCGGTATGCCCTTCAATCGCTACACGACGGTTACCAGCGCGATCCTTCAACACCGACGCGATGCGAGCCACTTTGTCTCGCGCTCCAGCCGTTAGGCGATGACTATTAAACTCGAACAGCACATCTGGCAGATTGACAACGATACCACGATTGGTTTCGCGCGCATCGAGTTTCTGGCGTTTCAATTCGTTAAGAATTTCTCTATTTTTAACAATCTCTCGCCGTTGCTGTTCTATGAGCTGATCTTGTGTATCTAACGCTTGATCTTGGCCTTCAATCTGGCGACCGGTCATATATCCACCGAGCGCCCCTAACCCAGCGCCGATAGCGGCGCCTTGTCCCGCTTTTCCTTTGTGACTGCCAATAATCGCGCCAGTTCCCGCGCCAAGGATCGCGCCAGTAATCGCGCCAGCGGTTGACTTACTTATGCCAAATGGGGTTCCGTAGCCTGTTTGTGGCTGAGCAGCTGGAGGTGGATAGTTCCGAGATGATGGCGATTGTCGACCGTAAGAATCATCAGCTCGTTGCGAATAGCCGTCCGATTGGCTGTGGTCATAATCGCGACCATAGTCGCGGGAATCGGACCCATATTGAGTATCGTCATACGCATAAGCGAGAGGCGTAAACAACAGCAGAAGGCTAGCCGCACCCAAGGTCACACGTCGAAGAGAAAAACACCACATCGGCGTCGCGTCCTTTCAGAATCTCTTTTTCAGAATTCTGGAAAGAAAAACACACGAATAGCTGAGAAGTTGTGGGATTATGGAAAAGAGGAAAACCCACTAAGAGCAGCCGTGCTGGGCGCTTTCTTAGATCAGAGAGGAAGAAGGGGAGACTTCTCGTACGAAGATAGTGAATAAAAAGTCTGGGAACAAAAAACTCTAGCGAGGTGTTGACTGCCAGGTTTTATACTTCTGCTGGAATTCTTCTTTTTGATCCGAGTCCATCTTCCGAT
>JBFWZL010000121.1:0-13823 GCA_050185455.1 Binatia bacterium | reverse complement strand
TCAAACGAACTTGGTTGATTTATTTGGTTGTTGGCTTTTGTCTCGGTAGCGCTATGGCGGTGTTTCGCCGGCATCATTCTTCTCAAGGAACCATTCTCGCGTTTTTCCTCCTTGCTTGTGCTCTATATTTTGCCGCTTCTGCGCCGGTTGTGGCGCGTTCCGTTACGCTTGCTCCCGCCATGTTTCGACTCTTTGTGGTGATGCTTTACACTGCAGCCGCAGGCTTCGTCACGCTTCCACACTTTGCCCTTGTTTTTCCTGAACCGAAACCCTTTCTCAAAACGTATCCTTGGCTTGCATACGCTCCGTATGGCTGTTTTCTCCTTGCGACGATTCCATATTTCTTCGGGGTCTCTGCGTTTGGCTCTGCCTTTCCTCTCCTTAGTCTTGGCATACTGACCGTTGTTGCCGCTTTTCTTCATTCTATGATCAAAGAGGGCGATCCGTTCTTGCGGAAACAAATTAGCTTGAGTCTGGTCGCGCCTATCCTGGTCAGCCTGTTTTTTGTCGGATTGTACCTTTTACCTGGAGTGTTGCGCCTGTCGCCGGTGGATTTCCATTATTTTGCCGTTTTCTTTCTGATTCTTCCTTTTGCCTTGCCGTTAGCGATGGACAATCTTGCCCTGTACCGCGCCCGGCTCGAAGCGGAACGAGCGGCTCAACGAGAGAAGGAACACCTGCGCGCTGACCTGCACGATGTCATCTTGAATAATCTTGCGATCATTTCTCGCGCTTCAGAGGTGGCGCAAACGCGGCTTGGTGAGCAGGGGGACGGCGTCGCGCGCAGGTTAGAAAATATTCGTGAGCTGGCGACCAGGACTTCTCGTCAACTCCGGGAGTTTTTGTGGGTACTGGATGATCAGCACAACAGTTGGGAAATGTTTTGTAGTCGGCTGCGTCAGTGGGGACATGAACTGTTAGAAGATGCCGGCTGTGAGTTTGAGCTGGAGGTGGCTCCCTTTGTCTTGAAATCTTTGCCACCGGCTTTGCGCTTATGGATCTGTCTGGATCGTGTCTATAAAGAAGCCTTGCACAATATCGTCAAACATGCAGGCGCAACTCAGGCGCACGCCGCGATTTTCTGCCGTGGAGAGACCGTTGTGTGTGCTATTCACGATAACGGGGTCGGTTTTGATTTGACAATGGAAACGAATGGGCGCTATGGCCTTCAGAACATACGGCGGCGAGTGGCAGACTTCGGCGGATGCGTGAGAGTTGAAAGTCGACAGAGTCAGGGCACTCGCCTCACGGTCGAGCTGCCGCTCGCGTAAAAATACTCCAATTGGAGTATTGCTTTTCGCGTCGTTCGTGGAGTATGGGTCACCACCGGACGATCTTTTCGTTCGTCAGATGAACGAGACTGGCAAGATAAAGATGGGTCGTATTCGTATTGCCCTTGTCGAAGATAATCCACAATTTCTCACGGAGGTGAATGCCTTACTCTCAGAATCACCCCTGTTCGAAGTGATGGGCGGCTATCCCTCAGGCGAGGCGGCCCTGACCGGAATTGTACAGAATTCTCCTGATATTGCTTTGATCGATATCGGACTTCCTGGATTATCTGGCGTTGACCTCGTTCGCAGTCTCGTGGAATGCGGCTGTCCGACAGAGTGTCTGATGCTTACCGCCTATGACGATGACGCTCATCTTTTTGCCGCTCTCCAAGCTGGGGCTGTCGGTTACATTATCAAGGATGAAGCTTCCCTATCAGAACTCGTGCGCGCCATTCAAGATGCTCGCAATGGTGGAGCGCCCATGTCGCTAGGCATCGCGCGGCGCGTGTTGAACGCTTTTCGTGAGCGCCCTCAGCGCGCGGCGGCTCCTGACGTTGATACACTAACCCCACGCGAACGGGAAATCTTAGAGTATCGCGTACAAGGCTTTTCGACCAAGAAAGTCGCGCAGGTGCTGCATATCAGTTACGAAACCGTGCGACGGCATCAGAAAGCAATTTACGAAAAGCTGCATGTCCACTCCATGGTGGAGGCAATCGCTGTGGTAAACGGCGTCCAAGGAACAAAGATTCGCTGAGAAGAAAAATACCCCAATTGGAGTATTGCTTTTCCGTCCTCAGGCGCGGTATGAGCTAGCGCCAGGTTGCACCTATTGGCGAACGTTGATCACCGAGAACTTCAAGGAATCTGTCCATGACTTGCCTCTCCTCCACTTGGTTTCGAAACATCTGCCGCCTCGTACTTTTCCTCTTTACTCTTGCCGCTTTCCATCCTGCTAGCCTGCGCGTGCCGTGGCATCTGGACATCAGCTTCGACACCGAAACTCTGACCTTGAACTTTGAACTTGGAACCTTAAACTTCGGTCCTCCACCCGCTTACGGTCAATTAACGGACCCCAACTTGGCCGCCACACCCGACGCCGACAAAGATGATTCATATATTATTGAGAAAGCCCAGGAGTTAGGGAACGATCCGTCACTAATCTTCGCCTTCGTACGTGACGAGATCAGTTACGAATCCTATAGAGGTTCGTTGCGCGGCGCACGCGGAACATTATGGAGCAAAGCTGGCAATGCGCTGGATCAAGCTAGTCTCCTAATTGCCTTGTTGCGAGCGTCAGGCATTCCCGCCCGCTATGCGCAAGGGACACTGGCAACGAGTGACGCCCAGGAACTTATTCTTTCCATGTTTCCCGCACCGCTACGGGTGGTGGGTTGTCTTGATCCTGGTATAGAGGAGGCAGACCCGGCGAATGATCCTAAACTGTTAGATGAGACACGGGAGCACTACTGGGTGCAGTTCAATGCCGGCAATGGTTTTCGAGACGCCGATCCGACATTTGTGGGCGCTGCGATCGGGCAGACATTTACGAGCTTAGGAGGCTCGTTCAACGAAGTACCGGACAATCTCCGGCATACAGTGACGGTGCGTCTTAAACGCGAACTGACACTTCCTTTGACTGGTCTTTTCGGCGTCCCTTCACAAGACATTGCGACAGTACTAAACGAAACCTTTCCTACAGTTACGGCAGTGGGAAAACCTCTCTCTATAGGACACCTCGTTAGCCGATCAGGGATCGGGTCTCCGCTCTTCACCTCTATTACGAATGTTTATTCGCCCTATATTTCGGTTGGTGACTTTGATGCGCCTCTTGATCAATTGGAACTCGTCCGTGGGCAGGACTATCAGGAAGTAATCACTAATTTCCCCTTTGGAAGTCAAATTTTAACCGGCTTGTTTCTAGAAGTAGATCTCAACGGGCCGGATGGTTTCATGGAAAGCTTTACTCGAACGCTTGCGGATCGAATTGGCTTTGCCATTCGTCAGAATGGTGGAAATCCTAACTTGACGTTCGATCCGAACGGCCCCGCTTTTCTCTCCGCCCTTGATATTTTCTCCCTTCATGTCCTTCCAGGGTTAAATAGCCCTTCATTTCCAGGGCGGCTTCCTGAGCTGGCTGTGCAAATAGAGCAAGGTCTCGCTGCCGTGCCTACCGAACTCCCCCCATCTCCCGAGGCGACCACCCAGCTCACTTCTTTATTGCAAAACTCATTTGCCCTGTTAACGAGAGGCTATGGAAGCGGCTTCCTGACATTCTCTGACGCCTTAACCGAGCAAATCGCTGCGAGGGCTCTTGTTAAGGTGTACTTTGATCGGCCGCGTCTTGTGCTCGTTTCCAGCCGCATAGAGCCTGATCCAGGCGCTCAGCAGTTGAAGTCATCTTTTGCAATTGATCTGCGCCGAGATCGCATTCGCAGCGTTGCGTTCCCCGGCCAGAGACGAGCGGCTTCCCAAGCTTTTAACGCCACTCGCGGTATTGCAGAAAGCATAGCCGAGGGAGAGGCGCTCTCGTTGCTACGTTCTTCCGATCAGCAACAGTCGCAAAGAGTGAGTGCGGCTCTTATTTTTGAAGAAGCACTAACTCAGGGGATTGGGCTGACGACGCTGACGAAGGAGAGTCTCACGGGACTGGAGGCGCTCAACCTCTCAGCAGAAGCTAAGGCGCGCATATCACAAGCGCTTGCGCAAGGTAAAGCTGTGATAGCACCCACGCAGGCGGTGAGTGTCAACGGCGTTGTGACGACTGGATGGTATGAAGTTGATGCTGAGACTGGGGAGACCATTGGAGTTCTCGAAGATGGGGGGCACGGCTTCTTCGAGCGAGAAGGGGTTTTTGCCGCCATTGTTTATACTGCCGTTACCCTTGTTGGCGTAATTATTCTCGACTGTTTATTTATCTTAGCAAATGGCAGTAACTGTTTCGCGCAAATTCCCAGCCAACTGACCTCTTTTGGTACAGGGGTGCAAAATTTCGGTTCGGGAATACAAAATCCCAATAATCCATTTGTGACGGCGCTTGGAAAGGTAATCTTTGGAGTAGGGCAGTTGCTTGCCGGCCTTGGTCATTTGGTTGGAGGATCTTCAACTTTGGTGTCCTCATTGGCGCAAGCTGAAGCGACGCCTTCTGCTGTCAATGCAATCGCTCTTGCGAATTCTTCTCCTGCGGACAACACTTTTGCCTTCCTTCTCAAGGGTATTCTTCAAGTCCCGCCTCTTGATGTAGCGAATGGGCCGCCGTTAAATGCTTTTCTCTTCTCTCCCGGGACGCCCGGTCCATTTGGTAGCCTCAATGGGGCAGGGGTAGCCGCCGACATCGTTGCCGAATCACAGTTCGCGCTTCCGTTCAACGGCGGGCAGTTACCAACGGCTTTCCGAATCGGCGTTAAAAACACAGGAGCAGTAAAGAGTACTTTTGATCTGAACTTTACGAATATACCAACGGGCTTTACCGCACAAACGAGTGTATCTCAAATTACTATTCCACCAGGAGAAACAGCCGAGGTCGGCATCTGTCTACGACCAACGAGCAGTTTACCTGCGCCAGGGACGCCGGCATCGTTCACGCTGAATGTGAGCAATACGACCAATGGCGCGATTTCAACCGCAGAGACGAAGCCGTTTATTGTTCCTGAGATACATGGCGTGACCTTAGAAAGCGCGCCTCCTGTGGTGAACACAACTCCGGGCGCTCCTGTCGAAGCAACGTTGGTGCTGCAGTCTGTCGGCAATGTACCGGAGATTGTGTCGTTCATTACAAGTCTTCCGACTGGCTTGTCCACTAACAATTTGGGTTCGGTCTCCTTAGCTGTTGGTGAAGTGGCAACGCGGACGCTGACGTTGACGCCGTCTGCCAATACTCCGCTGAATAGCACCTTGACGGCGTCGGTGACTGCAAATTTTAATGCTCTAGAGGGTCAAACAATCGTAGTTCCTGTTCGAGTGGCTGTTCCCGGTGCGGACGCTATTGCCAACGCTTCGGTCGCTGCCGGCCAGCTGGGTAACCCTGACTTGGCTAATCGTCTTAACGACCTCAGTATTGCTCTGACAAATCTCGTGCAAAATCCTGGGAACGCTGTCTTCAAGAGCCAAGCGTTGGCGAATCTCAACAGCTTGATCAGTCTGCTTGCCAACGATTCGACGCTCTCGGGTTTTGTGGGAGAGCTGACAGCGGCGCGAAATGCGCTAGAAAGCGCAACCGCCCCGAATGAAATCCAAACCGCCGTCAATGAATTAGGAGCTGCGCTCGGTTCGTTTGCGACGACCGCGACGGATCTAGCACTGCATAACGTTGAGGTCTTCTTGTTGCCGAACACCCAAACTGCTCAACCACAGACGCCGGTTGTGTTTGAAGTGCGGCTGCATAATATCGGTCTGAATGAGACGACATACAATTTGAGTCTAGACGGGTTGCCCGCAAGCGTTACCGGGCAGTTAAGTCAGTCCTCTGTCACCCTCGTGCGCGATGAGTTCGCGTCGGTCACCCTGACGCTTACGCAGACGTCAACGACCGAATTGTCGGCGTTTGATTTCTCAGTCTTGGTGGCCGCCGAAGAAGCTCCGGCGATTACTCGCTCGACGCATGGCGCGCTGACTGTGCGTAAGGAACTTATTTCCGTTGCTTCGGTTACCGCCGATCCGCCGTTTGTTGACCCAGGTGTGTCCACAACTATTTCTACGAGACTCCTCAACGCCGTGAACATGGCGCAACAAGCGCTGACGTCGTATCTCGTCAAAGATCCGAACGGGCAAACGGTCTTTACTTCGCAGCCAGTGCCGACGACCTTGACCGTACAGACGGAGTTGCTCACTCTTAGTCTCGGTTCGCTCGATACGACCGGGTTCGCACTGGGCGACTACACCATTCTTGTTTCGCTAACAAAACCCAACGGTGATCCTATCCCGGGCGCCACAGGGGAGGGCAATTTACTGATCGGTTCGCCAGTGACCGCCAGCCTGTCAATCGCGCCCGAAACTTTGCCGCCTGGGAATGGGACAGTGACCACTACTCTGCGGATTGACAGCCATATTCCATTGTTGCCGCCGTTAGCGCTGGTCGGTCAAGAGGCTGTTCCCGCAGCGAACGGCGTTGCCGTCAAAGATAATCTCGCCTACGTATGTGGATCAAATGGTATCAACATCGTTGATTTTACGAATCCCGCGACGCCAACGCTGGTGAAGACGTTTGGATCAGCCAGTCGCGGATGTCGAATCGTTGGCGATTTGCTGTTAGCGCTTCAGGGAGCCTCTCCCTTTACTCTGCAAATTTATTTCTTGACGAACGATCCTCTGACTCCTGCCTTGCTCGGCAGCACTGCGGTCAATTACGGATTCGCATTTGATTTTTACGCCAACAGCACCCACGCCTACGTTAGTCTGCTGCAAGTCTGTTGGTTGTTGTCGAACCATGACATCTACTTTCAAGGAGGAGATCTCCTGTCTCTGGCGCTCAACCCCAATACCCCGGTGAACCCCACGTCTGCGAATCCCGCTTTGCTTGATGTCCTCATGAATACGCATGGTGATCGCAGTTTCGATCCGACTGACATTTCAGGATGTCCCGAGAGTGGCGGCGATCACAACGTCTGGCAGATTGCGCAAGTCGACGCTCAAACTTTGCTGCTCGCCAGCACCACAGCGACTGATTCTAATACCACCGGCGTCGGTCACATTTTTGTCGTCGATATTTCGAACCCGGCGGCTCTGAACATCGTGCGTGAGGTGCAGATTCCGGGCACGACGCACGCGATTGGCGTAGCAGTAGAAGGTACGACGGGGTTAGTCGTTAGCAGCACTGGCGGGTGGAGGGATTTCTTCCCTTTCCCACCCAACGACGATTTCTTACTGCTTGGCAACCTGGTGTTCACGACGCTCGACCTTTCTGACCCACGCAATCCGCAAATCGTGGCGTCGCGCTCCATTCCGCGTCAATCGCGGACCTTTTGGACTAGCACGGCGGCGCTGGGCAACGGCTTGTTCGCTTTCTCGAACCTGGGCGGTGCGAACGAGCCGACGCAAGTGATGCTGATCAACGCCGCTGATCCAGCCAATCCAGCGGTGAGTCAGCTCGATACACCGGCGCAAGCTATTGGCCCCAACGCCATGACAGCGAAAGATGACTTGCTTTTTGTCTCCGGTGATTCCGCCGGTCTGCTGATCTACGAGATTGGCGACTTTCCCACCGTGCAGACCACGGCGCAGGTGCAAGTGCCGAAGAACACCGGAGTGATGGTTGTACCGGGTTCGTTTAACCTGCCGCCGACGCAGACTATCCTTGGTCCGGACTTCGACACCCTGGTGTGGGAGATCGCATTCTCGAGTGGGAATGCGAGTCAAACGCTGACCTGGCAAACTAATGTAACTGACCTGCAGCCGGGTGAGGCTCGACCGGTTACGTTGGGCGCCATGATCGACTTCTCCAGCTTGGGCGTCAACGGACAGTTTACCTTACCGTCACTCGAAGTGGCGAGTCAGCAGATCTTATCTATCACGCCAGAAACGCAAACGATCGCGCCCGGTGAGAGCATCGACTATACTCTGGTCGTGTCCAACCCCACCGCGTCGGCAGTGACGTATGATCTCACCGTGCAAGGAGTGCCGCAGGCGTGGGTTGATCTTGAATTAGCTTCGGTCGATGTGCCTGCCCTTGATCAGGTCTTTGTGAATTTAACTTCGACTCCTGACCTGTTTGCACAGTTAGGCGAGTACGGGTTTGTGGTGACCGCGAGCACCTCCACCGGGATGCATGGCTCGGCGCCGGCGAGCTTAGTGCTCGAAGGTGAACCTGTGATTCCGGAAGCTGACGCCCAAGCTCGTGGCGTAGAAGTTGCGCTTACCCCAATACAGGCGACGGCAGGGCAGGGCACGGAAGCACATTTCACGGTGCGCGTGACTAATACCGGGAGTGAAACCGATACGTTTACACTCGGGGTGATTGTCCCTCCGGGACTGACGGGAACTTTTGTACAGAACGTATTTGACATCGCACCTGGAGCAAGTAACTTTCGGGACGTGCCGCTGACCATTACGGTCGCCTCAGGGACAACTCCCGGGTCGTACACGATTACACCCTTTGCCTTCTCGTTAACGCGAGAAAAACCTGACGACTTTGTGGATGGGACGGTCGTAGTGGTTAGTGAAGGAGTTGAAGTGGAGGTGACCCCGTCCTCAGGCGCTCCCATCGGTGGCTTTCAGCTAACGGTGAAGAATACAGGTGCGAATGAAGACACATTTGATTTAACATTAGGTGGACCAGTGGGTGTCGTGTCGACGTTAGGGACGAACGCCGTGACGCTGATATCTGGGGCCTCGCAGACCGTGCCGATCACAGTAGGGGCGATCAGCTTTGCCGTCCTAAACAGTCTAGAATTGATTGGAACGGCGACCTCGCGCGGCAATATCGCCGTGCACGATAGTGACCGGGCGGTGGTTACTATCGGTCAAGTCAAAGGACTTACGGCCGCCTTCAATCCGTCGTTAGTGGAACTGCCGACCCCCGGCGACACCAGATTCCTGTTAGTAGTCAACAACGTGGGCAACCAGGAAGATGCCTACACAGCCGAGATCATGGGCATGAATGGGCCAGTGACGGCGGCCTTGATCGGGGTCAATCGGCAACTGACGCAGAAAGTGGACCTCTTCCGCTTACCGGGGTTGTCACAGGGCGGGATCGTGCTCAATGCCACCCTGAGTGGGGTGGGAGAAGGGAAAGTGACGGTAAAGGTGACGTCCTTGACTGATGCGTCCCTGACGGCGGAGGCAGTGGCGACGGTACGTACGCCGGGGTTACCGCAGAACCAGGCTCCAGTCGTAGAAGCGGGCCCCAACCAGACGGTCACGATTGGGCAGGCTATTACTCTGGCGGCGACCTTCACGGACGTGGAGACGACCGACACCCACAGCGCCACGGTGAACTGGGGCGACGGGGTGCAAAATGGGGCGATGGTGAGTGAAAGTGGCGGCAACGGTTTGGTGAGCGGTTCCCATAGCTACAGTCAAGCAGGGAGTTACACCGTGGAAGTCTGCGTGGCGGATCACCACCAGGCGCAGGGGTGCGACACTTTCACGGTGAAGGTCAGCCAGCAAGTGGCCTGTGGCGTATGCACCGAGCCGCCCGTGATAGTGGATAGTGTTATTGAATTCGATGCCGCCCACCTGACGCAGACGGCGGGGGTGTTAGCTCCGTTTGCCAGCTTTGATGGCCAGACGATCATGATTAATGTCGGCGATCGGCCATTAGTGGTGACGTCGAACGGACGCATCAGCGTGCCGGCGGGGCCAAGGTTTCACCCAACAGCCTTCCATCAGGGGGACAATCACAGTAGTCCTCATCTGGTTCTCCAGTCGAGTTGTGCCTTAGAGCTTGACGCGCCGCTCTCACCGGTGGCGAAGCTCCAGACTCGGAGTCTGACGGGGGTGATTGAGACTGTAGGGAATGGTGGACGAGGAGGTGATATCACTCTGGCTTTTGCTGCTGGGATCTTCATCAATGGACGTGTGCAGTCGGTGCAAGAACGGCTGCCGGATGATCCCCGCTCTATCTCGGGGGCGATCACGATGGAGAGTGAGTGCGGGCCGCTGGAAATCGGACCCACTGCGTGGGTGGTGAGTTGGGGGGATAAAGGCTCAGGAGCTGTGACCCTGCGGCAGGGTGGTGACGGCGACCTGACTATTGCCGGCCTGGTCATGAACCGGGTGAATCGCAATGGCAGCCCGGAGGGGCCGACGATCAAGGTGCAGACAGAAGGCAATCTCACGATCGACGGGAGTCACCTGATCGCGGATGAGTTTAACCTGGAAGGGACACGGGTGGATTTAACCAGTGGACTACTCACGCTGGCGCGAGAGCCGGCAAGTGTGGGGCAGATTCGCGTACAAGCGCAGGGAGACATCACCATCACGCGGGATGTGCGAGGGCTCGCGTTCAACCGTCCGAGTTATGCGGCGGTGGCGGCGGTGGGGACGAGTGGGACGCCGCAAGGCGGAGATATTCTCGTGCACTCTTTGCACGGGGCGATACTGTTGCGGGATCGAGCGGTGCAGGCGGATGGGAAGCGGGACAACAGTGTAGCGCTGATCGAGGTAGTAGCGGACCATGATGTAGTCGTCGCGAGTCCGAGTGCTCTCGATGCCCGGCATGGGCCGACGCTGACGACGGGGGCGAGCCCGGTCAATGGCGTGGGAAAAGGGGGCATCAACGTCTTGCAGTCGTGTGATGGGTCGGTCGCGGTGGAGGCGCAGGCGCAAGTCCTCGCCACGGGGCAGAGTGTGCCGGGGCGCAATGAGCTGACAGCGGATGATGGGACGGTGCTGGTGCAGGGGACGGTGACGCCTGCGCCCGTGGCCGGGACGGTTTGTAATGACCCAGATCCGCTGTTTTGACAAAAGAAGATTCGGATGAGGCCTCAGGTCATGTCACAGTGAAAACTGCGACATGACCCGCAACTCTATGAGGAAATTATAAATCTTCCACCAATGTGGTGCTCAGATACCGTTCTGCTGAACTCGCCAGAATCACTACGATCATCTTGGCTTTATTTTCCGTCCTAGCGGCAACTTGTAAAGCCGCCCAGGTCGTGGCTCCGCTGCTGATCCCAGCAGGAATGCCTTCTTCTCGCGCCAGACGGCGGGCCATGTCGAGAGCGTCTTCATCTCGAACTTGAATGATCTCATCAATAATGCCTGTGTTCAGAATTCGCGGTACGAAGCCGGCGCCAATGCCTTGAATTTGGTGTGGTCCGGGTGAGCCGCCTGAGAGCACATGGGAGCGTTCCGGCTCCACGGCCACAGCGCGAAAACTCGGTTTCAGAGGCTTAATAACTTCAGACACGCCGGTGATGGTGCCGCCCGTGCCGACGCCGGTCACAAAGATATCGATCTTCCCCTCAGTGTCGTCCCAAATCTCACGAGCGGTTGTTTGACGGTGAATTTCAGGGTTAGCAGGGTTCTCAAACTGCTGCGGAATGAACGCGTGTGGAAAACTTTTTGCCAGTTCTTCCGCCTTGCGAATGGCTCCCGGCATTCCTTCTTGTGCCGGCGTCAGCACCAACTCCGCGCCAAGCAGACGTAGTAAGTTCCGGCGCTCCATACTCATGGAATCCGGCATGGTGAGAATAATGTGATAGCCGCGCGCGGCGGCGACAAAGGCGAGCGCAATACCGGTATTACCGCTGGTCGGTTCGATGATTACCGTCTCGGAAGTCAGCTTTCCGGCCTTCTCTGCTGCGGCGATCATGTTATAGCCGATACGGTCTTTTACGCTGCCGAGTGGATTGAAAAATTCTAGCTTCGCGTACACCTCTGCATGGAGTCCCTGTGCCACGCGATTGAGACGAACCAGTGGGGTGTGACCGATAGTTTCCGTGATGTCCTTAAATAAACGCGCCATCGAAATCCTCATCTCTACTATTACCGTCGGAGTGTACTATACTCATAGAACGTTGCTCCCTAAGTTGACAAGCTGGTCTGGAAGGGGAGGATAAAAAGAACATCGGAGGAGGGTAACAATGGCTGATCTTAGCGTCTATCAGGCTCGGCGAGAGGAATTGAAACGACGGTATTTGTCGGGAGAAGCAGCGACCGCTCAGCCGGTGGTTACCGGAGGAGTCGATCATTTGGCGCTCATTTGTTCAGATTTGGGAGCGACCATTTGCTTTTATACGGAAGTCCTCGGCATGCGTCTGACCAAGGTCATGACGAATCGCGACGAACCGACCTCAACGCATATTTTCCTCGATATGGGCGGAGGCAATCAACTTGCCTTCTTCGATTTTCCCGAAAAAGGACCGGCGCGCACCGTGCGCGGTGTTGGCAGCATGCACCATATAGCGCTGAAAGCCACGCCTGAGAAATTTCATGCGATCCTGACAACTCTGAAGGAAAAAAATGTGCAGTATTCCTTGCACGGGACGGAGCATGCCGGCTCAGTCTACGTGCGCGATCCGGATGATATTTTGGTCGAGGTGACGACCGGCTATTAGGTTAGTGATGCACCGCTCTGCTTAGAGTCTTGGCTTTTTGTTATGGTGAACCCTTTAGTCAGCTCAGGAGAAATTGCTCTCAGCTGCTGACGCTGTCTTCGCTCTTGCCCTTGCCTCAATATGGGGGAAGTGGACCGTTGCGATTCTTCCCTCTTCCTCACTTCCCTTGCCTTTATCTTTCACTGACTAAAAGGAACAGGCCTCTTCCTACGCCCAGAAGGTTAGGGAGTTCCTGTCGTTTGTTTCTTTGTGTGACGGCTTAACTTGTTGCGCTCGTCTCTATATGTTTACGCGTTTGTTGAGTAGAAAGAATATGGATCCAACGATACACTGCTAGATTGTCATGCGAAAAAGCCAAAAGTACCTTACTCACCGCGTCCAAGCTGTCGCCTCTCGTCGTAAACGTTTTTCTTGGGAAGACTATTCCAACGATGTTCTTCTCGATCAACGTTTTTGCGACTTAGGAGTAACGCTCAAAGGAACCTGGGTCGAAGGGTGCGTGGAAAAACTCTATGACGAACTAAAACGTCGTGGACTTCGTTTGCGGCCGCACTTTTGGCTTTCCCGTGAATGGTTCTCACCCGACGGCATTCCTGGCATTGCGATACCCTTCTACCTTGCGCATCCACGCCTCACACGTCTGGAACGCAGTCAGATGTTAGAGGTGGAAGGTGGGTCGCGCGAGGAGTGTATGAAGATTCTCCGGCATGAATGCGGGCATGCGCTTATGCATACCTATCGCTTTCATCGGCGACGACGTTGGCAAGAACTCTTCGGCAAATCGTCTCAACCCTATCCAGAAGCCTATCGGCCAAACCCGGCGAGCCGCCGGTATGTGCAACATCTCCGGCTCTATTATGCACAGAGTCATCCGGACGAGGATTTTGCAGAAACTTTTGCCGTTTGGTTTCAATCCCGGACGATGTGGCGGAGGCGTTATGCTGACTGGCCGGCGCTGAAAAAGTTGGAATACGTAGACGAGCTGATGGAAGAGCTGAAGGATATCCCACCGCCCGTCCATGCCCACACCCAGATCGAGCCCTTGCCTGCGCTTACCCAGACGCTCCGCGCGCACTATGCAGAGAAACGGAAGCTCTATCAGGTAAACTATACGGATATCTATGACCGTGATCTGCTGCGTCTCTTCTCCGCTGATCCTAAACATCAGAGTAATGAGTTGGCCTCGACGTTTCTCCGCCGGAATCGGGCGCATATTCGTCGTCTCGTCTCGCGCTGGACCGGCGAGTATCAGTTTACGTTAGAACAGGTGCTTAACGACATGATTGGCCGCTGTCGTCAGCTCAAACTGCGAATGGTCGGCTCTGAACGGAAACTGCGGATGGACTTTGCCGTGTTGTTAACAGTGCAAACCATGCACTTCCTGTACAGCCGGAAGAATTGGATTGCATTGTGAAAAAGTTGCGCGTTCTTGTGCTGATGCATCCGTCGCTGCTGCCGCCCGATACGCTCGAAGGCTACACGGAAAAAGAAGCCTATGTATGGAAAACAGAATATGATGTCGTAATGACCCTCCGTCGACTTGGACACGAGG
>JBFWZL010000120.1:0-13846 GCA_050185455.1 Binatia bacterium | reverse complement strand
TTTTCACCGTGTGCTCGGCTATGCCACCGCGGCAAAGTATCCACACCCGCAATAGTTTGTCAATGCACGCGCTACGCACTGCCCGGTACTGCCTGAAAAAACCCGTTCGCCTGAACGAGCTTGATCGGCGTATCAAACACCTCACTCAGGTTGCCCTCGGTAAGAATCTCCGGTTTCGCCCCCGAGGAAATCACAGCGCCGTCCTTGAGTAACACGACGCGAGAAACTTCCGGCGGAATTTCGTGAATATGATGAGTCACGAGCATGATCGTCTTTCCGTCGTGCATCAAGCGGCGAATGAGGTTGATGTACTGAAAGCACGCTTTGAGATCGAGGCCGCTAGTGGGCTCGTCGAGAATCAAGGTATCAGGATCGTTAATCAGTGCGCGGCCCAAGAGAAACCGCCGCTGTTGTCCGGTGGACATTTCTCCAAACATCCGCTGCTTGAGGTCTACTACTCCGAGCATGTCCATGATGCCGTGCGCGCGCGTGGTATCTTCAGCGCTAAACTGATGATGCCAGGCGGTATCAATGCTGGAATAGTAACCAGACAAGATCACATTGAGACCACGCGCATTACTGACATACTGTTGTTGGAGGTCATGGGAGACGATGCCAAAGTGTGAACGCAACTCCCACACGTCCCACCGGTCTTGTCCGAAGATCCGTACATAGCTGCCGTCTCGCTCCACAGGATAGAGTTCCCGAGCCAGCACTTTTAGCAGCGTGGATTTGCCCGCACCGTTCGGTCCGAGAATGGCGGTGTTCACCCCTTGTTCAAGCTCAAGAGAAAAATTGTCGAAGACACAGTTCAGGCCACGATAGACCGTGGCGTTTTTGATCTCGATAAGTTTTTGCATAAAACCTGTTCAGTAAGCTTATTGTACGCGGATCGTAGGAAGCGACCGCCAGGCGGTCAATCCACCCCGGCAGCGGGAGCCTTGTTCTTACTCACGCAACGCAAGGCGAATGGGCTTGACCTCGATATCAACCCACACCCCATCGGTCACATAGGGGTCGCTTTTCAGCCAGCGATCGAGATCTTCCCGCGATACAAAATCAACGTACAGGGTCGAGCCGATCATTTCCCCGGTATCGTCAAGGATGGCGCCGCCATTGATAAAGGTCCCAGCCCGTTTCATGGCTTGCACCCCTTCAAGATGCGCCGGTCGCGCACGAAGACGTCGTTGTTTTGCTTCAGAATCTTTTCCATCATAGGCAATCACTAAAAATTCCATACAATATCGTCTCCTCTGCTCCTTTGTTCGTCTAGAGTTCTGTCTCATGGTCCTTAAAGATACGGTTCCCCCTCTTCTCCGATAATGACTTCCGTTCTCGCGATGGCAGACTGACGGAGGTCCGTGAGTTTGGCGAGGTCCACATCCGCTCTGTACGCCGTGAATTGTTCCATGCTGGGAAACGATAAGAGGTGGACCTCGTAGGGAAGCGCCTCCTCTTGTACGCCAACGGTCGGGCGGATCACTCTTTCAATACAGCCGCCATGTTTTCGCATAATGCGCGCGGCTTCCGTTTCGAACCGGCGAAATTCGCCTTCCCGGCCAGGATGAATGAATAGCTGGGCCAGGATAAGAATCTGAGAAGGCATAAGGCTCGTTTTCTTTCCGCGTTGCGTCTCGCTTTTAAGAGATAAATTCTGCCGACGGATGCGCTCGGGGATAGTTGCGGAGATACTGCATGAACTTCGCTAACGCTTTGTCGCTTTTGGTCAACGTTCCAGGCTTGAAGCGAATGGTCTGCATGATTGGCACATCTTCTCTGACCACTTTCTTTTCCAACTCCATGGCAAAGTTCAGAAAGGTTTCGTTCTCGGCATCCGTCCCTTCGGCTTTGCGCGCCACAATAATCATGTAAGTTTTGGTTTGCCCAGGTCGCGGCAGACCAAACGGGGCGATGAAGCCGAACCAGCGTCCATTGAAAACACTGCTTTGGTAAAAGATCGTCGTGCCATAGATTCCTACCCGATACTCAATGGGTTCGCCATTCGCGTGTTTCCCCTTGAAATCGTACAGCATCGAGTGCGCGGTCCACTCGACTTCCTCATCAGGATCTTCTTGGTCAAACGTAATGCTGTGCAGCACCTTGATATGTTGCATGTCCGGCGTGTTGCAGCAGATCACCCATGGATCAACCGGTAAGAGCATGTCGAACGTCTGCACCTTCATCACTAGTTCTTCGTCTGGATAAGGGAAACCCGGAATCTCGAAGAGGGATTCTTCGCCATTAAAGGCCCACACAAGTCCATATTTTTCGGCGGTTGGAAATTTGAAAAGGCAGGCTCCGGGAGGCGGAGGGTCGCCAATGCCGGTTTTTATGCAAACGCCCTCCTGATCATATTGCCAGTGGTGAAATGCACAGCGGACAGTGTCACCTTGCACATCACCAACAGAAAGGTCAGAACCAAGATGCGGGCAATACGCGCTTAGCACTTGGGCTTTTCCATTCATCCCGCGAAAGACAATCACGCGGCCATCGAGAAAATCCATTCCCAGCACCTTTCCAGGCGGGATCTCGCTTGCAAGGCAGAGGGGAAACCACGATTGGGTAAACAAACCGTTCTCACCTTCCGCGGGAATCGCCCGCCCCAACACGCGTCGACGCGAAGGAGAAGACGGCTCTTGGCCTAGTGATACCGCACTACTCATAGTTCTCTCCTTATTGATTGCACGGTTGCGGAGAGATTTTCCTCTTCACTCCCTTTGAAGGCAAGAACCCATCAGCCATCAATCCAGTTTTTGCGCCAGAGGGGCTTTTCATTTAACGCTGCGGCCAATAAAGAGAAGAAAAAAGGAGCGCTCTACGATGAACATCCAAGAAGCAACTGAGACGCTGTGGCAATCCGCGAAGCATTGGTCTTCACCAGCGGCGACTTTACAAAAAACGCTCACACTGCCTGACGCCTATCAGGTCCAACTGGGCATCCTGGCGCGCTGGCAAGAGGCGGGAGAACAGCTCGGCGGCTGGAAGATTGGCCTGTCCGCCGAAGGCGCGCGCAAGATGTTCGGTCTACAAGCGCCGATCAGCGCCTATCTGCTCGCGAGCCGCCATTTCTCTAGCGGTCACACTTTTACACATGCTGCCTTAGGCAGACCGATTATCGAATCTGAACTCTGTTTCATCATCGGACAACATCTTCGTGGTCCTGGAGTGACCAGAGAACAGGCTCTTGCCGCTGTCTCCGCTGTAGCGCCGGCATTTGAGATTGTCGACATGCGAGTGGATATGAGAGCCGACATGCCGCTCGGCGTCGCGGACGCCGTGGCGCAATGGGGATACGTAACAGGAACAGCTGTAACTCCCTATCCCAAAAATCTCGATCTAGGTCAGGTCCGTGTGGAAATGCAAAAGAATGGTGAGCTAGTCGAGCACGTGACCGGCAAGGATGTTATCGACAATCAACTTGATTCCATAGCCTGGCTCGCCAATCATCTGGCGGAATATGGCCTGGCGCTCGAACCAGGTCAACGCGTGATGAGCGGTTCGCTCACCAAGCCAACGCCGATCACCAAAGGCGATCGGTGGGAATCCTCTTTTTCCGGCATCGGTAACGTTTCGGCAACGTTTATTTGATTTTTCGTGATGCGACTGTTCCTCCTTGCTCTCCTCTGTATACAGGCGGCCTGGGGCGTTGCGTTTCCCGTAGCGGTACAAGGTCAGTCAACCTCGCCGCCTGTCAACCAAGTTTCCATCTCCCGTTATGGTTTCACTGATGAAGACGTCGGCTATCTCTTGTTTCGTCTGTCTGACGGACGTGCGGTCGAAGCTCATCGCTCGGACGAACCGCGCATTCCCGCTTCAACAACCAAAGTAGTCACCACTGTCGCGGCCTTGCAGATTCTTGGCGCCGACCATCGGTTCAACACAACACTGCTGCACACTGGCGAGATACGGGACGGCGCTTTATCCGGAGATCTGTATCTCCGTGGCGGGGGTGATCCAACACTCTCCACCGATGACTTGCGAGACCTCGTCTCAGCTTTAAGGCAGGCAGGAGTAAAACGGATCACAGGCAATTTTTTCTATGACGACAGCCTCTTGCCAACCACGCGGGAGATTGAGCCCAAACAGCCTGTCGCAGTTTCTTACAATCCAGGGCTGAGCGCACTGTCAGTCAACTACAATCGCATCTTTTTACGCTGGAGACGCAAACCGAAAAGTCCGACCTTCACCACGTCCATTTTCTCTCCTGCTGACGGCGGTCCTATCCCAATGAAGGCAATTACCACCGGGATACTCCCCAGAGGATTCGACAAACGCATCGCGTTCCTTCCCGATGGCGCTGGAGCGGCAACAGACCGTTGGCTCCTCTCCCCTGCCCTTCCGCCACGAGGAACCATCGATCTGCCGGTCAGAAACAATCCTGGACGCGTCACCGCTTTACTCTTTCGCACCCTCTGCCAACAACGCGACATTACCTTACCGCTACCCCAGCGCGGCAACGTTCCTGCTCACGCGCGCCTGCTTCATGCTCACTCAAGTGCGCCACTCGCGGAAATCATCACGAAAGTCTTACGGTATAGTAACAATTTGGCGGCGGAATTGGTGGGGCAAGCGACCACATCTCAATTGACTAACCACCCGTCATCGATTCCTGAATCCGCCTCTGCGCTCACCCAATGGTACCGACACACCTTCTCGCACATCGATTGGGAAGGATTTCACGCAATGAACCACTCGGGGCTCAGCAGTGCTACACGCCACACTCCACGACAACTCGCGGAGATCCTTCGGCATGCGTGGCGTACTCCACTTGGAGGGGCGCGCTTTCCTGATCTATTGCCTCCCCCTCGTTGGGGAAAAGATGACGAACGCATCCGAGAATTGGTCAAAGCGAAATCCGGCACCATGAGCTATGCTGACGGACTCGTTGGCTATCTCACCACGACACAAGGGCAACAATTCGGCTTCGTGATTCTCATCACCGACTTTGACAAGCGCGCCGCCCTGGACGCTACATTTGACATCCGGATCATGGCTTCATCGTCGGCGGCTCAGGCGTGGACCAGCCGCGCCAAGACGTTCGAGAAAGCGTTAATAGCGCGCTGGATTATGCAGTATTGAAGATATTGAAGAAGGAAAGTCAGCTGGATTTTTACAGCTCAAGCGACCCGATGAAGAAGCGCACCCACCTGATAGCTGGGCGACTGCGCAAGCGTTTGCGCGTCATTCGCTGAAACGTTGGTCAGGGAATATTCGTTGGAAGTAGCAGATTCTTTGTTCTCTTCAACTTGAGCGGATAATCGTTGGGATACACTCTGGTTTTGAAGAGAAGAGGAATATGCAAATGGAGTCGGCCCGACTCCCGACACGCCTCACGCAGCCATAGGACCTCCTACACGATTTTATGCAGCACCTGTCCAGGTTGATAATCGGGTGAATTGGCAAGGGCTTGAGCAGCTTCTTCAGTCAGTGCCGCCTTCACGTACTCACCGTTCCCCACCCGTTCGGCCACTTGCCCGAGTAATTCACGACGCAACTCGGGGGATACCTTTGTGACTCTTGCTACTCGCGCCACGTCCTGCACTACATTGGGAGTGGAGCTGCCAATACTACGAATGCTCGCCATAAGAATTCCTTACCTATTTGTTATCGACGGAAACGTGTGAACCTTTAGCCATGAAACGGCATTTAGACGTTGGCTTTCCTGCCTAAGACGCTGAAAGCGGGAACAGACTTGTTAAATCCCTTGAGAATCAGTGGTCCGACCTCCTCAGTTTCGATCATGTCCTCGACTTCTCCCATTACTCGCAACGAAACAAGAATTTGGTCGCCCTTCGCCTCACCACATAAGCGCGCTGCGAGGTTGGTTACGGTGCCAATGGCGCCATAATCCCAGCGTCCCTCAAAGCCGATAGCGCCGATAGTGGCGTACCCTTGGGCGATACCGATTCCCAAAGCGAGATCGTACCCTCGTCTGCGCCACTTCATACTGAGCGTTTGTACGCGTTCGCGCATGGCCAGAGCCATGTGCAGGGCGCGTTCAGCTGGGTTGGGAACCGGCATTGGATCATTGAAGAAGATCATCATGCCGTCGCCGGTGAACCGTTCGAGCGTTCCTTCGTGTTCGAGAATTAGCTTTCCCATCTCAGCGTGATAGTCTCGAAGAACACTCATAACTTCTTCTGGCTCGACTTGTTCGGCGAACGTGGTGAACCCTCTCAGGTCAAGGAACACCACCGTAACCTCACGACGGTGAGTTTTGAGAGGGTCCTCCGCACCACCGGTGACGATTAACTCGGCGAGTTGCGGCGAGAAGAAGCGTTTGAGTCGACTGAGCTGCTCTACCATCTGATACATCCGAGCATTTTCAATAGCCGTAGCAGCCTGGTTCGCCACAATACTGAGCAGGAGTTCGTCCAATTCGTCAAAGGCGTTTGGTTTGGAGCTTTCTACCATGAGCACTCCGACGAGCTGGTCTTTCACTAAGAGCGGCATTGCCAGCTGGCTCTGGACATTCGCGAGACCTGGCAGAGTCGCCGTAGATTGGCCCGGATTCTGTTGACCCGCCGCCTGCAGATTCGCCCGTACGGCCATGAGATATTTGATGCTGACGCCAATGTTTCCCACCCGCATCATCTTTCTCCGCTCGGCGACAACTCCGATAACCCCATGCCCAAATGCTACTTCGGCGCCGGTCGTCGCGTGCTCGTACCCATGGCACGCAACCACCCTGAGTCTGTCAGCTAATTGGTCCTTGAGCAGGATCATGATGTGTTGAAATCCCAGGATTCGATCCATGGCGCCTAAGATGATGTCAAGGATGTGATTGAGATCTAGCGTAGAGGTAATCTCAGAGGAGATTTGCTGAATGATCCGGACTTCGTTGCTCTTCCGAGCCAAATCTCGGTTAAGCCGGTCAATGAGCTGCTGATTTTCGGCGATCTGTTTCTTGACCTCTCCAGGTGTTTCTTTGTCCGCGCCCACTGGATGTCTCACTTTCCTAAGTGGTCCCGCCTTCTCAATTGATCTCTGACAATGGAATGCGTTCGCCAACATTCTTCGTTGCAGAGATGACTCGATAGATGTCAGCCGCCTTGAGCTTGAAAATGCCCTTCATTCCCGTCATCGAGGCAATCGCCTCAAGCTGCATATCCATGAGGTCAAACACCGGACCGCTCGTTTCAGAATGATCATACTCGATTTCGAGATCCCAGCTTTCGAATGTTTCCGGGTTAAACACCGACGCAAGCGCGCGAGGATTTTCCCTGATGTTTTTGGTCGTCTTACTAAAAAATTGGTACGACAGCGCCACATGATCCGGATCGACATAGTAGACCTGTGAGACTACGGTGGCATTCGGCGTACCGTCGAGCGCGCAGGTCACTAAATGCGAGGGAATGACTCCTTGCATCGCCGGCTTGATCTCATCCGCTAAAATCCCCATGCGCCTCTCCTTTCCTAGCTGAGCTTCTTCCCTGCCTCGGGTCCAGGAGTCTGCAGGAAGATCTCTTCTGCCCGAACGGTGATCGCCACAGCCGGCTGATACGCAAACCCCAGCACGAGTGGTTTCGCAATTTGTTCAGGATAGCCGGCCTGGAGCATGGCAGAGAGCAGCTTGGACCGATAGATCTCCTGCACCGCACGTTCTTGCGCATTAGCGGGGCGCGAAGCAATAAAGCTTCCTTTCAATTGGTACGCCTCATGCGAGACCAAGGATACGGCCAGTGCAACTCTGCCGTTGTTCGTAAGGTCGCTCAGTATCCGTGCAGATCGGCTCTCGGGGATGAAAAACGTAACGGTCTCCCGATCAGGATGAACGACGGCGCCAATCACAAACGTTTGGGCGGGACGAAGCCTTTCGTCGCGGGTCCCGATATACATCACAGCCGGCCCATGAATGGCCTCCACAATTCTGTCAGGTATCAACGCCACTGCTTTTCTCTCCACACCTTAGTACACCCGAGGTTAGTAAGATTAGTAGCAGGTTTCTCAGCCAAAAACGATCGAACAGAATGCATGTTAGAAGTCTACCGCCTCTCCGGGCCTTTCAACTTAAAATTGTCCCACGTCACAACCCTCTCCGGCGTAAAGACGATCCAGCGACGGGTGGAGCCTGAAGCAGTCGCGACAAATGACGGAGGGTCGGCAACCGGCGGCTTACCGTGGCCGCCGTTGTATTTCGTTCCCATTTGTTTCTGTACTTCGATCAAATATGGGTCGGCTTTCTCAGCGGCGGCGTCTTCGAGCACGTTCGCGACGCCGAGCATCATGATGCCCTGAAGTTCAGGAAATTTTTCGTTGCGATCAATCAGCACGGTACAGTTCGAGTTGGTCCGCAAATTCACTACTTTTTGCCCGCGTCCGTGAGTATAAATTTTGCCACCTGCCCACCCAAACCACATGGGCGTCAAATTGATCCGTTGCCCCGGACCGACGGTAGCCATGCGCATATTCCACTCACTTTGCAGGATCTCATGCAGTTGTTCGTCAGTCAGTGCGATCGCCTTCGTGATGCCCACCTTCTCCTCCTACGCCGTGATCTCCACGACAAACCCATCCGCCAATTCCTGCCCACCGCCGATGTAGTCGCCATTGACATCACAGACAATCATGCGCTTCCCGATAAAACGTAACCCCATAGGCATGGCGAATCCTTGCGCAAACACATTGAGCTTTCCTTGCTTATCGACATGGTAAATTCGTCCATTGCGCGGCAACGGCTTGTCTTTCGGCACCGGCATGGGCATCATCGCCGCCAGGTCGGCTACGAACAAGTCGCCCGCATAGGGGCCAAACCCCTCCGGCGCATAAGCAATACCGCTGGGAGAATGAAATCCCTCAGCAAAAAATTCCGATAGGACTTTTCCTTCGGGTGTAATTTGCGTCACAGTGGCGAAACCCTCCACTTGACGACGAGGAGAAAAATTACCGTTCGCTGTCGTGACCAGCATACAATCTTCGCCGTTTACCTTCGCAAAGGTCAGGCAGACAGGTTGGCGCGGACGCGCGGTTTCCATGATGACAAACGGCTGCGCCTTCCCGTCGGGAGTAATTTGATAAATTCCATTGTTGAGCAGGGTAATGGCGAAGAGCCGCCCCGCGAACGCTGTGTTGTCAGGACCAAAGAGTAAATCGACACCCGCGCCGCTAATACCCTCGTTCCGCGTTCCCGCGGAAGGCAACTCCGCAAACCGCTGCGTCTCCCACGTCGTAGGATCAGCGCGTAAGATAATATGGTTGGAAGTCGCTCCAGCCCACCCTTTCTTTGGTTGCGCCAGAATAAAAATTTGCCCGGCATACGACCCGAAACTGTGTGGGGCGCGATCGATGCCAGTAGGTGGTGGAATCTTGCCGACCGGGACCAGCGGCGACACAGCGCCGTTCGGTTGGATACGATAGAGGCCTCCGCCTCCTTCGCCTTCTTCGCCACCGTCGTCATTTAACCAGATGTCATCACCTTCTCCGGTAATAGGAAAGAGCGGATCATACAGTGTTCCAGGCGGCACCAGCACACGCGCGGTGTACCCGGATTCAACGGTAATGTTGGGCTTCGCCAAAAATGTGGCGGCAATGGAATCATGTTGTTCTGCCATAGAGACCTCCTATGAGAAAATCGGCGCTTCACGCCGCCTTTTGCGCCGTATTGCGGCGTCTTTCGTTCGTACTCTCTAGTTGCGCAACCCGCTCACGCAACGCTTTCACTTCAGTTTTCAAGGAGATGAGATTCCACGCGCCCCAGAGGCCGATACCGCCAACCACCGGCCCCCATAGCCACACCAGTTCTTCAAGCCACATAAAGATTCCTCCTGTTCCTCCGTTTGCAATCAACGAGAAGAGAACATAGAACGGAGAAGGTCAAGAGTAAACCGATAAGCTGTCGTGACGCCTTCACGTATCACGCATGACGCACCATGTCTTTCGTGTTACGCGGTGCGTGTTCCCTGACACATAGCGAAAGGACTACCCTCATGCCTCACGAAACGCTCCTGAAATTCAATTACCCACACACGCTTCTCAAGGAATATCGCCACTGGGCGGTGCTCCTTCGTCCGAAACAAGTCACGTTAGGCAGCCTCGTACTCGCCTGCGCGGAAGACGCAACCGGTATGTCAGAGGTCACTCCCGCCGCTTTTAGCGAACTGAAAACAGTGACATCCGACCTGGAGACCGCGCTACGAAATGCTTTCTCGTATGACAAGATTAACTACCTGTGCTTGATGATGGTCGATAAACAAGTGCATTTTCACATCCTCCCGCGTTACGCTTCTCCGCGTACAGCCTGCGGTAAAGAATTTATTGATTCTAAGTGGCCGACGCCGCCGGACGTGACCCAAGCAGTTGATCTCACGGACGGGCAGTTTGCCTCACTTTTAGCATTGCTACGCTCTCATTGGCCGCGTTAAGTTGGACAGGAGGGTAGGATCGAGGAAAGCACGAGGTCTTGCATGAAAGCCATGGTGGTGCATATCCCAAAACCGATCGCGGATCACCCGCTCACGCTGGTTGACCTGCCGACGCCGGAACCTGGCGCCGGGGAGGTGTTGGTCAAGGTCGAAGTTTGTGGCGTCTGTCGCACCGACCTGCACGTGACGGAAGGCGACCTGCCTCCGCATCGCAGTCCGGTGGTTCCAGGGCATGAAGCGGTCGGAACGGTCGCTAAACTCGGTCCCGACTCAGGACGACTGCTGAAGGAAGGCGATCGTGTCGGCATTGCCTGGTTGCACGCCTCGTGCGGCTCGTGTGTCTATTGTCAAGGTGGCGACGAAAACCTGTGCACCACCCCTCGTTTCACCGGCTATGACGAGAACGGCGGCTATGCCGAATACCTCACGGCTCCGGAAGATTTTGTGTACCCGCTTCCTTCCGGCGTGCCTTCCGTAGAGATCGCGCCCCTGCTGTGTGCAGGTATTATTGGCTATCGCGCCTTACGGCGGAGTGACGTTCGTCCCGGCCAACGATTGGGTCTCTACGGTTTTGGCGCCTCCGCCCACATCGTGATTCAAGTTGCTCGCTACTGGGGCTGTGAAGTCTACGTCGCCACGCGAGGCGACAGACATCGCAAGCTCGCCAAAGAGATGGGCGCGGTCTGGGTTGGCGAAGCCACGGATACGTCGCCGGAAAAATTGCATTCCGCCATTATCTTTGCTCCAGCGGGAGAGTTAGTGCCTGTTGCCTTGGAAGCGTTGGATCGGGGAGGAACGCTCGCCCTGGCTGGCATCTACATGACGGATATCCCTCCAATGAACTACACTGCCCATCTCTTCTACGAACACAACATTCGCAGCGTCACCGCCAATACTCGACAAGATGGTCGTGAGCTTCTACAGCTTGCGAAAGACGTTCCACTCCACACTCACACTGAAGAGTTTCCGCTTGCAAAAGCGAACGAAGCGCTCTGGCGTTTACGGCATGACCAGATCAATGGCGCGGCGGTGCTGAGGGTTGCGGAAACGTAATATGAATTAGTATGCTTTTTATCATCGAGCGGCCTTTTCCCGTTCGTGCTGGGCGTCGCCCGCAAGGCGGAGTCGAGGTAAGAACGGCGCTCGTCCTACACATCTCAAATAGGAAAACTAGAGTTTGCCGTCTCCGCTGGACAACACTATCCGCGCCGCATATCCTCCTCACCATTCCACAAAGGAGGTGCAGTCATGCCAGCACGAAAACCGGAAGAGTGCGATACTCTGCTTGCCGAAGCGATAAACAGAGGAGACATCGAATCAGCAGTCGCCCTCTATGAACCCAACGCTGCGTTCGTCGCTCAACCTGGTCAAGTCGTAGTAGGCCATGCAGGAGTGCGCGAAGCCATGAAAGCGTTTGTCTCGCTCAAACCTACGTTAAAGATCGAAGTGAACGCCATACAAAACGGCGGTGGTGATGTTGCACTCCTGCGTTCAAAGTGGAGCCTAACGGGTACCGGATCAGATGGAAAGCCGATGACGATGAGCGGCAACGGAACAGAAGTGGTGCGTAAACAAGCAGACGGCGCCTGGCTGTTCATTATCGATAATCCTTCAGGGGCGGATTGATTGAGAACGGTTGACGATCCTCCACCCCTCAAAGACTTGCAACAGAAAGGAACTGTACGTGAGCAAAAAAACCATTTTGGTTGGTCTCGTCGCTCTTTGCGCCGTTGGACTATGGGTAATTGAGGAACCGCAGTCTCAGGAGTCTACGAAAGAGGGAATGGCGAAGCGTCCATCCGCGCCACGCATTGCGCCACTGGCTGAAACAGAGTGGACCGAGGAGCAACGCACAGAGCTGGAACCTCCTTATAAAGAAGGTCAGCTTTACAACGTGGTGGGTACGCTCGCACAACATTGGCAAGCTTACAAGAAGTTTATTGTCTGGGGCCGACATGTCCTGGGTGATACCTCGACCTTGCCGCCGCGCGAGCGAGAACTGCTGATTCTGCGCACCGGCTGGCTTTGCCAAGCAGAATACGAGTGGGGTCAACATGTTGTGATAGGCAAGAAGGCGGGGCTCACGGACGAAGAAATCGCGCGGATCAAGGAAGGTCCGGACGCCAAAGGCTGGTCACAGTTTGACGCCACCCTGTTGCGCGCTGCCGACGAATTACACAAAGACTCCGTCATCAGTGACAAAACCTGGGCTGCTTTGAGCGAACGCTACAACACCGAGCAGCTCATGGACACAGTCTTCGCGGTGGGGCAATACACCCTAGTCTCCATGGCCCTCAACAGCTTTGGAGTGCAATTAGACAAAGGCGTCAAAGGATTCTGAGCATAGCATACAAAACGGCAGGCCAATGTCATTACGTTAAGCTGGGCTGTCATTGCGAGCGCAGCGAAGCAATCTTTGTCTTCTCTGAAAATTGCTTCGTCGCTCCGCTCCTCGCAATGACAGATTCTCCCCTAACTTGCTGATTACGTACTCTATTACCAACACCTCCCCATCGCGCTCATCGAAGCCAAGGATAATAACCATGCCGTGGGCGACGGAATGCAGCAAGCGCTCGACTATGCCACGACCCTCGACATTCCTTTAGTGTTTGCGTCCAACGGTGACGGCTTTGTGTTTCACAATCGTACCGACGGCGCGGCGCAACTGGAAACCAACCTGGCCTTAGACGAATTCCCTAGCCCAGACACACTGTGGGCGCAGTACCGCACCTGGAAAGGGCTACTACCGGAGCAAGAGAAGATCATCCTACAACCCTATTACGACGACGGCAGCGGCAAGGAGCCGCGTTACTACCAGCGCAACGCTATCAATGCCGCAGTGGAAGCTATCGCCAAGGGACAGAACCGCATCCTGTTAGTCATGGCCACCGGCACCGGTAAGACCTACACCGCTTTCCAGATCATCTGGCGCTTGTGGAAAGCTGGACAGATGTTGGCGTCGATGGCGATGCACAACGCCTCTCACAACTGTGCTGGATGTTCTTTCTGAAAATCATCGACGATCAGGATCAACAACTGGAGGTAATGCAAGACAACTACCGTTCGCCAATCCCTAAGCGCCTGCAATGACGCACCTGGGCCGCCGACCCCGAAGGCGTCACTGGCGACGCGCTCCTGACCTTTATCAATGCCGAGCTGTTTCCTCAGCTCAAGGAACTGCCGCTCACCGGTCCACAGGCCAATCGCGCCCGTGTGGTGCGGAGTGTGTTTGAAGACGCCTACAATTACATGAAGTCCGGCCAACTGATGCGACAAGTGATCAACAAGATCAGCAGCGTGGACTTCAACGACCTGGCCGAGCGCAAGCACTTTGGCGACATTTACGAACAACTGCTCAACGATCTGCAAAGCGCCGGTAACGCAGGCGAGTACTATACCCCTGGCGGGCGCGAAGAAGACGGTATCGAATCCAACTTCCCCGCGCACTTCCGCACCAAGGAAACCGCCGATCTCTTCCTGGCGCT
>JBFWZL010000119.1:0-13915 GCA_050185455.1 Binatia bacterium | reverse complement strand
ACTCACTGCACGCTTCACTTCCCGAGCATCTCGTGCCTCATTTATGATCTCATCAAGCTCATCCATATCGCTCGTCGCCTCCACCGAGCGATTATAGTCCACAAATCAATTAGGATCCCTATAGTAGCCTTTCACATGCCAGGGGCGTACGTCCATACGTCAGGCTGTTTTTCCTCATGTAGCAACCAAATGTCGCTGGACTACGTCCTTAAAAGGTACAAATAAAGGCGATTGCTGACTCGGATCCCTTGCATATACTTGAGACGTTTGTTCTCATAACTGCATCAGGTCGAATGCTAAGAAAGGAGGGCTGACGATGCGATGCACGAAAGTACTAGTAGTGAGTTTGGGGGTAGCGTTGGCATGTTGGGGCACTGCCCCAGTGTATGGGGCAAGCAGTCATACCGGAAAAGTTGTCGAAGCCGGGGCTGGAAAATTGACGATGACGACCCCGGACGGGAAAAACCAACATACTCACGAAATCCCGGCGGACGCCGCTATTACGTGTGGGGGAAAGAAATGCGCCTTGGAAGACATAAAAGCAGAAGCCGCCGTCACCGTCACAATAGATAAAAAGGGCGATCAGACGGTAGTGACAGCGGTCAGCGGTCAGTAAGAGGAGGATTGCCGGAGCAATGGAACACTCCGGCATCCTGAAAATTTCTCACGCCGAAGAACTTCTCACAAAGGAAACGCTTCGCCCTTCTGATCAAGTTCAAGTGCATTGTGATCCGGAATGCGCCTGGCAAGATCCTGAGAATAAAGTCCATAAGTGAAGATAATTGGGTCAAGGTAGTCGGTGGCTGGATCAAGCACGAGCGTCGCTAACTGTGTGAGCGCAATAGAGATCTCGACCTGTTCTGGAATATTTGGGACCCTTGTTCTTGCCTGAGTCTCGCCGCATTCGACGAAATCGCGGAAGGTGAAATGCTTTCCGCCTTACTCATCAAGACTCGGAAGCCCGCGGGGAGACTGCAGGGCAAATTTTCCACTTCTAACCGCCTCGCCTTGAGTCGATCAAAGACTTGTGTTGGGGGTCGTTAACGACCTGTTGATTATCCTAACGGCCAGACAGATTGGGGTAACGGTTGTGACTAACAATCTCACTCACAAGAATTCCGCCGAATCGTGTAGTATGTACCCGGGCTCGGGATTGCAGCACCGAACGAACACGCGTAGAAAGTCCGGAAGAAAAAAGCACGATTCAGCGTTCTCCATCCCTTACGCTTCGCAGCTTACATTTGGCATTTCACGAGGTATGTAGTGATCCTTCGTAAAAACCGCGGCAATTTTTTAGAAGATTTTCGTGTCGGCCAGCTTTTCCGTCACAAGGTAGGCAAAACGGTAACGGAGGGCTTGTTCAACGCCTTCACAGAATTCGGCATGACGACTAACCCTCTGAGCAAGAACTTGCGCTATGCGCAGTACTACGGATTCAAAGGGCTGATTGCTCCCCCGGGGTTGGTCATGAACATCGTATTTAGCCAGAGTGTGGAGGATATTTCCGAGAATGCTCGCGCAAATCTTGAATATCGTGACCTGCGCTTTGGCGCGCCAGTTTATATTGGCGATACGATCGAGGTCGAAACCACGATTATTGGCGTGCAGCCTTCTTCTAGGGAGCCGGACCGCGGCGTCGTCCACGTCCAGACTACCGGGCGAAATCAACGCGGCGAGGTCGTGCTCACACTGCAACGCAAGGTGCAAATCTGGAAAGGTCAACAGGAGACCAAGGTCGAGGCGGCTGCGCTGTCCGACATTCCTCAGATTTCGTGCAACCTCCAGATTCCAGTGTACGACCAAAGCCAAAACTATAAAGAATTAGCCCACCTTACAAATGCGGACACGTATTTTGAAGATTTCAATGTTGGGGACACCATCGAACATTCTCGTGGTCGCACGGTCACAACTGCCCACATGGAGCTGACCGCCATGCTCGACAACACTTCTCAGGTGCATAGCAATCAATACATGATCGATCAGAATCCAGGGAAATATATTGGCGGGCAGCTGATTGTGTACGGCGGCATTCCGTTCAATCTCTGTCTAGGTCTTTCCTGTCCCGATGTGGCTGATAATGCGGTTGGAGATGTGTGTTATTTTACTGGGCGTCACACAGGGCCGGTGTTCGTTGGTGATACCGTCTTTGCTGCAACGGACATTAGGGATGTAGGGGCGTATCCCGGCCGCCCAGACCTGGGTATCGTTTCCACAATTCTGCGTGGCCACAAATTCGTGAAAAAAGGCGAGACCTGGGAGAAGATGGAAATCTTCTATTTGGAACGGGAAATGGCGGTCAAGAGACGAAGTCATTATGCATAAGCGTGAACGGCAAGGTGACCTGTCCCGTCTTTTGCCTTCAGTCCTCTGGGGAGCCTGAAACAATTGAACTTAGGAGAGATAGCGCATGGATTTCACCCTGCTTGAAGAACACCGCATGCTACAAGATACCGTCCGTCGTTTTGTCAAACAGGAACTCTTCCCGTTGGAAGCGCTGGTATTGCAGCGAGATACACAAGGGATGACGGGAGAGGAGCTACTTCCCTCTGAGGTCGAGGACCGATTGCTTGCAAAAGCGCAAGACGCTGGACTCTGGGGCTTGGATGTTCCTGAAGAGTTTGGCGGCCTTAACCTCGGCGCCTTACCGAAATGTTTAGCGAATGAGGAACTCCATAAGACGATTACCCCTTTTACTTTTCCTCCTGATGCGCCCAATTTACACATGCTGATGCAAACCTGCACGCCAGAGCAGAGAGAAAAATATCTCTTACCCTACGCTCGAGGAGAAAAACGCTCGGCGATCGCCATCTCCGAGCCCGGATCTGGCTCCGATCCCGCCGGTATGCAAACTACTGCCGTGAAGAAAGGTGATCAGTGGGTTATCAACGGTAGAAAAATTTGGATTTCTCGAGCGCATATTGCTGATTTTATCATCGTTATGGCGGTGACGGACAAAGAAAAGCGGGCGCGTGGCGGCATTACGGCGTTTCTTGTCGACAAAGGGACGCCAGGATTAGTGTTACAGCGCCAGATTCCAGTAATTGGTAGCCACGCACCGTGGGAGGTTGTCTTTGAGGACATGACCATCCCGGATTCCCATGTCTTAGGACAGGTAGGTCAGGGGTTTGCGCCGATGCAGTTGCGTTTGACTGTGCGTAGACTTGAAATCGGAAGCTGGTGTGTCGGTTTCGCCCAACGGTGCCTGGAAATGATGGTCGACTACGCCAAGCAACGCGTAACCTTCGGCCAACGGCTGGCGGATAGACAAGCGATTCAATGGTTTATTGCCGATTCAGCGACAGACATCCATGCCACACGCCTTATGACTCATCATGGCGCATGGAAATTTGATCAAGGGGAAGAGGTGCGTCAGGAAGCTTCTATGGTCAAAATTTTCGCCACGGAAATGGCCACGCGGGTGGCGGACCGCGCCATGCAAACCCATGGCGGCATGGGCATGTCGAAAGAACTACCCTTGGAATTTATCTATCGTCGCCTCCGGCCCATGCGTATATTTGAGGGACCAACCGAGGTACACCGCTGGGTGATCGCTCGTTCGCTTCTGAAAGAATGAACGAGAACGACGACCAGGTAGACAACTCGGTCTAACTAGGCGCTTCTGTCACAGTGCTGTCGCCGTTGAAGACAGCGAAGTTCTTATACTCGTAGTTCAGGAGAGCTTACCAGTTCTATTTCATGAGGAAATACCGGAACGGTAAAACCCTGATCCCATTCAACCAAAACAAGTCGCCTGTCCAGGTTTTCTATTTCATATCGAATTGTCCCTTGCGCGTCTCGGCGTAAATCACCTTCAACTGTTCGGACAAAACGAAGGGTTCGGCATCGCAGTCCTTTTCGTGTATGATCAGTCATATTTACCTCTCCTTTCCTCTCCTAAAAGAATTAGCAAAAAACATGCCTTTATTATCCCTCAATTTCAGGGGGTAATGCAAGATATTGAAAGTAAAGAAAAATTAGCCTGTCGCGCTTTTAAGCAAAAGAAAATGCAGTATGGCGTAGATGTCTAAATTTCTTGCACCTCTTTCTAAAGTGACGAAAATTCTACAATTGTCGTTCATATTGCGTCGTTAGGATAGGCGGTTTATTGTGGGCTCCGATTTATCATCGAAAAACGAAGGGAAAAGGAGTATGCGTTCCGCCAATCTTTTGTCAGTACTCTCCATTGGTATGGGGCTCTTCCTTGGGTGTGGGTTTCGTATTTACCCTCCCGTGGCGCATCTCGAGCGGACCGCGCCCATCTATCCTGACGCCCGTCCTCAAGACTGTAATCTGAAAGTTTTGCATGCTCCCCCAGAGGAACCATTTGAAGTCTTTGCGCAAGTGGTTTCTTATGCTGGTTCCGCTGACATGGCGGAACGCATGGAGGCGCTCATCAAAAAAAACGCTTGCGAAGCAGGGGCCGACGCCATTGTCCTCTTGCCCGTACAACAAGGGACGCATTACAACACGGATAATGTTTACCCAGACTGGATTGTCGGGAAAGGCGATGGGCTCGGCGGACGTTTTCCTCATTGGGTGGATAAACGCTATTCCGTCTCGCAACGCGCCGTGGCGTTGGTGTTTAAGCGAAACCAAATAGCCGGAGAAAAAAGACCCGGGTCATGAGACCTTGAGGAACAAACACGCATGTTGAAAATCATGCTGTTTATCGACGGAACATGGCTCTATTCCAATACGCCAAAACTCGCAGAAGCGTGCGGGAAAAATGATTTCCAGGTTGACTTTGGCCGCTTACCAAAAGTCTTAGCTGAGGAAGTCAGCCAGCAACTAGGTGAAGTGGAAACGCATGTCGTGCGTACCTACCTGTTTGGCAGCTACGCCGCGAATTACGACTTGCGGGATGACGACGCCGTTCAGCGCCGACTTGATTTCTTCTCCATGTTGAAGGAGGAATATCACTACGAGCTGGAAACCTTTCCGGTGAATTTCAAAGGGAGGCGCTTGCGGCGCTTAGATCGGGACCCGCGCGATCCTTTTGAGCCGAAAGAGAAATGCGTTGATATCGCGTTGGCCACTGCCATGCTGTATTACGCGGCCATTCCGTATGTATACGACATCGCGATTGCCGTGATTGGTGATCAAGATTTTAAGCCGGTATTGCAACATGTCCGTCGGTTGGGGAAGCGCGTCGCGATCGTTAGCATCCAAGGGAGTTGCGCACCCGACTTTGCTGATCCTCGAGATGAATCGCGCGTAAAAGATTTCGATATCATTTGGTTAGAGCACCTGTTACATCGACTTGAGTTAAAGTACGAACGTCATCAATTAGAATGCCAATCTCCTATCCACGACGGAGAGCGACGTGTATGGACGACGTTTTACCCACGGAAAGGGCAGAAGTTTTTTTGTGACGCTTGCCGTGCGGAATTTGCCAATCAAAGACAGGTTGCGCAACAAGAGTTCGTGACTGCGGCGACGGAGCCTAGTTCAGCGTACGACACTAATAGTCTGGGGAAGGTGGGGCTCATTTTTAGTGGAGTGGTGAAGAAAAAAATGACCGAGCGCGGCTTTGGCTTTATTCATGCCGAGAATGATGATTGTGATTACTTTTTTCACTTTGCCGACCTGCGGGCCGGTTCAGATTTCAATGAAATCGAAGAAGGAGCGTCGGTTGAGTTTCAAGTCAAGCAAGAACCAAGCACTGGCAAGGCTGGCGCGGCGCAGGACGTCCGCAAGTTAACCATTAAGGATTGAAAGAGTCGACGTTTATTTCTCGTACTCCGGAGATGGCGGCGAGCGTGAAAATAGCATCCGAAGGGTGGGGGTTCAATTCCACTCGCTCATATAGAATTGAGGCTTGTTGTTGATTCTGAAAATCGGACAATACAATTTCAAACGGAAACTTTTGTTTTCCTACCGTACGGTAATCAGCAAGCTCCATCCGTTTTGTTAGTGTCCCAGCGGCGTTGGACATTTCGACGCGTCTCAACCACAAAGTTTTCTGCTCAAACCAGAGGTCAAGTTTTTCTCCAGCTGAATCCGAGCAGTGTAATTGATGCCAGTCTCGATCGGTATCAAGGCGTACGGTGCAAGAGTCGCTGGTCGAGGGAAGCACTGGCACGCCTAGTAGCAGACCCACAACCTCTCGCGGGGACAGCTGAACTCGCGTAAAGCGCGCCACATTTTCCGGCGTTGCGGCGCCACGGTAGAGGACTTTTTCACCGGGGAAATAGGTCGAGAGGACCTGTCCATCAGAAGTCACTAACGCGGCGACGCCGATTGGCGAGAATAATTCCCATCGGAAACGGTCCGGCGCGGCCACGGCGATCGCTTGTTTGGCGGTCCCTTTATCTTGCGGATTTTTGTAAACAAGTCGGGCAAGTCCGCGTAGACTGGTAAGCGTCTGACGCCGCGTTTCGAGCTGACCAAACAGTTCCTGCGCTGATGGGAGAGGAGAGAAGGACGGCGAAACGGGCGGAGTTGAGGGCACGGGAATTATGGATCGAAGCGCAGCACATCCCCCCAAGAAAAGGACGAAAGAAAGGAGGATGCAGCCACATGGAAACCGAGACCAGGATGCTCGGTTCCGCAGTGTTAGTTGCATGTGTTATCAGATCCCTTTGTTACTTGTTCCTGTAAGCGCGTCAATTTTTGTTCGGAGGCGTTGGATCTGTTCGGTCTCTTTCGCATGAGAAAGCGCTTGATGATATGCTTGAACCGCATCGATGGAGCGCCCGGCTTTTTCGTAGGCGTCGCCCAGATGTTCGATAATTGTGGGATCATCGCCCACCAGTTCGACAGCGTGCTCCAGGTGTTCAACCGCTTTGACATAATCGCCACGTTGATAATACACCCAGCCAAGACTGTCGACGTAAAACCCGTCGTTAGGTTCGGCCTTGATTGCACGGCGGATCAACTCCTCCGCGTCGTCAAGCTTGATCCCTTGCTCCGCCCACGTATACCCAAGGTAATTGAGCGCTGCCGCATTTTCAGGGTTCAGTTCAATAGCTTTCTGCATGTGCAGAATGCAATTCTCTTTGTCTCTGAGTTCATCGTACACCGCCCCCAGCGTAAAATGGTACTGATCATTGTCTGGTGAGAGCGAGATCATTTTTTGAAGAAGTTCGATGGCGCGCGGACGGTTCCCTTTCTCTCTATAAAGGGACGCAAGGAAGCTGAGGAGATCAAGATCGTCGGTTTTGAGCGCAAACACCTGCTCTGCCTCGGCAATCGCTTGATTCAGCTTTCCTTGGCGCTGGTAGATATAACTCATATACATTCGTGCGTCAGCATAATAGTCCGACCCTTGCTGAATACGCGATAATTCCGCGACGGCTTTGTCATCTTCCTTCGCTTCGGTATAAACAGCGCCAAGAAAATAACGCGCGCGATCGTTTTCCGGCTGGGCGGCGAGGACAAGATTCAGTTCAGTGACGGCTTTGTCGTATTCTCCTTTTTCCCGGTAGATGAGGCTGATCTTCACCCGAGTTTCTTGCGGGTCGGTTTCGACCTTCTCTACCTCGCGAAACTGGAGAAGGGCGTCATCGAACTTTTTTTGCCCAAGATAGAAGCCGCCTAAGCGCTTGCGGACGTGCACGCTTTGGGGATTGGCCGCAAGCGCTTTTTGGTACACCTCCATCGCTTTTTCAGGTTTCTTCTGCAGCTCGTACACCAAGCCCAGGTCGAGCAACACAAGCTCGGATTGCGGATTCAATTTGAGCGCTTTCTCATAATACGTCTCGGCCTTCTCCAACTGATTCGCCGCTCCATGTACCTGCCCAAGATAGTAATAGCCCAGGACAGAGCGGGGACGAAGTTCGACCAGCTTATTGAGAACAACGATGGCTTGAGCAAATTTGCCTTGCTTAGCGTACAATGTTCCTAGATAAAGGTACGGTTCCTGATTTTTGGGCTCGTGGGAAAGGATTTTTTCGTAAAGAACAGCTGCCTCTTCCTCTTTACCTGTCGAAGACAACAAACCTGCCAACAGCAGTTGCGCGTCTTCATTCTCGGGTTCTTGCTCGACCACTTTCCGAGAATGTTCTAGGGCTTCGGTGAGTTGCCCCTTACGTACATAAAGAGTAGCAAGTCGAAGACGGATGAACGGCGTATTCGGATCATCCTCGACCGCTTGTTCTAACTCTTTCAGCGCGGTGTCCTGATCGCCCCGATTCAGAGCAATTTGGCCCTTGAAGAAATGCCCCAGCGCTTTGTCCGCTGGAGTAAGAACGACAGGTTCCCCAGGAATTTTAAACGGTTGTGGTGGTAATGGGGGCGCCGGGAGAGAAACTGGACGGGATGTTGTACATGCAGATATGAAAAAACCGCAAAGAAGGGAAAAAAACACACGGGAAAGACCCGTGGATGTTCCTGTAGACATATTAAATCAGGATTATCATGGTCGGAAACTCACGGTCAATGCGGGAATCCGGTGCGGAATCGTTGTGGGGTAATGACGATAACCGTACATGGGGCTTCATTCACGATTTGTTCAGTTGCCGGATCAAGAAGATATGGCGGACGGATGGTGCGAAGAGGAGCGCTGACGATTAATAAATCGTAGGAGCCGCGCTGCGCCTCTCGTAGCAGCGCGGGTATCGGTCGTTCTTCCTCGACTACACAGGCGTCTATCTGTAATTCGGACTTTGCCCGGCGCGGACGAAGCTCCCAGACAAGCGTATCCGCCATCATCTTGAGGGTGCTTTCATCAAGTGGAGTATAACTTCTGCGGAAGAGGCGTCTGGGATGTTCAGGAGGTGGGATAGTATGAAAGAGTGTCATCCGTGCTTCCGCATCTTCCGCATACATCGCGGCAAATTCAATGGCAAGTTGTGTGTCTCCTTCTCCATTTGTCGGTACGAGCAAATGCTTATATTTTAATTGCTCACCCCTTGCCTTAATAATGGCGAGGTGAGTGGGAGCGGCGGCCAACATCTCTTCGATGTAAGCGCCTCCTAAAGGATGTCGATAGCCGGAAGCTCCTAGCAGCACCAAATCATAACCACGTCTTGCTTCTCGCAAAATAGCCTCAGGCGCGCGTTCTTCCACCGCCTGGACGATTTTGACGTCGATGTTAACTCCATATTCGCGTGCTAGTTGGAAAAGGAGTTGCGTTGGTTCGTGTAACTGTGGATGTGGTCGCCTCCACAAGCGCGGGAAAAATCGGATGAGGTGAGAGGAAGTGTTAGCGCTCACGAAGAGGGCGGTGATAGTTGCATCAGCCGACGTAGCGAGAGGGGCGGCGATACGCAAAGCGGTCAAGGCGTTTGGACCACCGGCAGTAGGGATCAAGATACGAAGAGTACGCTTATCAAAAATGCTTCGATATTCAGCGAATTCTAGGCGCTGCTGCTCTTCCTCAGAGATAATGACATGACGCAATGCCCATTTGAGGAGTGGTGGAGCCATAAGAGTGGTGAGTAGCACCATGATAATTAAACTAGCGTAGACCTCTGGGCTCAGAATTCCAGCGGAAAAACCGACCATAGCGATGATCAGTCCAACCCCACCGCGTGCGTTCATGCCAATACCAATAGAAAGAGCATCCCACCACCGAAGACGGCCAAGCAGTCCTCCGAGCGTACAACCAATTAATTTTCCTGCGCATGCGACACCGAGAACAGCGACAATGAGGGCGAAGTGACTGAGACGCGTAAGGTCTACTCGTAACCCTACAAAAGCGAAAAAAATCGGGGTAAAGACGCCATGCACGACCCCGGAAAGTTTTTCCAGCGCATTCGCGCGAATACGGGGCGACTGAGAAAGGACCAACCCAGCGACAAATGCCCCAAACACCGCGTGGATCCCCATGGCTTCTGTTACCGCCGCGCACAGCAAGGTCATGACGAGTACGGCGGAAATGTGAGCTTCTTCAAGGTGAGACCGATCATCAAGCCAGCGCATGAGCCGACGGACCAAGCGTACTCCCAGGGTGAGAGCAACCGAGATGAAGAGTAGGGTGCTGGCGACCGACACGACGGCGGTCGTCCAATTCAGCGCTCCCTGAGTCATCATCCCAATAAGCATGGACAAGATCAGCCAACCTGCAACATCATCGATAATCGCCGCACACAGGATAATTGCTCCAATGTTTCGTTTGAGCAGATTGAGGTCAAGCAGAATTTTAGCGACGACCGGCACTGCCGAAATCGCCATAGCCGTACCCATGAACATCTGAAAAACGAATCGTTGATCCGGCTGCACTAAGAGATGGTCAGGAATGAAAGCGCCCAGAACATAGCCGGCAATAAACGGGAGAGTGACGCCCAAAAACGAAGCAAATGCCGCTGGTTTCCCCAAGTTCTTGAGGAGCGTGGTGTCGATCTCCAGCCCTGTAAACAAAAGGAGAAAAAGCATCCCGAGCCACGAGAGCAATTCTAAGAAATGGTATTGCTGAAGATCCGGAGGGAACAGAAAAGAGAAGAGTGCAGGGAATACCCAGCCGAGGAATGATGGGCCAAGGAGAACCCCCGCGAGTAATTCACCAAACACGGGTGGTTGATCATACCGTTTCATCAGCTCGCCTAGGAGCCGCGCCGTGGCTAAAAGCACGGCGAACTGAAGCAAGAAAAGGAAAATCTGATGGGTAGGAATGGGAGAAATCATGCGCCGACGACCGACAAGGTGCTATCGACGCACATACCGCTCACCGTCCTGCTCTATGCGACCTTCCTGAAGAAGTTGACGTAGATGAAGCAGCATAGAGTTCTTCTCCACGGCATCGATCCAGATGACACCGCTATAGTCCTTCTTGTACACGATCCGTTTTTTAATAATCTCTTCTAGAGTGTGCGGCGTTGCCAGAAAATCGAGCAACCGCTGTTCGCGGTCGTAGATCACGTTGAGATAGTTAGTAACGACCTCGCGCTGATTCTCCTCGCAAATACCGGCTTCGTGGAAACTAATCAGGGTTTTCGCTTCTAAGTCACGGATGCGATTAAGTGAAGCAATGGCAGCCGATAAGTCAGACGTCGCATCTCCATACACCGGACCGAACCAGGTAAGGTCCCAGTCCGCGACAAAAAGCGCCCCTTCTTCCTCAAACAAGAAACAGCAGTGTCCGCCGGTGTGACCAGGGGTGTGCACGACGCGCATGCGTGTGTGACCGAAGTCGAACACCTCGCCTTCATTGAACTCGATGATATGCTCGCGTGTTTCGTAGAAATATTTCTCGATAACCACCGGTTTCCAAGCTTCCGTACTTGCTTCATCCATACCATAGTAATCAAAGAGCGTGTCGATCGAACGGAGCGCGGGCGCATCGAGAGGATGCATATACAATGGCGCATTGGGAAACAGCGAGTTTCCCACTCCGTGGTCTTCGTGATAATGGCTGTTAAATAGCAGGTCGATCTGGCGCACTGGTAACTCGTCATAGCATTCACGAATCAGCAACGACGGATCAATCAATGCTGTCACATCGTCATCGACGAGGATCGAGTTACCGTAAGGATACTTGCCGTTTTTCTTACCGATGAGAACTTTCACTCGCCCAAAACTCCGTACATCCACCAAGGTTCCTCCAAGTCACACCGCTATTTTCGTGTTCCTTGTAATTATATGCTGGGTTGGCCTTGTACAATAAAGGACATCGACCTCTATGAAAGATGCAATTTATGACCTGCGGCGGTTAGTCGCCCTGCATGAAACGTTAGCCGCCCTTGATGTTACGGCAACGCCAACGGCTCAGGTGCTTATTCCTGATCCGTCGCCGCCGGTTCGCCGTGTCGGCATACTCTGCGGCTCTTTTAATCCTTTGACCCTTGCACACACCGAATTGGCTGAGCGTACGCGAGAGATTGCAAGACTTGATCTGGTTTTTTTTACGTTGGCCAAAGTAACGACCGATAAGGAACATGTCACTGGATTAAGCCTCGAGGACCGATTGTTATTGCTTTCGCTTTACGTTCAACGACATGCGCAGACTGGCATAGCGCTCGTGAACCGTGGTCTCTACTTTGAGCAGGCGCAGGCGTTTCGTTCGGCAGTAGGGGAGCAAGTGGAGCTGTCATTCATTGTGGGCATGGATAAACTTCTACAGATTCTTGATGCGAAATACTATCAAGATCGGGACGCCGCCTTGCGGCAACTCTTTGCGCTGACCTCTCTCATTGTCGCCAATCGCGGAGCAATGGCGAGAAAAGAATTCGATTGTATTCTCGACCGTCCTGAAAACCGTCCGTATCGCTTCCAGATTCAATTCTGCCCGCTGACAGAGACTATCGCTGACTTGTCTGCGACCGAAGTGCGAGACGGTCTAGCTGCAGGGAGAAGCGTTGAAGAATGGGTTCCCCCAGAAACCACTGCATTTCTCGCGGAGACAAGAGCGTTTCGTGCTCCGCTTGAGATCGGCAAAGAACAAATTGACGCCTATGCGGTTCGTCAAAACTTGCTCAATTTGTTGTTCGTTCGCCGCTCGCAAGACCAAGGAACGGAAGAATTTCATGCCCTCTATCGAAGGGCGCTCTCTGAGGGGGAGGCGGGACAGGAATTGCGAAAAGCAACTTCTCTTGACTAGAAGAAATCAGCGGTTCGTTTGCGGCTACTGGTTTCGTAAAAAGGGAGATGGTAGGTTGTCACCTCCATTTTTGCCGACAGAGGAGCTGCCATGGCCAGGAAAAATCGACGAGCGTATGGTCCGAAAATCGATCCCCGCCCGGTGGATTCCTCGATCAATGTTACTGATTTGATTGATCAGACGTTCCTTTCTTATAACGCAGGACGTTTGCGTGAGGCGGCGCAACTGTTCTCGCGAAAAATGCTTGAACCGGACGTCACCATCGGTCTCAGCCTCACCGGCGCTCTGACGCCCGCTGGATTAGGCATCTCTTGTTTCATTCCGCTCATTCAAAACGGCTTTGTCGATTGGATTGTTTCGACCGGCGCGAATCTCTACCACGATACCCACTTCGGCATTGGCCTTAGTTTGCATCAAGGTTCGCCACATGTAAGTGACGTTACTCTGAAAGAAGAAGGGGTCGTGCGCATCTATGATATTTTCTTCGATTATGAGGTCTTGCTGGAAACCGACGCGTTTTTTCGCCAGACGATGACCGCGCCAGAATTTCAACGGCCGATGAGTACGGCGGAATTTCACTACTATATGGGGCAATACGTCCGTGAGCGGGAGAAGGTGCTGGGACAGAAACGGCGTTCGCTGTTGTCCGTGGCTTTTGAGTATGGGGTGCCAATTTATACGTCTTCACCAGGAGACAGTTCGATCGGGATGAATGTTGCTGCAAAAGCTCTGTTGGGGAACAAGTTGGTGTTTGATGTGTCGCGCGATGTGAACGAGACAGCGGCGATTGTGTATGCGGCGAAAAAGAACGGTGGACGAAGTGGAGTTTTTATTCTTGGCGGCGGATCGCCGAAAAATTTCATGTTGCAAACGGAACCACAAATCCAAGAAGTGCTTGGTCTGGCAGACAACGGCCATGACTTTTACATTCAGATAACTGATGCCCGACCGGATACCGGCGGGCTCTCCGGCGCCACACCGAGTGAGGGAGTGACCTGGGGGAAAGTAGACCCGGATGCACTGCCTGACACCGTAGTGTGTTACACTGATTCCACGGTCGCGCTGCCGCTGATTACTGCCTATGCAATGGCGACGCACGCGCCGCGGACTCCAAAGCGGTTATACGATCGTCGTGAGGAACTGCTCGCGATCCTGACCGAAGAGTATCGGAAAAAAGAATCGTAAGGTTGGAGAGGTGGGCTGACTAACCGATCAGGACAAATATGGAAACAGGATATCTGGAAAAAGAGAAGAGATGCGCTATTGCCGCAGCGCGGGAAGCCGGAGCTATTATTCTCACAATTTATAATACCAACTATACGGTTGATTACAAAGATAAACACCAAAATAGCCCGGTCACTATTGCGGATCGAGACGCCAACCACAGAATTCACGAGATTTTGCAGGGCGGTTTTCCCGATTATGGGTGGCTTTCTG
>JBFWZL010000118.1:0-13927 GCA_050185455.1 Binatia bacterium | reverse complement strand
GTCACTGGTGTCACGTCATGGAGGAGGAGTCGTTTGAGGATGTAGAGATTGCTGAATACCTGAATCAACATTACCTCGCCATTAAAGTCGACCGTGAGCAGCGTCCGGACATTGACGGTGTCTACATGGCCGCTGTACAGATGATGACCGGTAGCGGCGGTTGGCCAATGACGGTGTGGCTGACTCCGGACCGGAAACCGTTTTATGGTGGAACTTACTTCCCTCCGCGTGACGGGATGCGCGGTGTCTCTTTAGGGTTCCTCACCTTGCTGAGGCGGTTGCAAGAGACGTATCATCAGGAGCCAGAAAAAGTAGGAACGGCGGCGGGAGAGATTGCACAAAGAATTCGACTCTCGCTGGCTCCTGACACCAGTCAAGGCGCTCTTGGCGCCGCAGTGTTGAGGGCTGGAGCGGAAACTCTGAAAAAAACTTTTGACGCTCAATATGGCGGTTTCGGTACAGCTCCCAAATTTTCTCGTAGCGTGAACCTTGAGTTCTTGCTTCGCTACAGTCGTCGCACCGGTGATACGCAGGCTCGCGACATGGTTGTCAAAACGCTGGAAGCGATGTCTTCGGGCGGTATCCATGATCATCTTGACGGCGGGTTTCATCGCTATGCAACCGATCGGCAATGGCTCGTACCCCATTTTGAGAAGATGCTGTATGACAATGCGCTTCTCGTCGTCGCCTACCTGGAAGCGTACCAAGCGACTGGCAGAGAGGAGTTTGCGCGAGTCGCACGGAAAACGCTGGACTATGTGACGCGAGAGATGACTAGCCCTGACGGTGCCTTCTATTCAGCAACCGACGCCGACAGTGAGGGGGAAGAGGGTAAATTTTTCACCTGGACGTTTGCGGAGGTCGAGAAAATTCTCGGTGATCAAGCCAAATTGTTCTGCGCGTATTATGGCGTAACAGAACGCGGAAACTTTGACGGAAAAAATATCCTGCATATCGCTCGTTCGCTGTCTAACGTCGCTCGGGAATTCAATGTGTCGCAAGAGCAAGTTATGCAGCAGTTATCCGCGGCTCGCGTCCAACTCTTAGCCGTGCGACAGAAACGTATCCCGCCGCATACGGACACAAAGGTCCTTGTCTCTTGGAACGGTCTCATGATTTCTGCTTTTGCGCATGCTGCGTTTGTTTTGCATGAACCCACTTACGCGCAACAAGCGCGGCGGGCTGCAGAGTTTATTCTGACTCAAATGAAGACGGAGGAACGCTTGCGCCGGAGCGCGCTGAACGGCGTGGTCACTGGAACGGCCTATCTTGATGATTATGCGTTTTTCGCTGCCGGACTACTCGACTTGTACGAATCGACATTCGAGCTTCGCTGGCTCCGTGAAGCGATCAGTCTCCAGCGCACGTTAGAGACCTATTTCTTGGACAAAGATGGCGGCGGCTTTTTTCTCACTCCGGTTGATGGGGAGAAACTGCTGGCGCGAGAAAAGCCCAACTATGACGGACCCGAGCCTTCCGGAAACTCGGTTGCCGTGCAGAATTTGTTGCGCCTGGCCGCGTTTACGACGAACGATCACTACTGGGAAATGGCGCAACAGGCGTTACGCGCCTTCGCGGGACAACTGACCCAATCGCCAGCAAGCATGCCGCGTTTGCTTACGGCCTTGGATTTCTCGCTCGATAAGCCCAAGGAAATTGTGATTGTGACGCCAGATGCTGAGACGACGGCGGAACCGTTCTTTGCCAAGCTTCGCACGGCGTTTGTCCCAAACAGGATTCTCGTCGTGACGCCGCAAGGAAGTGAACTCGAACGTCAGCAGCAGACGATTCCTCTGTTGCAATTTAAAATCGCGATTGGCGGGAAAGTGACTGCCTACGTATGCGAACAACAAATCTGTGCATTACCCACTGAGGAGCCTGCTATCTTTGGTCAACAGGTTACTACGGTTGAGCCTCTCCCCGAACCTCTATGATGCGGTATGAGTGGAACTCGGGAACATCGACTTTGAAAAACAAGAAACGAAAGCTTTCTTCGGCGTCCGCCTTAAGAGGGAGGATCGCTTTTCCTCAAAGTTTTCTTGTCGAATTCGTGCGCTTTTTTACGTAACGCTTCAACTTGACGGTTATAGCCATAGTTACGAACGATCATGACTCCCTCGGGGTCGAGTAACTCAAACTGCAGTTTTACGTAGGCGAGCGGCTGGGGGGAAATATTTCTCAGTACTCGTGATGAGAAATATGAGTTCGGCGTCGCCTTGCATGTTGGCAAGGACGCCCCATTCGCCTTTGTGTCTGGTAATCTACGCGTTCGCTCCCGGCGCTGGGGCAAGAACGCCAGGGACGGATTTCCCTGCATCAGGAATGTTCGGCGCCTCAATTGCACCTCCCCAGCGTGGCGAGAAACCCAGAAGAACGAAGAGCATATCGACGAGAAAAAAACGCTTCACCGCTGGATCCCTCCAATCCCGCCTTTTCCCTATAAAACTTCCACGTTTCCTCACCCAGGGGGGGACGTACTGTCAAGCATAGGTAAGCTAATCTCTTGACTTTTCGCGGCAAATCTTTAGACTGGACGACCAATCCACAAAATTTATCCTGGCCTGCCTGGGAGGGGGTGAACAAAAGCATGGCAGGGGTACGAGTAAAAGAGAACGAACCCATTGAGAGTGCGATCCGCCGCTTTAAGAAGCAATGCGAGAAGGCGGGCATCCTGCAAGAGCTGAAAAAGCGCGAACACTACGAAAAACCCAGTGTCCGGCGAAAACGGAAAGCTATCGCTGCAAGGAAGCGAGCGTTGCGTCGTGCGAGTCGGTCATTCTACTAATTGATTACCAAACTTCATCTCATCACAGAGGGGACGATTTCTTGCCCCCCTCCTTTTGCACCCACTCTTACCAGCCAGAGTGGGTGTTTTTTTGCTCGTAGGGCTTTATTTTATGGATGAGAGAAAACAGCAGTAAAGGAACAGTCATGGCGGAACGGATTCCAGAAGAAGTACTGACTGACATCCGTGCTCGCATTAGCATTGTCGAGGTTATCTCTGCCCATGTTGCTTTGCGTAAGGCGGGACGAAGCTACACGGGCCTTTGCCCCTTTCATAATGAAAGCACTCCGTCTTTCAGCGTTAATGAGGAAGGTGGATTCTTTCATTGTTTTGGTTGTGGAGTCGGCGGCAATGTTTTCACTTTCCTGACCCGTATCGAAGGCATCTCATTTCCAGAGGTCGTACGCCGCCTCGCCTCTAAGGCCGGGGTCTCTCTCCCTCAGGCCGCTAAGGATCCGCAAGCGCAGGAACGCGCGGGCTTGTTGCGCTTGAATGAAATTGCCGCGACATATTTTCAACGTTGCCTCTGGGGCAATATCGGGGATGGGGCTCGTCGCTATCTGGCGGAGCGAGGTCTGAATCGCGCTATTGCAGAACAGTTTCGCCTCGGGTTTGCCCCCTCTGGTAGAGAGGGGTTGGCAAGATTCCTGGCCGCGCAGCGTGTGGACTTAGAAAAAGCCACTGACCTTGGATTAGTTGGGAAAAGTCAGGAGGGGCAATATTTTGATAAATTCCGTCATCGCTTGATATTTCCTATTACCGATCTGGTCGGTCGCATTGTCGGGTTTGGTGGGCGCCTACTTCCTATGCCACAAACGGCTACAGCCGGAAAGAGCTATCATCTTCCCAAATATCTCAACTCTCCGGACTCTGTTTTGTATAAGAAAGGGGCCTTGCTCTATGGCCTTTCCCAGGCAAAAGAAGCGATTCAACAGCAACAGCGAGCGATCTTGGTCGAAGGATACATTGATCTTCTGGCGCTTGTCCAGCATGGGCAAACGGCCACGGCGGCTGTTCTCGGAACTGCTCTAGGCGCCGAACAATTGAAAATCCTTCGCCGCGCGACAGGGGTTGATGAAGTGTACCTTTTCTTTGATGGGGATGAGGCCGGTAGCCGAGCCGCGGACAGGGCTTTTCCGCTGTGTGTTGAAGCTGAGATACGAGGCCGCGGCGTTTTTCTTTCTCAGGGAGAAGATCCGGATACTTTTGTCCGAAAACATGGGGCTGATGCGCTCAATCGTTTAATCGATCAGGCCGAACCTCTAGAGGACTTCTATCTTACTCGCCATGCTCCCCCTCCTGGAGCGCCTGCATATCAACGAGCGCAAGCTGCGCGCGAAGCAATGGCAATCCTACACACGGTCAGCGATGTAGTGGCGCGAGGAGCGCTTCTTACGCAAATCGCGCAACGGTTTGCCGTCAATGAAGAGGAATTGCGTCGGACGATAGCAATCTCGGACGCCGCGCGCCCGCTTGTTTCTCGGGAGCCCAAGCAAGAAGAGGGTTGGAGTGAGCAAGCCGCTGTGGAAACTGAACTGATCCAATTGATGCTACTGGATCGAAATGCCGCTTTGTGTGTTGCCGAGGAGGAAATTATTCCGATTTTTCAACGGTGGGGAGCCTTAGCGAATGAGATCGTGGAAGCCTGGCGTCAAGGAGAACACATCGATTTAAGCGTTTTCTTGGCAAAGTTGCCGAGAAAGTTGGCGGACCAAGTTTCCCGAGCTTACGGTCGTTCCAGAGGAGAAGAGGATCAAGAAGCGCAACACCAAGTCCTTTTTGACTGCATTGTGAAAATCCGTAATGTCCAGAAGAAATCTAGTGCGGAACAGGTGTTGAGAGAGATTCGTGATGCTGAAAGACGGGGAGATGATGCCGCCGTCAGGAAAGGGTTACAACGATTGCAAAAAGGGGAGGGATAGGAATAGGAAGACAAAGAACCTCGTGTTATGTATGATTGCCAACATAACAGCAGTGCGGGCCCATAGCTCAGTTGGTCAGAGCTGCCGGCTCATAACCGGCTGGTCCCAGGTTCAAGTCCTGGTGGGCCCATTTTTCCTGACGATGTTTCGACTCAGGGTTGGCTTTGTAAGAAAGGGGGTTTTCGTTGGCCTCGCAGATTGAGCTGCTGACGGCGCTTCAGGAGATAGATCAGCGCTTGCAGAAAAAAGAGCAATCTCTCCAAGAACTCCGCCAGCAGACGACAGCTATCCTCTCGGAAATCGATGTAAAAGAGCGTCAAATAGAAGAAGAACAGCAACAGATTGCCCAGCTGGAAGCCAGCCATCGGGCAACGGAACTCCAATTGCGCGAGGAAGAGGACAAGATTAAGGAAAAACGCGTTCGCTTAAACCGGATTCGTAATGATCGAGAGCTGCAGGCGCTGAAGCGCGAGATCGACTCCATGAAAGAAGCGAACAGTAAATTAGAGGATGAGGGGATCCAGTTGCTGGAACAAATCGAGCGGGAGAAAAACAGTCTCTTGCAAACTCGCACGTCCATTGCAGAACTCAAAGCGAAGATTGATACGGAAGCGGCGCACGTGAATATGCAAATTGCCGCGCTGGAGGAGGAGCGACAACACGAGCGTAACGAACGCGAGAGAATCGCTGCTCTCATCGATGTGGACCTCCGTGTTCGGTACGAACGTATTTTCGCCAAACGAGGCGGTATGGCGGTGGTCGAAATCCGCGCTGGAACTTGTCAGGGCTGCCACATGCGTATCCCTCCGCAGATGGGCAACCAGATTCTTAGTAATGTTCAGCAGCATACCGGAGTGGTTTTTCACTGTCCTCATTGTGGGAGGATTCTGATCAGTAAATTGGACCAGGACCCCCCACTCGGCGTCTAATTTGGTGAGAGGAAATTTAATGATCGCGCGCCTCCGTTGAGGGGCACGAGGAAAGTCCGGACTCCTTGGAGCAGGGTGGCCGTTAATGGCGGCCCGTTGTGAGGCGGGGAAAGTGCCACAGAAAAAAGACCGCTCTCCAGATAGAAACAGAGATTTGCGATAGAGAACAAAAATTCTCTATTTTTGTCTCTCTCCTCTGTCTGGTGAGTAAGGGTGAAAAGGTGAGGTAAGAGCTCACCAGCGCCCTCAGAGATGAGGACGGTTGGGTAAACCCCACCCGGAGCAAGACCAAATAGGAGGGGCCCTTTGGGGCATGAGCCGCTCCACTCTTTCCCTCCGGGTTCGGTCGCTTGAGCGTATCGGTAACGAGACGCCTAGAGGAATGATCATTACCTCCTTCTGTTACGAGGAGGGACAAGATCCGGCTTACCGATTTCCTCTCACCAGTTTGCCGCACGAAATCCCCTTACAAACTTGTGATGGCGAGGAGGAGAAGCATGCCTGTTGATGGAAAATGCTGTGATCTTCATGCCCAGCGTGTTGTGGGTCAACGTTCTTGGCGAAGACTGTGGGCCGTTTTTGCCTCCGTTGGCAAAAGATCCCTACTCATGTGGGGATGCCTGGTGGTCCTGTTGCTGACCTCCAGGGGTTGGGCTGAAAACGAGGAAAGCGGAGCGACCACCGAGACGAGCGCCGTTCAGACTTTGACAATCGAGGAGGCATATCGGCAAGCCGTTGCTAATGAGGAACAGATCAAGATTGCCGAACGAGAACTGGCCAAGGCCCAGCTTCTTCCCTGGAGAGCGATTGCCTTGTTAACGCCTCGTGCTGATGTTGCCGGGGTATTTACTCGCAATAAAGAGGAAATTACTTTTTCTGGTTTGCCTACAGGAGGGACGCCCGGCGGTGAGGGCGGTGGAACGACGACCTTTCCCAGCGTTATTCGCCCGCTGGAAAGCTGGGTGGGGACCTTTTCCGTTACTCAACCGCTTATCCAACCTTCGTTTATTCCATCCTGGCAACTTGGGAAAGATACAATTCGGCAGAATATGCAACGGTATGGTTTCACTCTTCGTGAAGTACTCTTTGGCGTGGCGCGGGCGTACTATGAAGTTTTACGCGCGCAGGCGCAGGTTGAGGTCGCGAAAGAAACACTACTCCTCACACAGGATGAATTAAAACAAGCTCAAGCGCGCTTTCGCGTTGGCGAAGTGACGAAGACGGACGTGCTGCGCGCCGAAGTTGAAGTAGCACGTGCTGAGCGAGCTGTGATCACTAGCGGAAATAATGTGCAACTAACCGCGACGGTGTTAGCGCGCGCCGTTGGTGTGCGAGGAACGGTGCGCGTGGTCGAGCCGACGCCTCCTTCATTTCCGGGAGAACGATACGAGCAATTACTGGACAAAGCCTACAAACAGCGACAAGACTTGCGTGCGCAAGATGCCGCGATCGATGTGGCGAAGCAACGTCGCAATCTGCAGCGCGCCCGATATTTTCCGTCGGTTGGCGCTCAGTGGCAGTTTCCGAAACTGGATTCCCCCACTTTTGCGAATCGTGATGAGTTTTGGACGCTGACGTTGAATTTTCAGGTCCCCATATTTGATGGAGGGGTGCGGGAGTTGGATCTCCAAGAAGAAGAAGAAAATCTATCCCAGGCCCGGTTCCAGCTTGATCGCCTTAAGAAAGACGTTGGCGTCGAGGTCAAGCAAACATTATTGGCGGCGGAGACGCTCGCCGCCACGCTGGACACGTTGAAGAAAGAAGTGGCATTGGCTCAAGAAAACTACAACATTACCTCCAAGCAGTATCGCGTGGGGTTAGCCACCAGCCTTGATGTGAACACCGCGCTCAACGCCCTCAACCAAGTGCGTACGCAACTCACTGATCAAACCTACGCCTATCAACTAGCGCTTCTAGGGTTGGATCGCGCGACCGGAGCCTTTGCTCAGGAGTACGTATCTCAGCGTTGAATGCTGGTCACCAGCGTAATGAATTCCTCACGTGTTGCTTGCTGAGTGCGAAAAGCACCAAGCATCGCGCTGGTTGTCACCACCGAATTCTGCTTCTCTACGCCGCGCATGCGCATGCACAGATGTTCAGCGCGAATGATAACGCCCACACCAAGGGGATCCAGTGTTTCCATGATAGTATTGGCGACCTGAGTCGTCAGTCGTTCTTGTACTTGTAAACGACGTGAAAAAACTTCGACCAAGCGAGGAATCTTGCTCAGACCGACGATATGATGACGAGGAATATACGCCACATTCGCGCGACCAAAGAAGGGCAGGATGTGATGCTCGCACATGGAAAAGAAATCGATATCTCTAACAACGACCATTTCCTGATAATCTTCTTCAATGAACTTGGCTTGGTTGAGAATCTCTTGCGGGTCTTGTTGATAGCCTTTTGTGAGATACTCAAACGCTCGCGCGACACGGTAGGGTGTCTTCACGAGGCCTTCTCGTTCCGGGTCTTCCCCGAGGTGTTCAAGAATCTGTCGAACGTTTTCTTCTATACCGTTAATATGAATCGGTTGTGGTTGGAGAACCGTGACTTTTCCACTGCGAGCTTTCCCGCGCGCAGCGCGTTTGTTATCCATGCGTGATGATCACTCCTTCCCTCGCTTTACATGCGAAATACACCGACTCGATGGTCGGGAAGCGGCGCATTCAAAGACATCGCAATGCTAAGCCCGAGCACGTTCCGTGTTTCGCCAGGATCAATAATACCGTCATCCCACAGACGAGCCGTGGAATAATAAGGACTTCCTTCTTCTTCATACTTTGCCAACGTTGGGGCCATGAACGCCTGTTGTTCTTCCGGCGTCATTGTCTGACGCTTGTCCTTGAGCTGTTGCAATTTGACCGTGAGTAATACACCGGCGGCTTGTTCTCCGCCCATCACCGAAATTCGCGAGTTTGGCCACATGAAGAGGAGGCGGGGAGAGTAGGCGCGACCACACATACCGTAATTGCCCGCGCCATTTGAGGCGCCAATGATGATCGTAAACTTTGGCACCTGCGCATTGGCGACGGCGTGCACCATCTTGGCCCCGTCTTTGGCGATGCCGCCTTGTTCGTATTTTTTCCCAACCATGAAGCCAGTGATGTTCTGGAGAAAGAGCAACGGAATTTTTCGTTGGCAACATACTTCAATGAAATGGGTGCCTTTCAAAGCGGATTCCGAGAAGAGCACGCCATTGTTCGCGACAATACCGATTAGATAGCCATGGATACGGGCAAACCCGGTGACGAGCGTGGAGCCGTAGCGCGCTTTGAACTCATGGAAACGGCTGCCGTCGACAATCCGCGCGATGACTTCGTGCACATCGTACGGCACGCGGGTATCGCGTGGGATGACGCCGTAGAGCTCGGCGGGATCATACGCTGGAGCCTCGGGCTCCTCTCGGTCGAGAGGGAATTTGTGAGCGCGAGGCAAATTTTCAAAAATGGAACGAGCAATCTCTAACGCGTGTTCGTCATTATCCGCTAAGTGATCGGACACTCCCGAGAGGCGTGTGTGAACATCGCCGCCGCCGAGTTCTTCAGCCGTGACTTCTTCACCCGTTGCTGCTTTGACTAACGGAGGGCCGGCAAGAAAAATCGTCCCGCGTTCGCGGACAATAATGTTCTCATCCGCCATCGCCGGCACATAAGCTCCGCCGGCGGTACAGGAGCCCATGACCACGGCGATCTGGGGAATTCCCAACGCCGACATGCGCGCTTCGTTGTAAAAGATGCGTCCGAAATGTTCACGGTCGGGAAAGATGTCCGCTTGATACGGAAGATTCGCTCCCCCCGAATCGACGAGGTAAACGCACGGAAGGCAGTTGTCTTGAGCGATTTCCTGCGCGCGCAGGTGTTTCTTGACGGTCAATGGGTAGTAACTACCTCCTTTGACCGTTGCGTCATTTGATACAATGATCGCCTCGCGACCATGAATTAACCCAAGGGCGGTGACGATGCCTGCTGAAGGGGGATCATCGTACATTCCATAGGCGGCCAGAGGGGAAAGTTCGAGCAGCGGGGTATTGGGATCGATCAAGGCTTCAATGCGTTCCCGCGCCAAGAGCTTGCCGCGTTCTTTATGACGTTTACGAAAATCTTCCGGACCGCCAAGTTGCGCTTTGGCAATCTCTTCCTTGAGTGTTTTGACCAACGTTGTCATGTGCGTCGCGTTGGCCTGGAATTCCGGAGAGTTGGTGCGAATTTTACTTTCGATACGGTCCATAATCAGCTATCTGCCATAGAGCGCATGCAGTGCGCGGGCTAAAAGCCTAATTGTTGCCCATAATGCTCTTGGTAAGCAATTGAATTAAGCTGCTTCCTCACTTTTTTCTTACTTTTCTCTTCATCGGTTGGATAACCAAACGGAATGATCGTAATGAGTTCTATTTCCTCTGGGATACTGAGGAGTTCTTTCGCCTTGGGGCGATCTATGCCGCCAACCCAACACGAACCGATCCCTTCCGCCCACGCAGCGAGCATGAGACACTCCGCCGCACGAGTTGCATCGATATAGGGATTTTTCGCGCCTGTGACAGCCAGCGCAATGGCGAGCGGCGCCCCAGCGATATACGGCCCGGATGACGCGAGCGCACCGAGCTGTTGTAGCGTGTCGTGGTTTTGGACCACGATAAAGCGCCACGGTTGACGGTTGCGTTGCGAATGCGCCTGGCGTCCGGCGTGGAGAATCTTCTTGATAATCTCGCTTGGAATCGGATCCGGACGGAAACTGCGGATGGCCGGGCGAGAGTGGATACAGTCGAAGACATTCATAATCAGTCTATTGAGTCTCCATGCTTTTGACTCTAGAGGCCCTATCGGCCTCTAGGAGAAATACGGAATCACCTCTTTCCCATACTGTTCAATCTGCGGCACGAGTTCCTCCGGCGGAACAATGGGCCATAGAACAAACTTGCTGCACCCAGCATCGACATACGACTGGATCTTATCAATGCAATCTTGCGCCGAACCGATGGCGCAGCGCGCCGGCAGAGATTCAGCCGGCAGAGGGAAGCCCGAGAAAAACTTCTGGACAATGTCTTGGGCGCGAGAGCGATTGTCGCTGAGGTGCGTGAAGATCAATACTCCCGCTTCGCGGGGATTCACCGTCCGACCGTATTGCTTTCCGTATTCCGTCATCTTTGCCAGACCGTCCTTAAACTCTTCAGGCGTGACGAACGAAGGGAACCAGCCATCGCCGTAGCGAGCCGTCCGTTTGATGGCGAGGTCGCTTTTGCCGCCGATCCACACGTCAAGTGCGCCTTTTACCGGGCGCGGGGTAATGGTGACATCGCTGAATTTATAGAACTTTCCTTCGTGGGTAACGTTCGTCCCAGCCCAGAGCTTCCGCATGACTTGTACCCCTTCTTCCATGCGTTTCGCGCGCTCTTCGGGGTTGATGCCACACGCAATGCAGTCACGCGGGTCGCTGCCGAGACCAACCGCCATAATCACTCGTCCACAGCTACCGGTCAGGTAATCAAGGGTCGCGTATGTCTTGGCAACTTGAACGGGGTCGCGAGCCGGCAGAGTCAAAACGCTGGGACCCATTTTGATCTTCTTCGTGCGCGCGGCAAACATCGCCATGATGCACGAGATATCGAGATCTGGCTGACGAGAGACGATATGATCAGAGAGCCAGATTGAATCGATGCCAACGTCCTCCGCGCGTTCAGCGTAGGAACAGATAGTATCTGGGGTTGGCATTCCCAGTCTCCACAAACCAAAACCTATGCCAATCTTGACGCCACTCATGAGCATGCCTCCCTTCGCAGGTCTGGCGGGCACTTTACCAGATTCTTTTGCCATAAGGCTAGTAACTCTGCATGGATGCTGACAAACGTGTGTCAAGTCTGGGAAAGCGTGGAATTTTGTCTTTCATGTGGGTGCTCGTGTCTTCTCGCCATCAGCATCCCACGAATTTTCATGACAGCATCATGAAGCGGTGTACCTGTTGTTTGGTTCCCCTCTGGTGTACTTGTGGGCCGCCGCTATTGTAGAGGCATTTGGTGTGCAGCAACGATTCTGAAGATGAAAGAGGGTGCGCTATGCCGACCTTCCTGTATTGGCGTCACAAGATGACAGGCGACATTTACGCCGTCCACGTGACCGATGACGGCTTACTCGATGGAGCCATTGGCCCGATTCCTCCCAATGAAGCAACGATTGCCAAGCTCCCTGAATGGAAATTCATCCCTCTGGAAGGGAAACGGATTCGCGGGCGTCTTCTGGAGTTTGAACGGATTGAAGCGAAGCAGTAGGAAATGTTCTCATCTGCTTGGCCTAACTGTACACGCTGCTTTTCTGCATTCCTTTTTTGTTTGCTGAGAAGCATAGGCAGATAAAGGACCCTCACTATGCCAAATGATAGTTACATCGACAGGAAGGACACGGGCATCCGAATCCTCCTGAGCGCCATTTTCCTGCTCATTGCCGAAGTGACGAAAACCGTCCTCGTCCTACTCACCCTATTTGCTCTGGGGTGGACACTCATCACCAAGCGGCCTCCTAGTGAGCAGGTCCGGCGATTTGCGAATCGGGTCGTAAGTTATCAATATCACCTCTTTCGATATCTCACCTATAACGAGAAGATGCGGCCATTTCCGTTCTCGGACTTTCCGACAGAGTTGGAGCTGCCGGAATCCACCCAAGGATGATGAGTCTGTGGACGGTCTTTTTTACATGTAAGGGAACGACACGTCCCTCCAACTCTGTCGCGGTCTAAGATGCGGAGATGGTCTTAACCTCGTGCGATGCCGTCCCGAGGTGGGAAAGGAGACGCATGTACCCCCAACGCTGTTCCATTTCCAGGGTTTTCCACGCCTCTCCCGGGTCGTTTGCCAGCGGTTCTACTTGTTCGATCACCGCTTGTAATCGCATGATCGCCGCGTGTAACTCCTCACTCTGCCCCCCACACCGCAAGACCCGATAAAACGCTTGGAGTTCCTCTTGAAGGAAATCCGCTGTTTTCAAAAAGTCAATATTCACGGCTGCCTCCTCCTTTGTCGCTGCAAGGAGTACGTTAAAGGTGAATAGATGAGCGATACGTGAGGTTTGTGTCGGAATTCTGCGATCTAAATATGTCGTAGTCAATAGCGGCGCCCTTTACTCCTAGACCACGAATTATAGGGGCGAATCAAAAGGAATTCGCCCATGTATTTCAAGACTCCTTCTTCGCCACGCACCAGTAGTCGATAGGGTGAGGTGGCGGCGTTTTTACCGCTAGAGCGAGGGACTTGAGCGTATCCAGGTTGTCAAGCGCTGGGCAACCAATCTAAAGCTGGGGGAATTCTTGTTTTCGCGGCGTACGGTGCTCCATTTTCTTCAGATTGAGAACTTGTCATTTCTCTTTACACTCCAAGAGTTGATCATTGAGCAATGGAGAATTGTAGCGCTTTTCTTGCTGCTGTGAGCCTTTAACGCCACCAGCCCTACATCATCCTGCAGTCGGCGGCATGTCTCTTGCCCTTATCGTATCAAAGCAAAGTACTGATTTTTTTCCTCAAGAAGAGAAGCCGCATCTCAAGGAGAAATCTTATGCCGACCTGTGAATTTCTCTGTCGTAACTGCGGGAAAGCCTTTAAGTGGACTTCTTCAATCACTGATTACGAACGAAAACAGAAGGAAGGCATTGAGCGTCCTGACTGCGTGTAATGAATTCCATAATGTCTGGATGGTCGACGCGCAACACGGCGAAATATCTGCTCTGGAGTCTCCACGATCTTTCCGTCTCGATCTCTCCGAAGGTAGTAATGACGGAGAACTTCCCATGCGTTGGGAGAAAAATCTGCTGCAGAAGCTTAGATAGTCGTTTCCTGACTTATGACGAACCCTTTTTGCCGTGATACTGAACAGGACAACTCAAGCTGGTCTGATAGAATCGTGGGCAAAGAGCCTGCCGCTTTTTCGTTAGCTGTTGTATTGGCTGTTTGTTCGACAAGCATTCGGTTCTTCTCCGAAATGAGAAAGTCACTTCATTTGTTTCCCGTTTCTGAGAAAATTTCTTTTGAAACTTCTCGCCCTAGAGCTTTTTTATGCCGTGTTTTCGGCACAATGCTTGCTCCTTGAGGCGAAGAAGTGAAAGTAATGAAGAGTTGCATCAATGGATTGGCGAACTCCTCCACAGACCTTTACTGAAAGAGCCATTCGTGGAGGAGGATGGAACGACCCTATGAAACACAGACGCGCATAGAAAAATTGATCAGCACTTAAGGGAGCAGACAAGATGGATCTCAATCGTTTTACGGAAAAATCTCTAGTAGCCTTGCGGAACGCGCAGGCATTAGC
>JBFWZL010000117.1:0-13941 GCA_050185455.1 Binatia bacterium | reverse complement strand
GCATTCCTTGGTCCATCATCCAAGAAGCCCGCCAGGTCAAGAGTCGCGCCGCCTGCAGGTTGGCTTCCATATCCATGAAGTCGCGCTCGATCGTCGTCAATTTTGTTGGTGAAATGTGGTAGCGAATGGTGACGCCTTCTTTTTGTAACGCCTCGCGCACGAAATCGACCGCAGCACGACCAATCCCGATCGCGCTAGCCGCGACGATAGGACGGGTAGCGTCAAATGTCGCCATGACGCCTTTGAAACCTTCAGTGGACTGCTGGACTTCCGGACTGCCAAGAATATTTTCCAGAGGAATACGGCAGTCCTCAAAGACCAACATGGCGGTATCTGACGCGCGAATGCCCATTTTGTTCTCGACTTTGGCGACGGTCATGCCTGAGGTGTGATGATCAACGATGAACGCTTTGATCCCCGCACGGCCAGCAGATTTATCCACTGTCGCCCAGACCACGACAAATCCTTCGGATTTTTCCACGGCCATGCGCCCGCTGGTGCAGAAGATTTTCGTACCGTTTAACACCCAGTGATCACCGTCGCGCCTGGCGGTTGTCGTGATCGCCGCTGAATCCGAGCCGCAACCCGATTCCGTAATCGCCATAGCGCCCCATTTGGGTTCACCGTCGCGGAAGCGAGCAAGAAACCGTTCTTTTTGTTCCGGAGTACCGGCGGCCATCACCGCCGCGCCGCCGAGGCCTGAATTGGGAATACTCAGGTAGAGACCTGCATCTCCCCATGACAGTTCTTCAATGATAATTGCGGTGCGTACTTGTCGTTCCGAAGGTTTCCGCTCGCCCCGTGGTTCTTTCTTTTCACTGCCGAGACTCACAAGACCTTTGGAGGCGTTCCACATCATGTTGAGCCACTCCATCGGCTTCTCGTGTTCGCGTTCGTCGTATTCACGCGAAAGGGGGCGCATGGTAGTCTCGGCGACTGTATGAATCATGGTGCGGGTGCTTTCTATTTCTTGCGATAAAGAAAAGTCGATCATGGAACCTCCAATTGGCTGATGGCTCGCTTCGCTCTATGGCCTGCTCACTACGTTCGCTCTATGGCCTATAGCAAAAAGGGTCTTGCTATAGAGTGAGCGTAGCGGACGAGCTATCAACCATGGAACGAGCGAAGCGAGTGAGTCATAAGCTGCTTATAATTGCTCCTTGTTGTTGCGAAGCCGCTGCTCATGGAACGAGCGAAGCGAGTGAGTCATAAGCTGCTTATATAATAGCGATCCCTGCAAACGCAGCGAAGCCACGCGCGTTGCGCAACCACATTTCCACCGGATGGTCGCGAATGTAGCCATGTCCGCCGAGAATCTGCACCGCGTTATCTGTTACCTTGAGCGCCATGGCGGCAGTGTAATTCTTCGCAAGACATGCTTCGCGGGTTGCTCCAGACACTATACTGTCGATTGGCGTATCCTGACCAGCATCAATCTTCCAGGCAGCTTCCCAGGTGAGTAAGCGCGCGGCGTCAATTTCCGTCGCCATCTCCGCCAGCATAAAAGCAATGGCTTGCTTCTGGGCAATCGCTACACCGAACGCGCGTCGTTCTTTGGCGTACTCACGCGCGTATTCGAACGCGGCGCGCGCCACACCGACTGCTAGGGAAGCGAGCGCCACCCGTGAACGATTCAGGAGCGGTGCGAAAGCGCCATTCAAGTGAGAAGATGCAGGAACACGGCAATTGTCCAGAACGAGTTCATGAGTCGCGAGTGCTTTAAGCCCCATGTTTTTTTCGCGCTCTGCGACAGTGAGACCGGGCGTCCCGTGTGGAACAAGGTAGGCTGTGGTTCCCTCGTCGCCGCGAGCGTAGACCAAAATATGCTGCGCGTCGGCGGCAAGGGGCACGTAGCATTTTGCGCCATTGAGCACGACGGCTCCATTTTGCTGAGTCGCTGTAGTTGCCAGCTCGTTGACATCAAAGCTGAAACGCGGCTCCATAATTGCCGCAGTGCCGGTGGTGAATGTTGTCCCTGCATACGTTGGCAGTATTTGCTGTTGTTGTTCGTGAGTCCCGAGGGTTAACAGCGGTTGGATGAGCAAACGAGGCGCAAGAATGTGGAGCGCAAGAGAGAGGTCTCCCCAGGCAAGTTCTTCGCAGATCAACGCGCCGGTGACTGCTGAGGCGGCTTCGCCTGCTCCGCCGAAGGCCTCGGGAATCGTACTCTGCACGAGACCGAGTTCCCAAGCTTGTTGGGTAAGAGAGCTAGGAATCTGTCCACTTTCATCCGCCTCGTGCGCAACCGGGCGCATCTGCTCTTGAGCAAAGCTTGCGACCGTGTCGCGGATCAGTTGCTGTTCTTCCGTAGGTTGAAAATTCACCATGCCGGCAACCTTCCCTCATTGCAGAAAAGTATTTCTTTATTGCATAGTACCATTGCACAACAGCACGGCCAGTGGGGAGGAGGACGCTTCCCTCAATTCATGACGCATGGTAGTGTCCTCCCCGATGACAAAACCGAACTCCTTCAAACGTCGCCTACTGCGTGCGGCGGTGCAGGAAAACAATACCATTGTGCGGGAGAGTTGGCCGCGACTTATTCAGCACTGTCGTTCCTTCCGACCCGTTGTCTTCAGTCGAGATGTCGTGACGGTCGTCTGTTTTGCTTTAACGGTATTAGTTTATGCTGTCCTCAATTTCTCTGAAAACCCCCAAGCCGAACCTGACACCAAAGTCGCTGCTGCGCCTGTGACTACCGCGGAGGACAAGCCTCCTTCACCACCAACCCCAATGGTTGTTTCGTCCGTCACTTCTCTCCCTTCGTCGGGGACTCCAGAGTTGACCAAGGTAAAGACGAACGATGCGCCTGACCCGCCTGCTGCTGCATCGGATACGTCTCTATCTGACTCTCTGGCTCTTGATCCCCACCAAGTGGATCTGAACGTGTTTGCGCTTTCTATTAAAAGGATCGTGATTGATCCTGGACACGGCGGAGACGACCCGGGCACGGTGTCTCACGGACTGACGGAGAAGGCGCTTGCCCTGGACATTGGACTGCGACTCCGCACCCTTTTGGCGGAAGCTTCCTTTGATGTGCGAATGACGCGGGATAAAGATGAGACCGTCTCGCTCATGCGGAGAGCCACGCTTGCGAACGATGCGGGCGGAGACCTTTTCGTTTCCATCCATCTGAACTGGGTTGAACCGCTTCAGACGCGTGTCGTGGAAACGTATTATCTCGGACCAACTGAAGACTCCGATTTACTCCAGCTGGCCAGCGTGGAGAATCTGCACTCCAGCTACTCCCTAGCGGATTTTCGTCGCCTGCTCGAAGGCGTGTACACGGATACGAAGCGAGGGGAGTCTCATCGACTTGCTGAAGCGATACAACAAGAACTTGTGCGCTCTCTCCGCACCGTCAATCCTCGGCTGGCGTCAAGAGCGGCGAAGACTGCCCCCTTTGCGGTGCTGGTTGGAGCCAATATGCCCGCCATTCTCACTGAAGTTGCTTGTCTGTCCAATGCGGAGGAAGCGCAGCTTCTTGCCAGTCCGGATTACCGCCAAAAGATTGCGCAAGCCCTATTGATGGGCATTCGTTCCTATACTGACGCACTGTACCACACCTATGCGACAAGAAAGGAAGCTTCGTCATGAGTGAAGAGGGTTTCGTCCTCTATATGGGCATTGATTTGGGAACTTCACGGAGTTCGGTGTCGGCTTCGAATGGAACACGACATGTCATTGAAAGCTACGTGGGTTGGCCCGTAGATATGGTTGCCCGCAAGATCGTGAAAAAATCTGTCTTGATTGGTCATGAAGCATTGGCGAAGCGCCCCATGCTTGATCTCCACCGTCCGCTGGAACGCGGAGTCATGAAGGAAGGATCAGAAAAAGATGAGGCCGCCGTTCGTGAACTCCTCCGTCATCTTGTCATGCTAGCCGGCGGTGAAAACGAGGAGAGGATGCGAGTGACCAAGCGCGTCGTTGTTGGCGTTCCTTCTGAAGCGTTTCGCGCCAGCAAGCAGCGTTTGCGTGACACCATGAAAGGCATTGCCGATAGTCTTATGATTGTGTCCGAGCCGTTTGCGGTTGCATACGGTTTAGAAGAGTTGTTAAACGCGATGATTATCGACATCGGTGCGGGCACAACGGACTTCTGTGTGATGAACGGTCGCTACCCGACTGACGAGGATCAGCGAACCTTAACGGTCGCCGGTGATGTCATCGATGAACAATTGGCAAAGCTTGTGCGCGATCGGTATCCACAGGCGCAGTTTTCTATTCACATGGTGCGTGACTGGAAGGAGAAGTGGAGCTTCGTTGGCGAACCGAGAAACCGTGTCGTGGTGACCGTGCCCGTTGCCGGCAAACCGACACAACTGGATATTACTGAACAGATGCGAAGCGCGTGTGAGAGTCTGTTGCCGCCCGTGACCGAAGCCATGCTGGATTTGCTTTCCCGAGTTGAGCCGGAATATCAGGAAAGTGTACGAAACAACGTGATCCTTGCTGGCGGCAGTTCCCTGATTCCCGGCTTAGCGGAGGACATCCAATCTCGATTAGCCGATCTTGGAGGCGGACGGGTGCGCACAGTGGAAGATCCTGTCTTTGCCGGTTCGAACGGTGGATTGGCGCTGGCGCTTGATGCGGAGGAGTCTGATTGGGGGAAGCTCCCTACGTAAGACGTGATTCGCCTCGCGTCATTCATGAGTTACAAATCATCAAGTCTTCCGGGAGCCAATCCGCAAGACCATCGACTTTGAGATTTTTAAACATGACGACTCGTGAACCTGCCGACCATGAGGCTTCTCCTTGTGCAAAAATACGGAGGGGAGTAAAGAGAGCGCAGCGTTATCGTGGAATAGGCCAGGGGAGGACCTATGGATTTTCGTTACACGCCTGAGCAAGAAGCATTTCGTACGCGTTTGCGCAGCTGGCTTGAACTCAACAGACGGGAAGTTTTCGGTGATAGTCATGACCCACTCAACGAGCGTGATGAAGACAGCGACGGCCGTTGGCGGAAAATGTTGGAATGGCATCGTCGCCTGTCTGAAGCTGGGTATGTGGCGCTGCACTGGCCAAAAGAATGGGGTGGCGGAGGCGCCAGTTTAGTTGAACAGGTCATTTATCAAGACGAAGTCTTACGTCTGGGATTGCCGCTCTATGGCGCCAATCAGCTTGCCCTCGATCGCATCGGCTTCACGTTAATGTCCTTTGGCACTGATGAGCAGAAGCGCCGTTACTTACCAAAGATGCTGACGGCTGAGGAGATCTGGTGTCAGGGCTACTCGGAGCCTGGTGCGGGTTCGGATCTTGCCGGGTTGCAGACCCGCGCTGTCATTGATGGTGACGATTTCGTTATTAACGGGCAAAAGGTGTGGACGAGCTTGGCGCAGCGCGCGCATATGCAAGTATTGCTTGTACGGACTGACCCCAACGCACCTAAACATCGCGGGATCTCCTACCTGCTGGTGGATATGGGTACGCCCGGCATCACCGTACGACCGTTGGTGCAAATCACCGGCGACTCCGATTTTAATGAAGTGTTTTATGACAACGTGCGCGTGCCGCGCAAAAATCTGGTTGGTGAACTCAATCAAGGCTGGCAGGTGTCTATTGCCACGTTGATGTATGAGCGCGTCTCCGGCGGTACTCGTCATCCAGTGGAGCGGACGATCAACGAATTGGTCAGTGTGTCGCATGATGTTGAGTTCGAGGGCATGTCCGCGGCAAAGCATCCCTACGTGCGCCAAAAGCTCGCGCAGTTCGCCAGCGAAGCGCTGTGTCTGCGGCTCAGTCGTTATCGCTCATTGACCGCACAACTGAACGGCAAAATTCCGGGACCGGAAAGCTCCTTCGGCAAGTTACATGCGACTGAACTGAATCTGCGCGTCGCCATGTTCGCGGATGAACTCCTCGGACCATTCGCGCAACTCGAACGCGGCTCCCTTGGCGCGATTGAAAATGGACGTTGGCTGTATCGCGTCATGCGTGCGCGCGGACTCACGATCGCGGCAGGCTCTAGTGAAATTCAGCACAACATTATCGGTGAGCGAGTGCTCAAGCTCCCGAAAGGGTAGGGCGCGGCCGCATAGGAAATTTGCTTGTGACGTATGTCTGCACAAAAGGGCGGAGAGGCTGCAAAAAGCGTCGACAACGCGTGCAGAAAAGCATTATTGGGAATGCTCTTAATGAAATTTAACTCCCAAAGTCGGTAATCAAACCCTGGCAAAAAAGTATCCCATCGTTGCGTAAGGGTACAATGCGCCGCGTCCCTACGCGGGTTGATCGTATGCCGATGTCAATACCTCTTGAGCCACCAGTAAGAATGGCATTGATTTTGGGCTAACCACTGCTCAGCAGCTCGTGTACGAGCGCGACGGAACGATTCCCATGACAGAGAGTAATACTGAAAGAGGCAAGGGAGATGGACGGTTTCCTCAGGAGAGGAGTGTCGAGCTGTGAGCCCTCAGCGCGTGTTAGTTGTTGATGATGACGCCCGCACGCGGCGCGTGTTAGAAATCATGCTGCAAAAGATGGGACATGAAACACGTGCGGCCTGCAATGGGCGGGAAGCGCTCGAACTAGCCCAACACGAATCCTTTGACTTAGTCCTGACGGACCTGCGGATGCCTGAGATGGATGGTGTCGCTCTTCTTGATGCGCTGCGCGCGCAGTCTGTTGAGGCCCCAGTCATTCTGCTCACGGCGTATGGAACAGTCGAAAACGCAGTCGAAGCGATGAAGAAAGGCGCTTATGACTATGTGCTGCGGCCGTTCGATGTCGAAGCGGTGGAACGCATCATCACCCGAGCCTTGACCACAGAACGAACACGACGCGAGAACCAGTTCCTACGGGAAGAAGTCGAAAGAGGATGGGGCGAATTTGTTGGCCGTGGTGCGGCGATGCAAGGGGTCTATGAGCTCATTCTGCAGGTGGCGCCGGGTGATACCAGCGTATTAATTACGGGAGAAACCGGCACAGGCAAAGAGCTGGCCGCACGCGCGATTCACCGTGCGTCACCACGCAAATCCGCTTTATTCGTGCCGATTAACTGCGCGGCGATTCCGGACGATATCTTTGAGAGTGAACTTTTTGGCCATACGCGGGGAGCTTTTACCGGCGCTGCTCACGATCGCGCGGGAAAGTTCGAAATGGCGCATGGTGGGACCATTTTTCTCGATGAGATCACTGAAATGCCCCCTCTCATGCAGGCTAAGTTGTTGCGTGTATTGCAGGAGCGTGAAATCGAACGATTGGGAAGTAACCGGCGTATAGGGGTGGATGTCCGCGTCATTGTGGCGACCAATCGCAAGCCTCAGCAAGCCGTGCACGACGGGCGCTTACGCGAAGACCTGTATTATCGCATCAATGTCTTCACGGTTGAAATGCCGCCTCTGCGGGAGCGTGCGGAGGATATCCCTATTCTCGTCGAACATTTTCTCCAGGTGCATGGAGCGAAGTTAGGGAAAGGCACTCCTGCAGTCGCAGATCGCGCCCTGCGCTGCTTGCAGGGATATGCCTGGCCAGGCAACGTCCGCGAGCTGGAAAATGTGCTCGAACGGGCCATTGTGCTTAGTCAGGACGCATCGCTCGATGTGCCGCATTTGCCACGAGAACTCGTAACGCCGCCTCCTGCGAAAACCGCGCCTGAAGCGGTAGAGGCTCTCCCTACGCTGTCCCTCCCTCAAGCCGTAGAAAACCTAGAGAAAGAGTTAATCGAAAAAGCGCTAGTGCAGACAATGGACAATAAATCCAAGGCGGCTCGTCTACTCAACATCAGTGAGCGTGCGTTGTGGTACAAGGTGAAGAAGTACGGTCTGGCGTGAAGATCAGGTGAGAGACTGCAGAGCATTTTCCCTGGGCTGCAACCTGCTCTCTACTCTAAATGCAGAACGACGCGGACCGACCCGTCGATCTCCGAAACCGGGACACATCCGATCGCATTCGGATCAGAGGCGACGTAGCGCCGGACAGCCTCTGTCGAAGCGAGTGTCGCCGGCGGCAAGATGCCGTAAAAGTATTGGCGGTTCCAATAGTCTGCAAGTCGCGGCTCGGTTTGATAGAGCACACGCCCTGAGAAACGCGCACGCAGTGACGTTCCCGAGGGCAGGTTCAGTGGGACGATAGCGGAGCCGTCGTCCCAGAAGCGCTTGCGGCGAAGATAAATCTGGGCGACCTCTTCGATCGAGAGTTCGGCGTGTCGCTTGGGGTGAATGATCACGGCCACGCGAACCTCTTGGCCGGCGATACGCGACGGCGCGAGGATAGTGAGAACGAGAGCTAGTACGAGAAGTCGCGTGACCATAGCAGCTCAGAAGAGAATCGAGAACGACAGTCGCAAGCCGGGTTCGGCGAGTTCGTCCCGGTGATCGGCAATGAGGTAATCGGCTTTGAGGCGGAGATAAGAGACTGGCGTCCAGGCGAGTCCGAGATCAAAAAGGTTGAGTGCGCGCCCCGCACCCGGTGGATCAAATCGTTCGTAGCGCCCCACGAGGTACAGCGTGCGCACCATCTCTACGACAGTCTGCGCATACAGTCCCCATAGCGCTCCGTTTTCACGACTGCCTTCGCCGAACAACGCTTCGCCGCTCACCTCTATGCGCTCGTGCGGCTGCCACAGGAGATCGGCGCCGCCCATATGATTCCATTCCCCGTTGCGCAGCTGCGAAGCGAAGTACGACGCCCCTACTGACCAACCTTTGAGACTAGCCCATTCCAGGTGCGCCCCGGCGCTGCGTTTGGCTGGCCGCTCGGCGGGATCGACATTGAACGGATCCAAAAACGTGCCGTACAACGAATACGACAGCGCTCCACTGCGCGGGAACACCGTTCCGTGCAACATCGCCCCCGTTGCCGTCTCGTCGAAAACTTCCTCGACAATCAATGGTTCGGAGGTTGTCCACAGGAGTGGCTCAATCCGCGTGACGTTCCACCTGCCAATGGGCGTCAAGAACTTTCCAAAACGCACGTTCAATGCGTCGCTAGGTCCGAAATCCAGATACAAGCGGTTGATTTCCAGTTTGGGAGCCGACCGCACTCCCCTCCGACCGCTCTCTAGTTCCGCCAACCGCCCGAGCTCCAGTTCTGTAAACAGGTGGAGAAACGGGATCGGATCGACAAAGGCAAGGAAGTTCACCCCGTCCATTCCCCCGCGACCTTCGCCTCCCTCCAGGCGCTCTACCTCTGCTGTCGTGAACCCTCCTAACACCAGTCCGGTATCCCCTGCACGCAATCCCCGACCCGCCTGGTACGAAAGCCGTCCAAGCGGAGTGTCGGCGCCGAATGCTTCCGGTTCGGCGCGCTCGACGCTAAGGGTCGGCTGGTTTACTGGGGCCGCCCACGCGGCGGGCGAGAGGAGCGTAACGAAGAGCGGCAATAGGACTGCGACTCGGCGCATAACGCGCGAATAGTCACAACTAGTGGGACTGTGGGATATCGAGGCTCCCATGAAAGTATAATTCAAAAATGTGGGAATAAGTGCTAGACGATGCATCCTCTTGAATGAACCGACTCATCGGACGAGACCCATGCGGGAAGAAGGCGTTGCCATGGGGCAAAGAAGCGCAAGTAGCAAGGTGAAGTGAAGAGGAGCCTGGGAAGAGCTGGGAGAATGCGTATGCGTACAGGTGCAGGAGTTCACTCGGCGGTTATTAGAGGAATATCGGGATGAAGTCAAATCACCAACTGTCATTACAAAGGAAGCTGCCCGACCCTCTTTCTTACTTATTGACATGCTCTCATGCCCATGAGAACGTGCGTCAAATAAGGAGCCGGTTACTTGAGCGTGGGGAGTATCCAGTTTTTCTCGCTGCGGACCAAATTGCTCTTCTTCGCTGCGGCGCTTGTCCTGATCCCCGGCGGCATCTACGGAACGATCACGTTATCGAGCAGCCGGACATCGCTTGCGCAGGCGGTTGCTCGACTTCTCATCGAAGAGGCCCGTGAAGTTGCCGATCGTCTCACGACAACTTTCCGTTCGGAGCGGGAACGTCTCGAGGCGGTCGCCGTGCAGGATGTGATGCGTGAGATTCGTATCGCTGACTTCGATAAACGGATTTCCTCATTTCTCACATCCGTAAAACGCGGATGTCCGGCCTGTGTGGACCTTCTCGTGCTCGACCAGAGTGGCCGCGTTGTGGCTTCAAGCAACCCTTCTTGGATCGGGAAAACCAAAGACCTGATGCCCGGCGGCGCCGACGCAGGGGAGACGATTGAAGGCCCATTCCAGGAGACCAAAGCTGCCGGGACGCTCGTCCGCTTCACAGTCCCGGTGCCGGATCCTGACACACGTGAGGCGACGCTCGGGTGGATCGTGGCGCTTTTCGACTGGGAGCGGAGTACGGATGCCGTTGCCCGCTTGCGCAGGTCCCTCCTGTCGGTTGGTCTTGATGCCGACGTTCTTATCCTTGACGCTCGCGGAATTATGATTGGTGGCGTTGCCCGGCCGGGTGGCGCCTGGCAACCTGGCGATACGGTCGCGTTGCGGCCCTCGAGCGCTGAGAGTCGAGCGGCCACGGCTTACGTCGACTCTGCGGCGGGTATGCTAGTGGGCCATGCCGGACTACCCTCCGATTTACCGCCCTGGACGGTTGTTGTTGCGGAGCCTCTCTCGGAGGCCTTTGCCCCTGCACGTCGGATGGTGGAGCTTTTGGCGACGGCTCTTGTGGGCACCTTGCTCGTCGCTCTGACGATTGCCTTGGTTGCGGCTCGGCGAGTTACTCAGCCACTCGCCGAGTTGACCGAAGCGGCTGAGGCCGTCGGTCGTGGAGGGAGGCCAGCGTTTACTGTCCCAGTGCGTTCTCGGGACGAGATCGGTACGCTCACCGCCGCCTTCAATCGCATGGCCGCCGATCTGAAGCGCGCCGAACGCGAACTCGTTGACGCCGCGAAGTTCTCCTTCGTCGGCGAATTGGCGGCGGGGGTGGCCCACGAGGTCCGCACGCCGCTCGGAGTGCTGCGCAGTTCGGCTCAAATTCTCGAACGTTCACTCGAAGTGAAAGACAACGAATCGCGTGAGCTGCTGCGCCTCCTCCGGGACGAGGTCGACCGCATTGAACGGGTGGTCTCCTCCCTTATCGAGCTTGGACGACCGCGTGAGATGCGTCCTGAGCCGTCGCCGCTTGGCCAGATTCTCTTTCGGGCGGTGGACTTCGTCGATACACAGGCCAGCCAGAGATGCATCACTATCCGACGGCGACCTATCGAGCCGGACCCAGTGGTCCTTTGCGACCCGGAACTTATCTATCAGGTTGCTTTGAACCTTCTCGTAAACGCGATTCAGATCCTTCCGGATGGCGGCACGATCGAGATTAATCTTCTGTCGGCGTGCGACGGCTACGCTGGCTTCGAGGTCCGCGATAACGGACCGGGCATGACCAAGGAGGTTCACGCGCGGATCTTCGAACCGTTCTTCACGCGTCGCGAGGGAGGGGCTGGGCTCGGGCTCACGTTCGTCCAGCGTGTTGTACAAGAGCATCGTGGACGAATCTCGGTAGAGAGCGAGATGGGCCGCGGCACGGTCTTCCGTGTCAATCTTCCTGTTTCAACAGTTCTTGGATAAAGCGTTGTCTTTCTTCGTGTCTGCACGGAATGTACAAATGCGCAGAGTTTGTCTGCAAAAAACGTCGAATGTCTCCCCTTCAGCCATTCTCTTTTTTACAAGTTTAGCGTTTTTGAGCTTGTCAGCGTTGGCATGGGAAGTGCTCTCTACAAGCGCAACAGCTATCTCAGCTGAATTTGTAGACAAGAGGAGACATTCTTATGATCGGACAACAACTACGTCAGCGAGGAGGTGAAAGGAGGCTCCAGTACGGAGTTTTCTTAGGAAGAGTGGCGACAGGGCTCTTCTTCCTGGCTAGCAGTGAATCAGCATTAGCCGCGCGGCCGTGCACTGAAACAGCTCAGGCGGCCAACAAGGCGTGTCGTTACGAGACGCTCGATGATTTTTGGATTGCCCTAGGCCACTGTGAAAACCAACCGACTACAGGGGAAAGGAGAGACTGTAAGAACGAGGCAATTGCTGAGCGGCGTGAGGCGCGCAATGAATGCGATGAGCAATTCAAGGCGCGCAAAGAGGTGTGTGAACTCGTCGGCCAAGACGTGTATCACCCGGATTTCGACCCAGCCAACTTCGTCGATCCAACCGCGATTGGCGACACTGTCGCGCCGAACCCTTACTTTCCGCTTGTCCCTGGTAATAAATGGGTCTATGAGGGTGGCGACGAGATGGTCACCGTGGTCGTCACTGACAAAACTAAGCTGATTGAGGGTGTGACCTGCGTCGTGGTCAACGATCTCGTCGAGGAAGATGGCAAAGCGAAAGAGGACACCAACGACTGGTTCGCCCAAGACCACGCCGGTAATGTTTGGTATTGTGGTGAAGAAGTAAAGGATTTCGAGACCTTCGATGGAGATGATCCCGAGGAGCCAGAACTTGTGAGCACTGATGGCTCGTTCAAGGTCGGTCGGGACGGGGCCAAACCTGGGATCATCATGTTGGCCAACCCGCAAGTGGGTAATGCGTATCGTCAGGAGTTCGCTTTGGGAGAAGCGGAAGACCTGGCGGAAGTTATCAGCCTTACGGGAAATGAACAAATAGCGGCGAATATACCTGCCGCCAAATGCGCTAACGACTGTCTCGTGACCCGCGACTTCACGCCGCTCGAACCCGGTGTTGACGAGAACAAATACTATAAAGCTGGCATAGGATTTATCCTTGAAGTGGACCTAGAAGGCAATCGCCTTGAACTTGTCGAATTTATCCCTGGCCTATGATTCTATGGCGGCGAGCGTGATGCCCGCATCATGCGGGCCTTCAGGTTTGTCTCAGTGCAATGAAAAGGTATGACTTCCAACGCGCAAGCTCCTGGAAAGGAACATGTTCCAACCGAAGACACTGGGAGGTATCGTCAGACTGCTCGTCGTGCGTAGAAAAAGACTTTGCTCCTAACGCTCCTCACTCAAGTTGCGGCGCGCTTCCGCGCTTTTCTTCTGCTGGAGTATCCCCTCCTAAAGAGAGGCAGGTTCGCGGACACGCCTCTCTCTCCTCTTTGCTCTTGACAGGGAGGAGAAACAGCATATCGTAGGCAATGCTTATCGTATGCGTCTTCTCAAGTTGATCTTTCTTTTGGTGTTGGCGGGATTCCTCCGTGAGGCTAATGTTTGCGAGTCACAAGGAGATGAGCGATCTTTACAGCCTCCTGCTGCTGTTCATGTTAAAGAAGATGCCGATGCCCCTAAGAAGGACCACAGTCATGCCGAACAATGTCGTCTTGTTCAGCGTCTCGCGAAACGTAAACTCAATACTTTTGTTCTCTCTTTCACGACACAGAATATCCCTCCCTCCGTCAATGGCCGCTCTTTGGGTTTCCCTTACCATTCTTGCGCTATAAGCGAAGATGACTTTATTGCACTGTATCGATTCCTCCGCGTCTATCGCTGTTAATCTGAACTCCCCGCTTGCCGCCAACGCATACATGTCTCGACCTCCCTCCAGCCGACTCATCCCGAGAGTGGAGGCCGATGAAATATATGGAGGATATATGGCGTGGCCGGTCCGCTATCACATGATCGGGCTGCTCTTTTGCAGTACGGTGATCAATTATGTCGATCGCGTAAACATCTCCGTGGCCGCTCCGGTCATCATGCAAGAGACTGGATGGGACAAAGGGCAGTTTGGTCTGGTTTTTTCCGCCTTTCTCGTCGGGTATGCGCTGCTACAAATCGTCGGCGGCGTGATCGCGGATCGCTGGAGCGCCAGCAAAGTCCTGGCGCTGGCGTTTTGCGGGTTTTCTCTTTTTACCGCACTCACGCCGCTTGGCCAGTCCAGTTTTATGGTACTGCTCCTGATGCGCTTCTTCGTCGGCGCGTTTGAATCGGTCACGATGCCCGCTTTGACTTCACTAAACTCTCGGTGGATTCCGCGATCGGAGTTCGGGCGGGCGCAAACCCTGAGTCTCTCTGGAATCACGGTGGGACAGATGCTGGCGTATCCCT
>JBFWZL010000116.1:0-13970 GCA_050185455.1 Binatia bacterium | reverse complement strand
ACCGGTAAGTAGACCGAGAAACATGTTCCTCGCCCCAGCGTGCTTTCGACCTCGACATGCCCGCCATGCGCGTCGATAAGCGTCTTGGTAATGAACAACCCTAACCCTACGCCCTCGTACGCTTTTGATTGCGTGGTGCGGCGATATTTTTGAAAGAGCACGGGAAGCTCTTCTGGCGGCATGCCAGGCCCGGTATCGGCGACCGTGACAACGATCGCAGCGCCCTGACGGATAGAACTGAGAGTGACCTGACCCTTCGGCGGAGTGAATTTTAAGGCGTTGGTGACGAGGTTTGTGAAAACCCGCTCAAGCGCGAGGCTGTCGCCTTGAATACGGGGCAAGCCTTTTGCGAGGCGGAAACGAAACAGAATATGATGCCGTCGCGCCTCAGGCTCGTACTGTTGGCGAATGCGTTCCAATAAGGGATTGACCAACATCGGTCGGGGAGAAAGCCGCATGCGGCCAGCCTCAATCTGCGAAAGATCGAGATAGTTGGTGACCAACGCATGGATCGTGAGCGCATTGCTTTTTAAGCGCTCTAAGAAATGTTCCTCCTCGGTGTCGCTGCGCCCTCGCGCCTCTTCCAGCAGCATTTCCGCATACCCGAGAACAACGCCGAGTGGGTTGCGAATATCGTGGGTGAGCATGGCAAGAAAATCGGCCCGTTGTTGGTCGAGTTCCTTACGAGCCGCCGCGTCTCGCGCCAGCGTTTCTTCGACACGCTGAAGTTCAGACGCCAGCGTATCAAGGTCTGCAATATGTCGGCGCAGCGTGGTTAGATCTTTATTGAACCGCGCCTGAAGAAGATATTCCTCATCCATCGTTCACTCCCGGGAAAACAGAGACTATTCTGTGAGAATATCGGCGTAGGCGAGATTTTCTTTAGCGCTCTGTTGGGTTCGTGAGCATACGACGTTCTATAAGAGGATTTTCCACGGGTGATTTTGCGACGATCACCTCATGCGCCATATTGATGAACAAACCATGACCGACGACGCCAGGGATATTGTTCAGGATGTGATCTAAGGCCGCCGCATCGTGGATAACATCGAATCGTACGTCAATAATCGGATTTCCTAAGTCGGACATGACCGGCCCGAGTTTGCCTGGACCGCAGCGCACTACGGGTGTCCCTCCTAGTTCCTGCAAGCGGCGGAGTATGAAAGGGACCGAGGGAACAATCACCTCTACTGGTACAGGAAACCGCTCTCCGAGCGTATGAACAAGCTTGGATTCATCCGCCACTACGATAAACCGATCCGCGCAAGCCGCCACCAGCTTTTCCATGACGTGGGCGCCACCTGCTCCTTTGATCAAATTCCCTGTTGGGTCGATTTCATCCGCTCCATCAATGGTGAGATCAACATGGTCAATATCCATTGCATCTTGAATAGGTATGCCATGTTGTCGAGCCAACAGGCGCGTTTGATACGAGGTGGGGACGCCAACGATTTGGAGTTGTCCTGTCCGTACTCGCTCGCCAAGGAGTTTAATGAAAAAAGCTAACGTGGAACCCGAGCCGAGCCCCAAGATCGTATGCGAGGGAACGAGATCGACGGCGGCGGCGGCGACGGCTTGTTTCAGTGCATCCACAGGCGCTCCATTCTTAGTCGATAAAATGTGGCTGAAAGCTCAAGGTAAGACAAGTACGCTAGCGTACACAATACCTTGTAGGTGAGGATACCTGCTATCCCCTACATCTAGAAGGATGGAGGAGAGTACGATAAGAAAGAAGGCAACAGCGATAAAGAGGAGAAAGAGATCTACATGCGCATTGCTTTGGATCCATGGGGAAGTGACTATACCAGCCAATTCACGGTCTCACAGGAGAGGGATGGCAACGATAACTTTGCGCAAGCGCTGGAAGAGCCGATTGAAGATCGACCCTGGACCCCAATCCAACCTTGTCCGACGACGCTGCCAAAAACGACCGCCGTGGTTGACGGCGTCATGCGGACGGATGCGTCGGCGATCATTATGGATGGAAACCGGCGTGCGCTTGCGCTCTTTAGCTCCTACGCCGCTGGAGCGGTCGTAATGAACTCGCGGGTGCAAATTGCGCACGACCGCGTGCAACGGCTCTTTCTCGCCGGTGGTAATTGGTCGGAGCCCGAAAACCTCATGATTACGGCGGGAACTGGAGGGGCAGTCTGTTACTGGGGCGTGAGCTGTAAAGCTGATACCTATGAACACCTTCGTGAAGCGCTCACGACGGAAATGCGTCAAGCGGAAGCACAAGTCGCTGAAGCGCTCTCAGAAGACGAAACCCTTGTCCTCGCGGACGGCAATTTGACCTCTCTCCGCAAAAGTTCTTCCGTGGTCGGCGTTATCAAAACCATTCATCGCATGTATCTGGTGCCTCCCAAAGCGCTGATTCTGGAACATTTACAACCGGGAGAACGCACTCCCCTCTTTCGCGTTGTCAGTGGGCGCGAGAGCGATGGGTACAGTGTGTTTACGGCGTACTTGCGTCTTGCTCGCCCACAGCCGACCGAACTGCCGTTTGCCGGACTCGTACGCCTGGAAGTGAAAGCCTCGCTGGGGCCGCAACGTGCAGTCGAGCTGCTCGACCAAGCCGCGGTAAAAGTGTGCGCCCTTGCATCGCGTGCGCCCAAAGATCCCCGCGCTCCGCAGAATTTAATTCCGATCGGCGGCCTGGAGCGCCATTTGCGTCATCGATTAGGCGATCCGCAATTGTTGCTGCGCGGGATTAGGCAGAAAATCCACGCCATGTTGGAGCAAGCCGCCCCTGCGTAGAGAGGATGTATTGGAGGAAAAATGGGCAGGATCATTGGAACGCAAGACTCCACGCCGCTGGAATTTTGGGTGTTGTTGGATAAAGGTGAAGCGGTTCAGGTGGACGAAGCCGTCGTGGTCAAAACGGAATCTCCCATCGGTCCGCTGAAATTGTTCGGCATGGTCGACATCATCCGTGCTAAACATCAAGGTTCGACATTCGATTCCGATGTCGTGGAAGCAGAGCGCGGGTTACCGGTCGAACTTTCTGTCGCCGCTCATGTAAAAGTGACCCGGCTCGACCCCGAGTATTATTATCCTCCTCTACCGGGAGACCCCGTTCACGTGGTGACCGGAGAAGAGTATGCACGTGCGCTGTTCATGGACAAAATGGAACGAAAGTTTCCGCTGGGGTTGTCGCTCTCTCGCAAGGAAGTCGTTTATGGCAATCTTGATTTCCTGAATGGACGGAAAGGTGCACACATTAACATCAGCGGCGTCTCCGGCATCGCCACCAAAACGACCTATACGACATTCCTCTTGCATAGTCTTCTCCACTGCAACGCCTTGAATGATCCCGCGAATACGCATGCGATCATTTTCAACGTGAAAGGTGAAGATCTTTTATTCCTGGACAAGAAGAATAATACGCTCACTCCTCAAGATCTTGCTGAATACGAAAAACTCGGCTTACCTTCTGACCCGTTTGACTCCGTACAGTTCTACGTGCCGCCGACAGAGGCCCCGCGAGGTCCGCTCATGCCGCGGGTGGGATCACGGCGGGCTGATGAGGTAACGGCCTATTTCTGGACAGTGCGCAGCTTCTGTCATGACAAACTACTCCGTTACTTATTTGCCGATGCGGGGGAAGACTCCTCGTTGCTGTCGACGCTTGTCTATCAAGTTGAGCGACGACTCAGTGAAGCCGCCGAGGAAGCCGATAAAAAAGGTCCCGGCCCAGGGGTGTTCCTTCGTATTGAAAAGAAAAAGAGTAAGAGCGAGAAAAGCGATGAAGCTGAAGAGAGCGCTGAGGTTGAAGAACGAGAGATTCGTGACTTCTTCGCTTTGATGAAAGCCATCGAAAGTATTGCCGAGTCCACGGGGCAAGCTGCGGGGACGGTCGGCGCGTTCATGCGTCGCTTGTATGGATTAGAGGATAAGATTTCATACATCATTCGTGACCCAGGCGATGCCGAGTCTTCACAACATCTTATCAACTGGCGTAATTCGCAGGTGACGGTGGTGAGCCTCACCGGGCTCTACGAAGTTGGGAAAAGTTTTGTCGTGGGCTCCGTACTCCAACAAATTCAACGAGAAAAAGAAGCGACAGGTTCGGCGGAGCCGTTATGCTTCATTGTTGTGGATGAACTGAACCGCTACGCACCGCGTGACGGCTGGTCGCCAATTCGAGACCGACTCTTGGAAATTGCCGAACGGGGTCGCTCCAGCGGCACGATTTTGATTGGTGCGCAACAAACTGCTTCCGAAGTCGAACGGCGCATCGTGGCGAATCCCGCGTTTCGCATTGTCGGTCGTCTGGACGCCGCCGAGGCGGAACGCGCAGAATACGGCTTTCTCCCGCCCACCTTGCGTCAGCGAGCCACCATCCTGACTTCCGGTCGGATGATCGTTTCACAGCCGGATATCCCCACCCCTGTCCCCGTATGTTTCCCGATGCCTGCTTGGGCGACTCGTGCTGAGGAGCAAGAGCTGCCGCCGCCGAATTTGAAGCTGGTCAAGACGAGGCGGAATTCATGAAATTCCTTCACACTTCTGACTGGCACGTCGGCCGCACAATCCGTAATCGCTCGCGTAATGATGAACATCGCGCCGTGTTCGCTGAGATCATCGATATCGCGCGGCGAGAACAGGTTGACGCCGTGTTGCTCACCGGCGATGTATTTCACGAGCGTCGTCCGGCGCTTGAAGCGCAAGAACTACTCGCCGAAACCCTTGCCGAACTGGCTCGACAACAGATTCCATCCGTGGTGATTCCGGGGAATCATGATGACCCGAACCTACTGCGCACGCTCAAACCTCTGGGAGATTTAGTCCAGGTGCATATTGTATCGGAAGTTGGTGAGAATCTGGACTCGTTGATCGTGCCCTTGTGCGAGCGCGGAGGAAAAGAAAAAGCGCTGATTGGTTGTCTTCCTTATTTGCACCCGCACCAAGTATTGAGCGCGGCGGACGGCGCGGGGACGAGCGAAGACGCCAGGATGAGCGCTTATCAAGTGAAGCTGCAAGATTATTTTCGCGTGTTGGAGGAGCAGATTAAGCGGCGTGATCGACAGGCGGTCGCCATTATTCTGGCGCATGTGGATATTCAAGGCAGCGAGTTTGGCGGAGGCGAGTGGCGGTCCAATGTTTTCTCTCTGAACGGCGCCATTTTGCCCGCTCATGTGCACTACCTCGCGCTTGGTCATATTCACAAACCGCAGCCTGCTCCTGGCGCTAAAGCGCATGCACGCTATGCAGGATCAATCTTACAGATGGATTTCGGCGAACGCGAACAGCAGAAAAGCGTGTGTTTAATCGAAGCCCATCCGGGAAAACCAGCGTCGGTTGCTCAGATCCCTCTGACCAAAGGGAAGCGTCTGCTGCGGAGAAGCGGGACAGCAGACGCGATTCTGGAGCAAGCTCCTAATTTCACCAACGCCTGGGTGGAAGTCGTGCTGTCGCCGGACAAACGGACAGCTGAATTGGTTGACCGAGTGCGTGCGCTGCCCGAAGTGATTTCCTTGCGTTTTGAAGACGCACAAGATGCCACTGCCAATAGCAACGACGTGGACCGGCGAAGTCATGTCGACCGCCCCGCCGGAGAACTGTTTCGCGAATATTATAAGAGTAAGAAAAAGACCGACCCTGAGCCGCAGTTGCTCGCGTTATTTGAACGACTCTATCAAGAAGCAAGCACTGCGCGTGAGGCTGGAGACTAAGGATTACGAGACAAAACTCTTGTGAGTGTCGTATGATTATGCTGTCATTGCGAGCGTAGCGAAGCAATCTTTGCTTGAACACAGAGATTGCTTTGTCGTCTCCGACTCCTCGCCATGACAGAATGTAGCCTGGATGAAGCGAAGGGTAATCCAGGAACAACGGGAAGCGTATCAGGAATCCCGGATTCCACTCCGTTTCATCCAGGCTACAGGCTTTTCATGGTCAAGGGCGCGCCACAAGCGAATGAACATTCCTGCGCAAGGCGGGATTCAAATAAATCCTGAGTAACGAGTGCTGAGAAAAAGCCTGACTTATTATGATGCGAGGAGAGTCTATGGACATGCCTACCGAGACAGTTCCGCTAGCCGAGCAAGTGGCGCCGCTGTCTGAACCGAGCCAGCGCCTCATTCTGCACGGGGTTAGTTGGGCGACGTATCAGCGGCTGCTCGATGATTTTAAGGATAGCCATGCCGCGCACTTCGCCTATGATCGAGGAGTGTTGGAAATTATGGTGCTGTCCACAAAACACGAAAGACCAAACCGCACTCTCGCTCTCCTGGTCGAAGTCTTGGCGGAAGAGCTGAATATGGACGTCCAGAGACTGGGTTCGACCACGTTTACCCGTGAGGACCTCGATAAAGGCTTTGAACCGGATTCCTGCTTTTATATTCAGAACGAAGCGCGCGTACGCGGAAAAGAAGAAATCGACTTGGCGGTTGATCCGCCCCCAGACCTGGTTATTGAAATTGACATCACCAGTCCTTCCCTCAATAAGCTTCCCATTTATGCGCAGATCGGCGTGCCGGAAGTGTGGCGCTATGATGGTCGTCAAGTACAAATGTTTACCTTAGCAAACGGACAGTATGCGAATATCGAACAGAGCGCCATTTTCCCACCATTGAGCAGCACTGTCGCTACGCAATTTCTCGAAGAAAGCATAAAATTACAGAGCACAGCCTGGCTGCGTCGGGTGCGTGAATGGGTGCGTGATCAGAGAAAAACCAGGCGGCGCACGAAGAAGAGAACCGCTCAGTGATGGAGGGCGTTGGAGAGGTGAGTCATGCCGGAAAATCTTTCTAACCTCCAACCCCTAACCCCTAGCCCCAAGTATTATGCGACCACAAAGACTCACTCTCAAAAATTTCATGCCTTTTCGCTCAACCGGAGAGCATGAGCACAATGTTGATTTTTCCAACCTTGACCTGTTTGCTATTACTGGTCCTATGGCGAGCGGAAAATCGTCGCTGATTGACGCCATGGTGTGGTGTCTGTACGGCCGCACGGCGCGTTATGGCGCCGACTCGAAGGGCGTTATTTCTGCCGGTGAGAGTATCTGTGAAGTAGCGTTCGATTTCACGATCGGACCACACTGGTTCCGCGCCGTGCGACGCACGGGGAAAACAACGGAGTCCGGTCTCAGCGAACGTGAAGGCGACGAGTGGATTCAGGATGTGTCAGGGTCGGACCGACTGACCGGACGCATTGAAGAATTGTTAGGGCTCGATTTTGATAGCTTCACGAAAACTGTTGTGTTACCGCAAGGCAAATACGCCGAGTTCCTTGGCAGCGAACCGAGCAAGCGGCGCGATTTACTGGAAAAAATCCTCGAACTGGGGGTCTACAAACGTGTAGCCGACCGTGCGAAAGATACCGAAACACGTTCAAAAGCGCGCGCCGAGACAATTCGTGAGTCGTTGGCCCAACCACAATATGCGGGTGTGACGCTTGCTATGGTTGAGCAGAAACGGGTGGAATATGAGAGTCTCGCGCAGGAGATTTCCCAGGCTGCCGTTCAGGAAGAGGCGCTTCGTGAACTGGCGCGGCAAGTCGAGGCGGCGCTGAGCCTCTCCGTGCGCCTTGTTGATCTACAGACAGAAGAACACACACGCGCGGAAGCGCGCGCGCAGGCCCAGAGCAAACACACCGAGGCTGAAGAGCAGCTCCACTCGCTGGCGCGGACGCTTGCGGAGGTCGAAGCGGAGCGCGCGGCGCTGCAGTACGATGAACGTCATCATGCGGTAGTAAAGCGCGCGGTTGACTATCTCCATGAGCATCGCGTCGCCGGTCAAGAGGTGGAAGCCAAAACTCGGACTCTGGTTCGTATTCAGGAAGAATTGGTTGATTTGACGCGACAGTTCAACGAGCAGACTCAGAAAATGGAACAGGCGCGACGCACGTATGAAGAGCAGGCAACGAGATTACAAACGGACATTACCTCAGGCGGCGATATCGCCACTCTTACTGAAAAACTGAACGAAGCAAAGCGCTGGAAGGAACTAACGCGGGAGCAGGAACGACTGGCCCAACGGCAAGGAACCCTCACGCAACAGCTGAGCGAAGCGCAGGGTCTGTTGACGACATTACTTACACAAGAGGCGGCAAAAGAACAGGAACTATGGGAGCTACAACAGCGACGCGACCAGGTTCGTGAGGAGGAACAGGAGAAGCGTCGCCAAGAGGTTGAAGCAGGCCATCTCGGAAAAGAGCTGCAGGAAGCAGTACAAGAAGAGAAGCGTGTCGGACACGAAACTGAACAGGCGCGAACTGCCGTGACTGTAACGGAACAGGAAGTGCATCAACAGCGAGAGGCGGCGGCGCAAGCCGAACAACAAGAACAGCGCGCCAGTCAGGCTTTAGAGGAAGACCGCCGGAAACATGAAGTCGCGCACCTGCGGGCGACCCTCCACGTTGGCGACCCTTGTCCTGTTTGCCTCACCCCGGTGCATATGGCTCCTACTCTCGTTGCTGAGACCCAAGAAGATTACGCCGACTTACAGCGCGCGGTCGAACGCGCCAAAACTCAACTTGCGCAAGTGCGCCAAGCGCTGCAAAAAGCCGAGGCCGCCGCCGCTACCGCCCGGGCGAAGAAAGAGAGCGCTGAGCAGGATCTTGCGGTCCGCTCATTGAGACGCCAGGAGGCGCAAACGAATTTTGTCACGCGGTTTCCAGGCTTCTCTTCGTTAAAGGATGCGCTCGGCAATTTACAAGCCCAACGGCAGGAGCTCGCCGCGCTGCTAAAAGAATTAGAGGGCAAAACACGGGCGGCTGAACAAGAGAAACAGGAACTCGTTCGACAGCGGGAACAAGCGCAACGGACCGAAGCAACGGTAAGCGAGGGATTACGTAATGTCGCGTCCTCGTTGGCAGCCGCCGTCGCGCAGAGTACTGAACTCAAGGCTGCTCTTACGCCATTTACTCTTGACGAAAAAGATCCAGAGGCGGAGTTGCTGGAACGTCGCCAGCGACTGTTGCAAAAAGAGCAGGAGGTGAAAGCGGCGGAAACTGCCAGACGTCAAGCAGAGGGGGAGTTGATCACACTCAACACGCGGCGGATTGAAGCGGAGGGAAGACGTGACGTGGTGCAGTCTGAATACAATGCCGCGGTTGCCCAAGTGGAGCGTGTCGCGCGAGCGGTGCGTGAGAATCTTGAACTGGAACGCGAGGTCGCTCTCCCTGAGCTTAGAGTTATCGAACAAGAATTACAGGAACTAAATCGAAAGCAAGAACTTGCTGTTACTGCTGAGCAAAAAGCAGAGGCGCTGCGTAAGCAGCAAACTGAGACCGAGCGTACGCTAGCGGCGCTACGGGCGGATCTGCAAGCGCGTGAGGGTTTTTTGCAACAGTTGCGCGAGACGATCCGGAAAACCGAGAGTGAACTCGATCAGATACGAACAGCTTTGCGAGACGCTATACAACAGAGCGTTGTTCCAGGGCTCAGTCCGGATGGGGAAGGAGTGAGAGAACACCTAGCGATTGTTCATGAGTGCGGGATCACCCTGCGGGAACGGCGCAGCCGGCTTGAAGCGGAAATCACCGACCTCGAACGGCGCTGTGCGGAGAAAGCGCAAGAAGAACAAAAATTGCGTGAGGCGGAAACCGAGAGCCGCCTGGCGGCGGATCTCCGCAAACTCCTTGGCGCGGAGTTTACCGACTATCTGTCTGAGGGCGCGATTAAGGCGCTCATGCGCGACGCCAGCGCTCATTTGCAAAAGCTGACGCATAATCGGTATTCGTTCAAAATTGAGCACAAACGCAGGACTATCGAGCTGTTTATTGTCGATCATGAAGACCAGCAACGCGCCCGTCCCACTCATTCGCTTTCTGGTGGAGAGACCTTTCTCGCTTCGCTCGCCATTGCCTTGGCGCTATCACAGAGCTTCCGCGAAATCGCCACGGGAAGAGCGGCGGCGACCTCGACCGACTGCCTCATTCTCGATGAGGGGTTTGGCACGCTTGATCGTGAAGGTTTGCAACTCGTGACCGAAACGCTCCAGGAACTGCGCGGCGAGGAAGGACGCATGGTTGGCATTATTACCCATGTTGAGGAAGTCGCCGCCGCCATGCCCACGCGTATCGCAGTGCACAAAGGCAGCCGGTCGAGTACGATTGCGGTGACGGGGTAGGACCTTTGGTTGCAAGAGAGAAGGAAGCAACTATTCGACGATTGATGCGGCGTAGTAAATACGCACTCTCCATTCATGCAGAGCGAGAACGTCAGGCTGACAAGATTACTATTGCAGAATTAGAAGAAGCCCTACGCAATTGTGAACTCATCGAAGATTATCCCGATGACCCGCGCGGGGAGAGCTGCCTAGCGGTTGGGTTTGCTGCGAACCGACCAATTCACGCGGTCTGTGCTTTGAAGCACTCCCCAGAGGAAATCTTTCTGATCACGGTGTATGATCCTTCTCAGCGTCCAGGAAAATGGGCAGACAACTACCGCCGCCGGAGAGGAAAATAGCGCTATGAAGAGAATGTATCACAAGTGCCATTTCTGTGGGGGTAAAGTGTCGGAGCAGAAAGTAACGATTGATTACCGTTGGGGAACCGACCTTGTTACTGTCATCAAAAATGTTCCTGCCGGTGTGTGTGAAATTTGTGGTGAGCAATACCTTAAGGCAGACATCGTCAAGGCAATGGAAGAAACTGCGCGCTCCAAGCGGAAACCCAGAGAGATTCTCCAGGTTCCTGTGCGAGAGCTGAAAGTTGCATGAAGAGAGTAGGCGTTTGATCGGAGAGAGAAGCTCATGTGCAATTTCCTCAAAAACCTAACGCTGTCTACCGAGTTCAATAAATATCTGATCGAACATCCTGAGTTTGCCGAACAGATTCCGGACGAAGCGGTGGTAGTCCTTCTGCCTGCTGATGATCCTGAGCTCTGCCAGGAAAATCTCCGCCTAACGGAAGCGAATAAGAGCATTGATGATGCTCCGAATCGTCCAGTTGTTCATGTGAGAACTGAATGTCTGGCTCCACCCCCGCCTTCGCGGTTGGTCAATCCTACAGTAGAGACGGTGCGTTGATTTATTCTGACTGCGGAGAAATTGCTAATGGCTAAGGTCATTACTGAGCCTGTTGTATCGCACGTTCCTATATCTGGGTTTTCACTCCAGCTCAATGCATTCCCTTTAATCCTCTCCGCGCCGAAATTTTATGCTTTCATTCAGCCAATTCTCGACAACAATAAATTAAAATCCCTTCGCGAAAAGATAGGGAAGGAATGGTTTCTACATTGGCGTGATGGAACAATCTATGGAATTCCAAGGGTCGAGAAGCCCTGCCTCTCATTTGGAAAAACTCAACTATTCAGAACTGATGAGTACCAAGGGCTTTCCTTGTTGAACGCCCGCGCGAACGAACTTCTTCCCACGTTACTGCCAAAATATGATCCTCTTCCTGGAAGAAAGAGGTTTCGTTTCCTTGCCAGAAAGAGAGAACTCGTTGACGAGATTGTTAAAGACTGGGAGGGAATTCCATCGCTCGTTCATAGTTTCAAGATTCGTCCTCGCTTTGCCTGTGAAACGCGTCTTATTGAGTTGAAAGAGGGTGAGCTTCAGATCGTGTTAGTTCTCGGAGTTGAGATGAACTGGTCTGTCGAGGCATCCTTGGATAACCTCCATGATGCAGGCCTCAATCTCGCGGGACTTCACGTTATCCGCCGTGAACCTCTCGAAGGCGAGCGCCGCTTGGTTGGCCGGATTAGTTCCCTTGAAGCCGGCCAAGTTATTTTAGAGGAAAGCTTTGAGAATGTGACGTCTGTTGCTACTCAGACCGTACGACTCGAAGGTTCAAAAACTGTATTTGCGAGGTGTCTGAAAGCACTCCTTGGAGATCGTTACAATGACTTCGACGATCGACGTGAAGGACTGGAGTCGCAATTTCTCACAGGATCAGGTTTGGATAACTGCCTCACAGAGTTCTTCAAACAATTTCGCAAGACTAAAGGACTACGACTTGCTCCTAACTTGACTGCTACTGTTGGTGAGCAAATCAGTTTGAGCAATTCAGGAACTTTTACAACTACGATAGAACTTGACCCTGCGGAATATTGCTTTGACACAGCGAAAACGAAACGAGATAAGTTTGCTTGGAGTGGTCTAACACAATACGGACCTTACAGTAGGGATTCCTTCCCAAAACGGAGTCCACGTCTCCTGATTGTGTGTCCGGATGCTGCTCAGAACCGTGTTGAGCAAGCATTGCGGCACCTACGAGATGGAATTCCAGGCACAAGTTTCTCAAAGGGTTTCGTGCGTGCATTTGACTTGGTTAATCCCCGTTTTGATTTCTGTCTCGTTCCTCTAAGAGGACCTAGTGGAGGAATGAAGACCCCAGCTCAGCTTTATTACGCTACCGTTGAAAAACATCTTGCGTCTCAAAGTCAATATGACGCAGCGCTAGTGGTTTTGCAGGACGAGCATGCTCAACTTCCCGATGAAATCAGTCCTTATCTTTTTGCTAAGGCTGTATTGCTGACGAATGGAATTCCTGTGCAGGAAGCCCGTACTTCTACTATTCTTCGCAGACCGGAGAACCTACCCTTCATTTTCCAAAATCTTAGTGTCGCTTTTTATGCAAAGATGGGAGGTGTCCCATGGACGGTAAATCACGATCTAACAGTCAATGACGAGGTTGTGATCGGGATGGGCATGGCGGAGATTTCAGGCAGCCGCTTCGAAGAACGCCAGCGCCACGTTGGCATTACGACGGTCTTTCGTGGCGATGGGAACTACTTGCTTGCGAATGTTTCCAAAGAGTGTCGATTCGAGGATTATCATAAGGTCTTAAAGGAAACGATGACGGAAGTATTACAGGAAGTCCGAGAACGTAACGGATGGCGCTCTGGCGACACAGTTCGTATTGTCTTTCACGCCTCAAAGCCTCTCCGAAACCTTGAAGTGGACGAGCTAATGGCAGAATGCATCGCTGAGGCAGCTCCTGAACAGAATGTACAGTTTGCTTTTCTCGACGTCTTACACGACCATCCGTTTCGGGTGTTTGATTACCGACAAAAAGGACGAGAAACAAGTGAGGGCAGGTTGAAAGGAACGTTTGTCCCTGCACGTGGTCTGCTGGTACATCTTGGCAAAAATACCCGTCTTCTTTGCACGAATGGGCCTATGCAGATCAAGAGGGCTGTCACTTCTTTACCGACGCCATTATTGATTCATCTCCATCCGCATTCAACGGGTTGTGACCTTACCTATCTGACTGATCAAGTGTTGAAGTTTACCTCCCTTACATGGAGGTCGACCCAGCCTGCCCCAACTCCTGTCACCATCTACTATTCCGAACTGATTGCTAAGCTCTTGGTGCGGTTAAAGAAAGTTCCAGGTTGGTCTCCTGCTCCACTGAACAGTAAACTTCGCTCAAGTAAATGGTTTCTATGATAAGTCCGCTGAGCAAAAATTTTGCTTCGCAGTTAAGCATGTTGGTACGTTATCTCGAGGACAACTTCCTCTGGCCTTCTCCTGAAACAGGTTTCTCACTTTTTGTATTTCACGAGCTTGCCGCCAACCTTCCAATAAAACCTACCGCTTGCTTGGATTTCCCGATCCTAACCAGTTCAAGCACAGCTCCGGAGTTGGCGGCAGCGGGGTTCCTTGCAGAGTTGCAGTCCCCCGCTACGAGTCGCGTGACACCTGATGGGTGGGCGGATGCATTCTCTCGCCTCTCGGAACGCGATCCATTTCCAAATGATCGTATGGCGTTCACTTTTCGACCGTCGGAGCTGCTCGGGATTGTGCTAGGTGTACAGCACACGCCTAAACTACAAGAGAGGCAGAAATTATGGCTGAAAGAGGTGCTCTTAAGACTTCCCAATTTCCTTAGTGGCGACGAATGGTCAAAATATCTGCTTTCGCTCTGCAGAACGATTCTCGGTTTGGTCGATGATATTTCGCCTCCGAGTCAGTTGCATACCCTCGCGCTTGATGAACTAGCGCTTCTCGTGTGGTTGAAAACAACCCCAGCTTTTCGAGACAGAGGGTTCTGGAAAGGACTTCAAGAAAAAG
>JBFWZL010000115.1:0-13990 GCA_050185455.1 Binatia bacterium | reverse complement strand
CATCGGCGGATGATACTGGACGGAATCGGCAATGCATTGTGTCCTCCAGGCGTCGAATAGAATCATCCCGCTTCTCGTTTTTCAATAGAGAATCCATCATAAAAGAGAAACCGTCGAGGCTCGGCAATTCCCTCTTCTTTTATCGGCTCTCGCTCTCACTGACTTCATCGCCGACGCGAATGAGTTTCCCGGTTTCTGACGGGGCAACCCGAGTATTGATGCTGAGCCGGTAAAAGTGATTGAAACGCGTGGTCGTGGTCCAGGCCGGCAATGTTGCCTTGCGTTTTTCGCTGAAGGTTTTTTGAAAGCCGTGAATCATTTCCCCGGTTTCCGGATGGCGCGAGGGCACGATGCAACGCTGGCACGGGTTGACGCCGTGAAGCTTTACCTGACCGATTGCAAATGCGATCGTTTCGTCTGGTTCGCCAAACAGACGATCTTCCCAGAACGCTGGGACGTTGCTCAGCTCTATATTGGCGCGGAAACGACGGCTCGTTTCCGCACGGTTCAGACCAAGAAACCACGAACTCACTGCATCAAGCGTCGCCACACTGATGATCGTTGGTCCGGGAGAATCGACATCATCCGGAAAGCCTGTAGCCGTCTCTCTTTTGATCGTTACTGGGAAACCGAAGAAATCGCTGAACCACGCCTCGAGCTGTGCTTGCTCTTCCAACAAATGAAACGTTCGCGCGGTGTGTCGTTCTCGATCACACAGCGTCACGGTGAAATTCGTCAAGTCGTATTCTGCACGAATCTGATGCACGTGCGCCTGTCGCTTGCCATTCACAAAATTGCCATCTCGATCGAAGAGCGCGAATTCTCGGTCATGCGCGAACGAACCGCCCGGCAGTAGTCTAGCTTCGGTGATGGAGAGGCGATCGAGTGATTTGATTGGATAGATAAAAAGACGTGAAACTGTCGGAATAGGCACAGGCGCATTCTCCCTTATCATCTTAATGGCAAATTCTCATATGGGAGCAGGTCGTCGGTAACTTCATATCACCTGTGTGAATCATAGTGAGGGACTTTACTTATCCTTATGCAAAAATTTTTTCTGCCCACACCCCTTCATTTTTCTCATGGTATTGCGTAGTCAACTCGTCTGTTGCGGTTAGTGGTTAAGACTCGCTGTTATTTTATAACTACACCTAGCAAATTTGCTCATGTCGTCTACCAGACGCACCGTTTCGAGAAGATGACCGATTGGTATGCACACGTCTTCGAAGCGTCAGTTCGACACCGAGACGAAAAACTCGCATTTTTATCTTACGATGACGAGCATCATCGCCTGACCTTCGTGAATCTCGGAGCCCCAGCCAATGGGAATGCCCCGCGACGCGCGAACGGTCTGGGCGTCCACCATGAATTTTGACAAACAAGTTCGGTAATACCAACGTAGAAACAGGAGTGCTCCGGGCAGCTGGCTGCCCGTGCGTACGGCCACACTGGCGACTTGTTCGCCAGTGTGGCCTTTTCTTCCAGTTACCGATTTTGACTGTCAAATTCCATTAGGAAGAAAGAGATTCTGTTGAGCGAGACACACCACTGAACAGATGAACAGATAAGCGATTGCTACGTCGCTGATCTTGTTCCTGTAGCGTCGCAGAAGGTAATACGGGACTTATATCGGGAGCTGAAACGTAAGCGATTCACGTCAGCGTTTTTCCAGCACAGCCCGCAGAGACTTGAACCATTGTGGCATAGCCTCGTTAAGGAGCTTCACGCAGTTCTCCCGCTCGGTTTCAGGGCACTCGAAATTGACCGACCATTCCATGAATGCTCTGTCGCCATCAACAATTGGCGTCACGCGACCTGTCCCTTGATAATATGTGGTTGCTCCGAGGGGTTCGCAGGATTCATAGGTGTAGAAGCGATCAAGATCCGAGTGGGCCAGGAGCCGCTGGCGAATATGTGTGTCGTATTCCACGAAATGGCGGATGGCGCCGACAGCGTCGCCCGATTTTCCATCTTCAATATGACTTTCAGTGACGCTTGCCACCCACACCGGGTAGCTGTTGAAATCGCGAATGACAGCCCACACCTGGTCAGCCGATTGTTCAAATACGGTACTGTACCTCACTTTTGTCATGCTTCTTCCTCCGTTTCATTAGGGGATTCGGGCTCTATCCACATTCATGTTCGATTGATGGATACCCCGCCGTCGGCAAGCAGTGCGGACCCGGTGGTAAAACTGGATAGATCAGATGCCAGATAAAGTGCGGATTTGGCGATTTCTTCGGGTTGCGCTATCCGTTTGAGCGCATGCATTCCTCTCACAAAAGCAAGCGCCTCCGGTGTGTTGGCGAAGGTTTGCCCCATGGGCGTATCCGTGCCGCCGGGCAACAAGGCATTGACTCGAATGTTCTGTGGCCCATAAGCGACGGCGAGCACTTGAGTAAGACCGATAAGTCCGGCCTTACTCGTCGCATACGCGGTCATCGGTGGAAAGGCGACAGTATAGCCCACAAACGATGAGGTGAAAATCAACGACCCACCTCCACGTTTCAGCATCGCGGGAATTTGATACTTCGCGCCGAGGAACGCGCTGGTTAAATTGGTGGCTAGGGTGTCATTCCACGAGGACAACAGTAGATCCGGCGCTGATGCGCTCAGATCGCCAAGCGTACTGGCATTATTGAGGGCGATATCCAGCCCGCCAAACTTACTCGTTGCCAGTTCAACCAGCGCCCTGGCGAACGTCTCATCTTTCACATCACCGGCGAGTGCGAGGGCACTCCCGCCAGCTTCAGCAATCTCTGCTACAAGAGCAGTTAACTCTGGTTGCCGACGGGCAGCGACGACAACTTTTGCGCCTTCACGAGCGAAAAGTTTGGCCGTGGCATAGCCAATCCCAGCGCTGGCGCCGGTAATAATCGCAACTTTACCTGAGAGTAGCGTCATGCATTAGTCCTTTCATGAAAATTGTATTTGCTGTCTACCCATAGAAGACCCCGCCATAGATAAAATGTGAAAAAATGAAAATTATCGACTAATGATTCCGCCATCCACGGCAACGTTTTGCCGGGTGATCCAGCGCGCCCCTTGGCTGACGAGAAAGACGACGACGTCAGCGACATCGTCAGGTTGCCCCAAACGAGCCAGCGGCGTCATCTGAATCAATTGTTGAGGAACTGTGGGGTCCGTATCGGCAAATGAGTCTTTCAACATTTTGGTCTCGACGAACCCGGGTGAGACGACATTGACGGTGATCCCACGCGGGGCTACTTCCTTCCCCAACACGCGACAGAACTGTTCAACGGCCGCTTTGCTGCCGAAATAGCAACTCCCGCCTGGTAGGTTTAGCTCTGTGCCGATGGTAGAAATGCACACAATTTTTCCACCGTCCGCCATGTAACGCAGCGCCTCTTGCAGGCAAAAAAAGGTCCCCTTCGCATTCAGGGTATAAGTCTGATTGAAGTCCTCTTCGGTAATTTCCAGCAATGGCTTGAACACAGAATACCCGGCGTTCGCCACCAAGATATCTAGTTTGCCCAGACGCTCTCTCGTTTCACAAAACAGTCGGCGGATGTCATCCAACCGTGCGATATCGGCTTGTACAGCCAGCGCTTTGCCGCCATGTATTACAATCGCATCTACCACTGCTTTTGCTTCGGCGGCGCTTTTGGCATAGTTAATGACCACGGATGCTCCAGCTTGGGCGAGACGTTCCGCGGTAGCTCGGCCGATGCCTCTGGAGGCGCCGGTCACCACGGCTACTTTTCCTTTGAGAGTGTTCATGATCTTCTCCCGTTTACAAATGTGCTATGTACTCAGACACCACAGGAAACCATTTGTGAAAATCGTAAAGATGTCGCAAGGACGGTGTCACAGCCGCTGGAATTTTTATTGGCTTCGCGAGGCTCATACGAATGATCTTCGCGGCCGCGCGTCTGAACGCGCGTTTTCCCTAAATGTGTCCTTGAATGAATCTTGTTCACAGGCGATACGCAATTTTTGTAATGGCAGAATTTGACGGAAAAATGTCATTACAGACATCTTGCGACAGAAAAAAGCGCTAGCCATAATGCCGCTATGTCCACCCATAACGGCAAGCAACAACCTGCACGGACTACTAGGATCGTTCGGGTCGCTCATCCGCGAGGAGAGCAAACTCAGGATGTCCCACGTCGCATTTCCCTGGTTGCCTACCCGGATTTTGAGACGCTCGATGTGACCGGTCCTTTCTCAGTGTTTGCAGGAACAGCCCGCTGGCTACGTGAAGTACAAGGCGTCAAGAACGAACCCTATACAGTTGAAGTGCTTGGCGCGGAAGTCGGACTACTGAGAGCGGCCGGTGGTTTAGGCGTTATGGTCGACTGTTCATTCCGCACCGTCCGTGATGGGATCGACACTCTCCTTGTGGCTGGAGGTCCGGGCACGCGCAGCGCGGTACAGAATCAAGAGCTGCTTGCGTGGCTGCGTCGCATGGCGCCTCGCGTGCGCCGGCTCGGAGCAGTGTGTACTGGCAGTTTCATCTTGGCCGAAGCCGGTTTGCTAGACGGGCGGCGCGCTACAACGCATTGGGCTTCAGGCGCCGAACTCGCTCGGCGTTATCCCCGTGTTATCGTGGACGCCGATCCCATCTTCATTCGTGACGGTCACGTTTACACCTCAGCTGGAGTGACAGCTGGGATGGATCTCGCGTTGGCGCTCGTCGAAGAAGACTATGGCCGCGAGGTGGCCCTGCAAATCGCTCGTCACCTCGTTCTCTACTTGCGGCGCCCGGGAGGACAGGCGCAATTCAGCACTCTCCTTGTCGCTCAAGAAAGTAACCGTGAGCCGTTGCGTGAGTTGCAAACCTGGATCGTGGAAAATTTAGACGCTGACCTCTCGGTGCCTGCGCTGGCGCGACGTGTAGCGATGAGTCCACGACACTTTGCGCGGGTGTTTTCCCGTGAAGTAGGTATGACGCCAGGCCAGTTTGTCGAAAAAGTGCGTATCGAAGCCGCTCGCCGACGTCTTGAAGAGTTGCCGCAGAGAATCAAGGCCGTTGCCGCAGACTGCGGTTTTGGTAGCGCTGACGCCATGCGGCGCGCGTTCCTGCGAACGTTACGGGTTGCGCCCATCGTCTATCGCGGTCGCTTCAGGGCGACGGCAGCTTGAGCTAAAGAAACTCCTAAAAAAAGACAAGGTAAGCAGAACACGAACTTTTGTAAGCAGTACCAAGCGAACGATTTCTAAACCAGGAGGTATCACCATGTCAGATTCCCATTCACCCCTTACGCTCGGCGCGATCTTTTATGAGGGATTCGAACTCCTCGACGTTTACGGTCCTCTTGAAATGTTTGGCAGCATCGGACCAGAGGTGCGCATCGTCACGGTAGCCCAGAAGGCTGGACCGGTGACTTCTACTCAAGGGCCGAAAACGCTCGCTCAGTACGGATTTGACGACTGCCCTGCGCTCGATCTTATCCTGCTACCCGGTGGCGTTGGAACGCTTGCGGAGTTGCAAAACCAGGCGATGCTTGAATTTCTCCGCCGGTGCTCCGCCGCCGCGCGAGTCACGATGTCCGTCTGTTCAGGGTCAGCAATTTTAGCAAAAGCTGGATTGCTGGATGATCGCCGCGCGACCTCGAACAAGCAGTTTTTTTCACTCGCAACCGCTCAGAGTGAGAAAGTGCAGTGGATCAAACAGGCGCGCTGGGTGGAAGACGGCAACATGGTCACTTCGTCTGGCGTTTCGGCGGGCATCGATATGGCCCTGGCGGTGATTGCTCGCCTCTATGGCCAAGACCGTGCGGAACAGATTGCCGCCTGGACGGAGTACGAGTGGCATCAAGATGCTGCCTGGGACCCTTTCGTCAAGTATTTAAATCAGGGGGATATGAATCAGCTTCCGCCGCTAAAATAGAAGGAGATTTTCAAGCATGCTTGAACTACGCCCCACCTGTGAGCATTGCAACAATCCCCTGCCGCCTGACTCAACCGAGGCAATGATTTGCTCATTTGAATGCACCTTTTGTCAGAGCTGTGTAGACGGCATTTTGAGCAATGTATGCCCCAATTGTGGCGGCGGTTTCTCGGCGCGTCCCCATCGGCCTTCGCATAACTTGAAGGGCGGGAACTATCTCGGCGCCTACCCAGCCAGCACCACAGTGAAGCATAGGCCTGTGAACCCCCAAGCACATGCGCAGTTTGCGGCAAACATTAAGGATATTCCGTCCGAGAAACGATGAACAGCGATCGTCAACAACACTTTCCCGGCTCGCAACAAGCACCGGCTTCAGTCGTCGCGCGATATGCTAAACCCTTCGTCTCTCGTGGGCTGCGTACGGAGTCTCGGGAACAATCGAACGGCTGCGCCTCTTCGAGGGAAATAGGCGTGAGTGGTTGGACAGGGATAATATCTTGGGCATATGGGGTGCGGCTGTATAGCCGGAGCGTCTTTTCACAAACCGCCATCGGCACCCCGCGAATGAGCGTGTGACCATCATCATCTTTAACTTCACTCCACGGACCTTTATAGATAACTGCCTGATTACGGTCCCAGCAGGCGCCTTGCTTACCTTTGTACGCCGCGACGGTCACCGCGCGGAACTCAATGCCTTCAACCGTGCGCCAGGGTTGGTCGTCTCGTTTCAAGATTTCCATGCCGTAGAATCCCGTGTCGGCGAAGGCGCGGAGAAATTCATGCTCCTGTAATGCTCCTGAAATGCAGCCGCTCCACAATTCGGGATCGTCCTTGAGCTGGGGAGGGACCGGTTCGTCCGCAACAATATCGGAAATAACCGCTCGTCCGCCATTGCGCAGTACGCGGAAGATCTCGGCGAAGAGCTGCCGTTTGTCGCTATCGTGTACGAGATTCAATACGCAATTCGACACCACGACATCAACGGAATCATTGGCCACTAATGGTTGGGTATGCTGTTGCTCGCGTTGAAACGCTTCGAAGGCTTGGAGATCGAGTAACGAAGCGATCGGGTGGCGGCGCAGATAATCTTCGATCAGGCGCAGGTCTCCTCTCAGATCCTGAATGCGGCCACGACGAAACTCTACATTATGGAATCCGAGCCGCTCTCCGATTGGTTGGCGGTATTTCTCCGCGATGGCCAACATTTCCGGTGTCATATCGACGCCGATCACGCGGCCGGTTGGACCCACAACCTGTGCGGCGATGTAACAGATCTTTCCGGTTCCTGAGCCGAGATCAAGCACGGTTTCTCCGGGATGAAGATACTGTGAGGGGTCTCCGCACCCATAATCTTTCTCGATAATTTCCTGCGGCAGAACAGTCAGGTATTGCGGATTGTAATCAACCGGACAACAGAGCGCTGCTTCCGTGCGTTGCGCGCCCGCGGCATAGCGTTCTCGTACAGCCTGTTCTACGTTCACGGCGTTTGTCATGAGGCCTCCTCTTTCTTTTGCATCGTTCCTTATCAGGGAAAAAACCAGAATTCTTGCGAAAAGGTTCCTGCAAAGCAGTATGCTAGCAAATACCATATCTCGCCGTGTCGAACATCGCCTTCGTACTGGTATGAGCGCTCATTTCTAAGCTTAGTACCGCAGTTTTAAGGAGCAGAATGTAGCCTGGATGAAGCGATGCGTAATCCAGGAACGAACGAGGAGTAGAGCAGGACTCCCGGATTCCACTCCATTCCATTCGGGCTACAGGTTTTTCCTGATCAATGGCGCGCCGCAGGCGCATGGTCATTCCCGTGCAGGCGAGAATCCAGTATTTAGTGAACGCAACTACAGAATGATAGGGCGGCACCTATGGAAAAGGAGGACTAATAGATGACAGGAATTTTAGATGGAAAAATCGCGATGCTTACCGGCGCTAGCTCAGGCATTGGTCGCGCTACCGCGAAGATTTTTGCTCGCGAAGGCGCGAAATTAGTGCTGGCTGACGTGGCTGAGCCCGGCGGTCAAGAGACCCTGCAAATGGTCAAGGATATGGGCGCGGACGCGATTTTCATGAAAACTGATGTGGCGAAATCGCAGGAAGTGGATGCTCTAGTCGCCAAGGCGGTGGAGACTTACGGACGACTTGATTGCGCGTTCAATAATGCTGGTATTGGTGGTCGAGGCGTCCTCACGCATGAATATACTGAAGAGGAGTGGAATCGCGTGCTCGCGGTTAATTTGACCGGCGTGTGGCTATGCATGAAGGCGGAGATCATTCAGATGCTCAAGCAGAGTGCGGGAGCAATTGTTAATACATCGTCCATCATGGGGCTCACTGGCGCCATTCGCGTTCCAGCCTACACCGCCGCCAAGCACGGCGTGGCGGGGATTACCAAGGCGGCGGCGCTGGAGTATGCACGACATGGTATCCGCATCAACGCGGTCTGCCCCGCGCCGATTTATACTCCGCTGTTGATGAGCGCCTTTGAGAAGCGTCCAGACATCGAAGAACGGTACGCGCGGTCAGAGCCCATGAAACGGATCGGTCAACCCGAGGAAGTAGGAGAAGCAGTGGCGTGGTTGTGTTCTGATCGCGCGTCCTACATGACTGGCCTGCCTATGCCGGTGGATGGCGGATATATGGCGCAATAACAGTCACCTAAACAAAGGAGAATCTCGCTATGATCAAATCAATCTTTCATATCAACATTAACGTTACGGATTTCGACCGCTCGCTGGCATTCTACAAAAATCTTGGATTTAAAGTCGTGCTCAATATCGGTGAAGGCGCCAATCCCGCGAATGACAAAGGGCTAGGAATTCCCAACAGCGTAGGGCGCGCGGCCTTGTTGGCGTTAGGCGACGATCCCCGCGCTACCCGCATCGATCTGATCGAATGGAAACAACCGAAAACCGCAGGCGCTCCCTATCCGCACTTGTATCATGCCGGCGCTGCGCGGATCGCGTTGTTTACCAAAGACCTCGACGAGGAATACGCGCGGCTCAAGGGACTTGGCGTAGAATGTGTGTCCGAACCGGTCGTTATTCAATTTGGCAGCAAGGCTGGGGCGAAATTCTTTTGCTTCAAAGATCCCGATGGAACATTTCTGGAATTGATCGAGCCGTTTCAAAAGTAAGGAAAAGACAAAGAGGAGGAACACTATGCAAACACGTTATGGAGACGTTGCCGTTGCAATCGCGGATAACATTGCAACCGTTGAGATCCAACGGGGACCCAACAATTTTTTCGACACCGACCTCATTCGCTCCCTTGCCGACGCATTCGAGGCATTGGATAAAGAAGCGGAGTGCCGCGCCATTGTGCTAGCCGCGGAAGGAAAACATTTTTGCGCGGGCGCGAATTTTCATAGTGGTCAGGCCGAGCGGGATTTGCGGGATGTCCCAACCGGCAATCCGCTGTACGCCGAAGCAGTGCGGCTGTTTGCCTGTAAAAAACCGACCGTCGGCGCCATTCAAGGCGCCGCTATTGGCGGCGGCTTCGGACTGGCGCTGGCGCCGGATTTCCGCGTGCTCTGCTCGGAAACCCGCTTTTCCGCAAATTTTGTCAAATTGGGATTCCATCCGGGATTTGGGCTGACCTACACGCTGCCTCGGCTGGTCGGTTGGCAACGCGCCAATATCATTTTCTACACGGGGCGACGGATAACTGGTGAGGAGGCGTTTGCCTGGGGCCTGGGTGAGGTTTTCACCCAACAGGATAACGTACGCGCCGCTGCCGTGGAGTTGGCTAAAGAGATTGCCGAGAATGCGCCGCTGGCCGTGCAATCCACGCGAGCAACCATGCGCGCGGGTATCGCCGCTGCTGTTAAAGCAGCCACGGATCAGGAGTTCAAGGAACAGCATTGGCTGCAGAAGACGGAGGATCACAAAGAGGGAGTACGCGCCGTGGCGGAACGACGCCCAGGTCGTTTCGTCGGGCGATAAGAGGGCAGCGGTACCCTCCGTGTCGCGTGTCAGTGCGGGTCTTCCAGCAGGCAGCATGTTAAGCGCAGAGACAGGAACGGCGAGCTGCTTTCGGTTCGTCGTTCCCGTACAAGCGGGAATCCGGGACAAAGGCTGACGGGTCTGGTTGAAGCGTCTGAATGCCCGCCTCGTTTCCTCAAATCAACACATCAATGACCTTTCCCAATGTCCAACCCTGGGCATCGGACCGCAGGGACAGCAAATCCTCGTGGGCGGGAGCCGCAGTCTGCGCCTTGCCTTTCTCCGTCTTCAGGTCTCTCTTCCGAATAGACTCGCGTAGCGCGATAGGGGACTCAGGACGAACGGATGTAGGCTCGTCGTTTGTTTCCCTCAAGGCCGCCTCCCATTACTGAGGCTGTCCCAACGTCGATGTGGGCACTCCGGCCAACAACGCTTGCGGGTCATGCGCCGCGCCGCCGCGATACACGGTGGTGATCTTCCGCAGTTCCCGCACGTCGCGCAGCGGATCGCCATCCACGATTAACAAGTCCGCATACCGGCCAGGAGCGATGCTGCCAATATCGTCTTGTTTGCGGAGATAGCGAGCTGCGACCGAGGTTACCGCTTTGAAGGCCGCCATAGTGCCGATAGCTTCCGCCAAGAGTTCGATCTCGCGCCACAAAGCATAGCCTGGAGGAGGGTAGGGAATGCCGCCACAATCAGTGCCGCCCACGACCAAGCCGCCGGATTCGTGCAAAATCCGCGTGACCTCTTGATGTTTCTCCAGCGCTTTCGAGCCGAGCGTGGGTTCGAACCCGGGGAACATATCCCAATCCGGTCGTTCTCCTACATGCGCCGCCAGCGCTCGTTGGCGGCCCAGCGCCATCGGCGGAATATAACGGCGGTCAGGGTCCTGCATCGCGGCGTCTTGCCCACACTTGGAGATCCACAACAGATCAAGCGTAGTGCCCATGTTGACCTGTTTTTCGACCATGGAACCAAACCAAGTCTTGGCATTTTGGCTGTGCAGATCCGCTTCTTCCCACCCTTTGAAGGTGAGGGGCGCGAAGTGGCGGTTCATCATGGAACTGACCTTCTTACCGGGACCGAACTGCATATCCAGCGCACAGAAGTCGTTGTAGGGCGAGATCCACACATGCTCTAAGCCATCGATCCCAGCCTTGATCAGCTCAAGAGAATGAGTGTAGCCCAGGTGGCCGGTGATCGGCACACGTTTGTCGACAAATTTGATGACGGCTTTAGCGGTGTCGGGCGGTAAGGTGAAGTAGAGTTTGACGCCGTCAACACCGGCGGCGAGCAAGTGGCCGATCTTCTGCGGCACGGCGTCCACCGAAGGAATGCTTTCGAGCATCTCTGTTAGCGGTCCTCTTGGGAAACTCGGCTCTATCCCATCAAGCAGAGGGCCGTAGATGAACAAGCGTGGGCCGAGCTGTGCGCCGCTGTTGAGATCGGTTTTGAGCGCTTGGGCTTTCTCCAGTTTTGCACCTACGTCGCGGGCGCTGGTAACCCCAGCCGCGAGAAACAGCGGCAAGCTCTCACGATCCATCAACGTGGAATGCACATGCGTGTCGATTAGACCGGGGAGCACTGTCTTCCCCGCCAAGTCAAGGACTTGCGCGTCAGGGGGAGTAGGAATTTCGCCGCGTTCGACCTTACTGATGCGTTCGCCGGTGACGAGAATCGACACGCCGGTCTGGGGTTGATCGGCGACGCCATCGATCAAGCGTGCGTTCTTGAGCAAGAGTGTCTGTGACATAATTCCTCCTTGTTGCATATCGTGCTCGCTCTTTTCTAGAGGAAGCGCCTTCACTTGACTAGTTCGGAGACGCACGACATGGTGATGGGCCAAAGAAAAGGAGGAATGCATGGCAGAAACAGAACCTCAACACTTGCTCAGCGGCTATAAGGTGCTGGATTTTACCCAAGTATTGGCCGGACCGACGGTGACCCGGCTCATGGCGGAGATGGGCGCGGAAATTATTAAGGTGGAAATGGCCCCGAACGGTGAGATCTCGCGGGCGTTGCCGTTTCTCAAGAATGGACGGAGCGGCTACTTCATCCAACAAAATCGCGGCAAGAAAAGTCTGTGCGTTGACGTGCGGCATGCGAAAGGGCAGGAGATTATCAAAAATCTCGTCAAGCAAGTCGACGTGGTGGTCGAGAACTTTTCCCCTGGGACGATTGGCCGGTTGGGGTTTGGTTATGACGTTGTGAAGCAGCTTAATCCGCGGGTGGTCATGTGCTCGATTTCAGCCTTGGGGCAAACCGGACCATTAGCGAGTATTCCTGGCTATGACTACATCGGACAAGCCTACGCCGGCGTGACTTCCATGATCGGTGACCCAAACGGCGCGCCGTCATTTCCTATGCTTGGGCTTGGTGATGTGAGCACGGGCGTACACGCCTACGCCGCCATTGCCAGTGCGTTGCTGTACCGCGAGCGTACCGGCAAAGGACAGTATTTGGATATTACCCTGCTAGATTCCTATTTTCATTGCCATGAGCTGAACGTGCAGTTGTACAGCGGCACTCAGGGTGCAGTGCAGCCGACGCGATCCGGCTCGCACCACTATGCAGTGAGCCCCGCCGGGCTATTCAAAGGCAAAGAGACCTATCTGTTCATCTTGTGCTTGGAGCATCAGTGGGCCGGGCTGTGTCGGGCGATGGGCAAGTCGGAACTGATCGACGATCCACGCTTCTTCACCAATGTGAAGCGAGTAGAGCATCAAGCGGAAATGGTACAGATCATCGAAGAGTGGATTGTGGCTCAGCAAAGCGACGATGAAGCAGTGCGCATTCTCCAAGCAGGTCATGTCCCGGTGGCTCCTGTGTTATCGATTGCCGAGGCGATCAACCATCCGCATCTGCGTGAACGGCGCACCGTGCGTCGCATTACTGACCGCGTGTTGGGCGAGCTGGATATTCCCGGCATGCCGCTACGATTCTCCGAATTCCCGGAGGAATTGCCGCTGCAAGCGCCGTTGCTCGGGGAACACAATGCCGAGATTCTCCGTGATTATTTGGCGTATACTCCCGAGCAGATTCGGCAATTGGAAAGTGAAGGAGTGTTGAAACGGGACCTAGAGAAGTGAGAAACAGCTAGCCGGGGCGGGTTTCACACCCGCCCCTTGCGGTCCAAGGCAAGGAGTTCGCGATGAACAAGCAACGCCAGATTCAACTCACGCCCGAAGAACAAGCGGCCTTTTTGCAAGAAGGTCATAAAGCCGCGCTGGCCACTCTGGATAAAGACGGATTTCCCCACGTGGTGGCGATGGGGTTCTTGGCGAAAGATGGTGTGATCTACATGACCTCCTATGGTAAGGCGCAAAAAGTCCTCAATATTAGGCGTAATCCCAAAGTCGGCGTAATGATTGAAGCCGGGAAGAACTATGGAGATTTCCGCGGTCTCATGATTCGCGGCCACTGCGAAATCATCGAAGACCCGGTGCTGGTGGCGTCGACCATTCAAACCCTGCAGGGACAGCAGAGCGGAAAGTCGGAGACGCCGCGCGAAGCGATCTTAAGCGCGCCGAAACGCGTGATCCTCAAAATCACACCCGAGAAAATTGCGAGTTGGGATCATACAAAACTGGGCGGGAAGTACTAATCGTCTTTTTGCTGTTCGTCATTCCCGCGCAGGCGGGCATCTAGTTTTCTACTCCTGGATTCCGGGTCTCGCATGGCTCGCCCGGAATGACAGGCTGCCATGGCTGGTACGTGTTGAAGATTTTGTTTCTGAGTAGCGCAGAATGTAGCCTGGAGGAAGCAACGCGTCATCCAGGAACGAACTGTAAACCGCCTTTAGCCGGCGCGGTCGTGTAGCCCGGACACTTCATGTCCGGGCGTTGTTTCGTCAGTTGTTGCCTGCTGCTCCCGCAATTCTGCAAGCTGCTGGAGTTGTTCGTAAGCGATAGTAGAAACACGCTTGTACCGACTCCCGAAGAATTTACGTTCTTGATTATGGAGCTGGGGCAGCCAAAATCCCACTAGCGTATCGAAGGCAGAGACTGGCGCTCCCAAGCGGCCCAAGGCCACAGCGGCCGCCCTGCGGACATCCTCCACTTTGTCAGGAATCAACGCGACCAAACGCTCCAAGACGGGGGGGGTAGCGGCGGCACTGCCCAAGCCGCCCAAGGCCTCAGCGGCCGCCCTGCGGACATCCTCCACTTTGTCAGTACTCAACGCGACCAAACGCTCC
>JBFWZL010000114.1:0-13999 GCA_050185455.1 Binatia bacterium | reverse complement strand
TAGCGGCAACGCGCCGACACGAACCTCCTCAATTCGCCAGCGCCCGTTCTGATCGCGGAAGGTCACAGGAACGGTCTCGCGCGTTCGAAGCAGCGTATAGAGCTGCTCTTGCGCGCGCCACCACGCAGCTTCCTCACGTGGGCTGAAAAATTCTGGTAGTTGCAGAGAAGCGGTCACATCGAGTTCGAGGTCAGCAATACGTTGAATTTGCGGTTCTGCCAACGCAAACCAAAATCCGGAGGAGAAGCCTAAAGCAGGAGCCGTTTGGAGCGCACGGATACCCACGGCTCCAAGACCGAGAGTCAGCAGGGATAAGAAAGCAAGAATTCTCCCTTGCCAGATCCTGTTGAAATTCCAGGTTCCAGATCGCAAGCTTTAGCTCCAGGAAACTTGCAGGGTCGCTAGGACAGGGAAGAATATATACTAAAGAGGACCTCTTTTGGCTATGACAAAAGAGGCCAAAAAAAGGGGAAACAGGCGACAAAGTAGCGAAAAATTTTTAGGACCAATTGCTCTGGCTGCCGGAGCAAGGAGGAGGATAGAGGCGATAGCGTCATGGCCGCTTGACACCATCCTTGCGCAAGGTCGCCAAGTAAGGGATGGGGTTTGCTGGTTCATGGTTGTACTGAGTGGGTGCAGCATCGTTTATATTCCGACTTCGCCATCCTTTTCCCCTTTTCACCATTTTCCCCCTTTCCCGTCCTTAGGCGCAACACATATCCGGCTCGCCGGCGTTATGCCCATGCCACTCGGCGCGCAGTTGCCGCATGCCTTCAAACATTTGCATGGCGTCAAGCGGTTGATCAAGTTCATTTTTGAACTCTTGGTAGAGCCTCATAACGTTCGGGAGAATGCGTTCCGGTTCGCGCCAGCGGGCGTAAACGCCTAACTTCAGATCGCGCGCCGCCTGTTCCGGCGTCATCCCAAGGTCAAAGCGTTTCCTGGCCTCGCGCCGAATCAACGCCAGATAAGCGCGCATCTCTTTCAATTCTTTCTTGCCGCCAATTGGGCCGTGGCCGGGGACAATGACTTCGACATCCATCTTGAGAATACGATCCGCCACCTTAATCCAATTTCCCACGTGTCCTTGGAAAGCAAGAGGAGTGACATAATAAAAAGCGATATCTCCCGCGAAGAGCACTTTGTCTTTCGGCAGATAGACAAAGGCGTCGCCAAACGTATGCGCTGGTCCGAGATGGCGCAATTCAACCTTACGTCCGGCTTGGTGAAAGGTAAGACGGTCTTCAAAAGTCACTTGCGGCTCTGCCAATTTCAGTTTGGAAAATTCGGCGGCAAAGCGTGGAATACGTTTTTGAAAAAACTCGGTCGGCATGCCTGTGCGCATGATCTCATCGCGACAGTAGGTATGACTAATGATCTCCGCCTCTTTGAACAGAAAATTGCCGCCGCTGTGATCAATGTGATGATGCGTGTTGACGAGTTTATTGACCGGCTTTTTCGTCACTTTTTTCATGGCGTCCAGAAAGCGTCGGGTCATCGACGGCACCATCAGTGCATCCACCGCCATGGCTCCGTCTCTCTCCACCAAGAGTCCCGCGTTGCTGACGCCCAATTCGCCAAACGCTTGAATATAGGCGTAGACTTTCGGGGCCACTTCTTCGATGCCGGTTGTGAAATTTTCAGGAGTAATCCAGTTGTTCATACTCGCTCCCACGCACAGGGACCGGCGAGGGAACGGGGACCAGTGTTCCTAACCTTTTTCCCGTCCCCCAATCCCTGTCCCCCAATCCCTAAAAATTGAAAAGTCGCGCCGCGTTTTCTCCCAGAATTTTTCGCTTGAGCCCATCGGACAGATCCTTGCGTTCGTACAGAAATTTTACCGAATCCGGACAAGTACAATCCCAGTGGCAGTAATCCGACGCGTAGACCAAACGGTCTTCACCAATCGTCTGCGCAACGTACGGGATCGTGCTTTCCTCCGGTTCGATCGCGAAATAGCAGTTGTCACTTCTAATCCATTCCCCAGGATCGCGCGTCTGCCAGGGCATCTGTTGTGGCAGCAGTTCATAATGTTCATGAAGCCGATCCACAATCCACGGAACCCAGCCTGCCCCAGCTTCCATGAACGCCACCTTCAATTTGGGGTACCGCTCTAGAATACCGCCAGCCGTAAAGGAGGAAACGGCAAGCATCGAATCCAGAGCGTAGAAGGCATGCTTAAAAACATAACGATCGAAACGATCGATACCGGTCGAATTGGTCGAAATAATGTGCACACAGACCGGAGTTCCCAACCCTTGCGCTTCTTCCCAAATCGGGTCGAATTGGTCCTCATGCAGCAGTTTACCGCCAAAGTTCGTCAACGCTTGTACGCCAACCATTCCAAGTTTTTCCACACAACGTCGCATTTCCGTCCGCGCCGCGCGCGGGTCTTGCCATGGCAATAAAGCGATTCCTTTGAGACGATCTGGATACGGTTGGCAGTATTCTGCTAACCAGTTGTTATAGGCGATCGCCACCGCCACCGCGAGACCGGGATCTTCGATAGCGGCAATAGCGCCTAACCCGACAAAGGTGCCGAACAACACCGCAATATCGATCCCTTCGAGATCCATATCAGGAATGCGCTTGTGTGGATCTTGCATGCCTTCCACTCGATCCCACCCCCACATGTGCGCGGGTTTGCGCGGCTCCGGCCCTTTGCCTAACTCGCCGTAGAAATCGCGGCGACTTGGCCAGAGTTTCCCTTCCACGATCATATGTTTTCGGCCGTCCGGATAAGTCACCCAACATGGAGCCTCTCTCTGGTAACGCTCAGGGACCCGCTCTTGCCAATTAACATGCTTCTCATCCACATGTCCGTCAGCATCGATCACGCGGTAGTTTGGTCGCATGCCCCGTTCCTCCTTCTTTTGTCGTACGATTCGCGCCTCATGGTTCACAAAGTCCGTGTCGGTGGCGGCAACTCTGGGACCAAGACCTGATCAATAAGCAGTTCCTCATCACCGTCTTGGGTCACCTGTACACGAACAATCCAGCGAAATGACTTGATCACACACACGCCTTCGTCGCCTTCCCGGCAGTACACAAGACTCATCGTGGCGTGCACTTCAGCTTCATCAGTGGTAAGAGAGAATGGGAGGTGCAAGGGAAACTGCCCATCTTTCACCGTCGTCCGTTTCCCATGCTGGGGAGCGGCGCCTTTGATCTCGACGCGGTATTCCAGCGGCGAACCTGGATTTAGCTTAAACGGCGCCGGAATTTGTACATTCACAATGAGTTGGCCTTGGCCGCGTTTGAGCGTTCGTTTCGACAGACGAATTTCTTCGAGATTAGGCCAAAACTCCGCCATCGCCACAGTCGTCCCGTCGGAAAATCCAGTAATTGGTAAAGTCGAAACTTCCTTCGTGCTGAGGTTCGCCACACGAATCACGTGATTATTCGTATCCGCGATGAACAACACGCCGTCAGCGATGCTCAGACCTCCAGGTTCGTAGAATTGCGCGATTTCTCCATCGCGTAAACCGGGCTTTCCCGTGCCGAGAAAGGTGGTAGCCGTGTGTAACACCGGACCGACGACTTTGATTTTATGATTGTAGGTATCGGCAACGTACAGGACGTTGTTGTGATGAACAACAGCCAAGGGATGCTGTAGTCGCACTATATCGCCCTGCCCGTCCACATCGCCAAACTCGAACAGATCGAGCCCCACAATCGTGGACACATTGCCTCGTGGGTTGAGGCTGACAGCACGGATCGCGCTGACCTCGGAATCCGCCACGTAGAGATTTGTTCCATCCGAGGTGATGCCGCTCGGCTGCGCCAGCGCGGCTTCCATCAATGGGCCATCAATACGCCCCTCGCGGCTCGATCCCGCGTAAGGTCCGATTTCTTCATGTTGCAGATTCATCGCCCAGATTTGATGCGGCCCGGCCATAGCAATATAGAGAATACCCTTTTCCAAAATCAGGTCCCATGGCGAACTGAGGGCGACTTCTCGCGCAAGACCACGACGATACTCGTTAAGGGCCTGGGCTCCGGTCCCAGCAATCGTGGTAACAGTCCGTGTATTGAGATCCAGGCAACGAATGAGATGATTTTCTGTGTCCGCTACGTATAAAATGTCGCCGTCCAGCGCCATTCCTTGCGGATGATTAAATGTCGCGGTCGAAAAAGGACCATCATCGGAGCCAATTTCTCCAGCTCCAGCGACGTCAAACACCTTTCCAGTCTTTGTCGTCACCACAATACGGTTATGGTTCGAGTCCGCAATGAAGAGTCGATCTCGGAGAGGATCCGCCAGGACTTTACCTGGAAAGGAAAGAGCAGAAGCGGTAAAGCGCGATTTCTCCAGCGCTAGGCGCAACGGTTCCTCATTGAGCCTTCCTCGACCACGGAAATCGATCACGAGTTGACTAATGACATGATCCAGTGTGTCGTAATGCCCTTCACCGGAGATGCCGCCTACCACATACCCGTCCGGATCGATCAGCACCAAAGTTGGCCATGAGCGCGGGCCGTACTTTCTCCAAATACGGAACTCGCGATCGTTGACCACGGGATGTTCAATCTCGTAACGGAGAATGGCCTGTCGGATATTCTCCGACTCGCCTTCGTTCAGGAATTTCGCCGAATGCACGCCAATGACCACCAGTTGATTGGCGTACTTCGCCTCAAGTTTTTTCAGGTCCGGAATCACGTGCATGCAGTTGATACAGCAGTACGTCCAGAAATCGAGCAGAATGATTTTCCCCTTGAGTCCTGCGATCGAAAGCGGCGTCTCAGTATTGAACCACGTAAGACCGCCCTCAAGTTCCGGAGCATGCACTCGTTCCCGCGCCATAGTCTCTCCTTTCCGTGTTGTCGTCGGGTGGACAGTGTCAGTCCAGGTCCACCGCATCTCCCCAGTAAGTCCAATACCAGCAAGGAGAATCCCAATTACGAGGACAGCTCCGACACTAATCAGCTGCCACGAGTGAGATTGCGAGCGAAAGGGCGTTGGTCGCTGAGCAAACATCCCCGTTGCTTCTCAACGCTGAAAATCCACGCCCGCAAGGAACGCCAGAAGCGTTCGAGTAAACAACTCGGGTTTCTCTTCAGGTACGACATGGCCACAGTCGGGAAACATTAACAAGCGGGAACTGGGAATAACACGGCTCATTTTGATAGAGCCTCCCGGTGGCGTCAGCCTATCCTCCGCACCTTGCAGAATTAAGGTTGGCATTTGCAGACGATCTAGTTCAGCTGTCCAATTGTAGGAGCCGATTGCCCGCGCGGCGGCGGCATAAGCGCGAGGGTCATTCGTGGCCGTGCGTCGCGCCATTGCCTGCATGGCTTCTGGGTGCGCCGTAACAAAATTTGCCGCGTAAGGGCGTCGCGCAAAATCGTCGCTTGTGGGAAAGCCGCGCTCTTCGAGAGAGGCCGCCGTTTTTTCCCACGCCGCTTGCGCTTCGGGACCGACCTCGCTCGACGTGCTGATGAGCGTTAGGGACTTGACATGTTCTGGAAAATCGAGGGCGAAGCGCTGGGCAATGACTCCCCCCATGGAAATACCAGCGACATGGGCGCGAGTAATCCCACAGGCGCTGAAAAGACCGGCAAGATCCGTAGCGAACATTGCGGGGGAATATGGGCCCACAGGTTTGTCCGATTCGCCACACCCACGCGCATCCCAGCGAGTAACACGATGATAACGGGCAAACTCTGGGACACAGTTATCCCAATCGTGAAGACTTCCGCCTAAACCATGAATGAGTAAAAGGTCAGTTCCTTGACCGTCTTGAGCGTAGTGGAACCGCAAGCCATCAATAGTAGCGTACATCTCTCCCTCCTGCGGGAGAGACTATAAGATTCGTCAGGTACTGCCAAGGGAAGGAGAAAGGGAACGGGCGAGAGGGAAAGGAGGAAGAACCTCTCGCCCGTGTGCGCGGGACACTTTTACACGTCTAGACGAGCGAGACCAAACGAACAGCTTCGGAAAGATGGGCGCGCTTCCATGCCAGGAGCGACGAACGCACCGAAGACACATGTAGCCCAAAAGTCTCACATAAACTCGCAAACGAAAACGGCCATTCAGTATCATCAGCGAGCAGCCAATTTTCTTCTTCGAGAAATTCTTCGGAATTGTGGAGAGAACAGTCTGAGGCTAGTTTCCAATAACGACTGAGGCCGTCAGAAAATACTGCCCATCGTAACGCCAGTTCTCCAGAGGCGCGCCCGACTAGCAGCCTGTCCGAAAAGAACTGGGTGGGAAGTAGCATTTCTGGAAGTTCTGGAGTTATGGATCTTTGCTCATTCATCATTGCCATCATCCTCAGTGACCGACCTTCCCTATTTTACTTACTTCCGGTTGAGCAAAATATAGACCATATTATCCCTTCAACTCGCCACAAATTTACAAGGGAGATAAATCTTTTTCTTCTTGAATACTTACCTATCCAAGAGAAAAAGTTCTCTAGATAAAACAGAAAAAGCTGGAGAATTAATCTGTCGAAATTTCGACATTGCGACAAAAATTTAACACCCTAATAACGCCAGCATAACTAAGGGGTTGCTTTCATCCAGACAAGTCATTAGGGTTGGTGGGTTTCATATCCTTTCTGATTTTGGGAGCTGTAGTGAACGCCTCGGTCAAGCTTATCGAACAAGTAGTTCCCTCGACTGTTGGCATCCACGCCTATGTACCGCCAGGTCATTCTTCGGCAACCCTCCTTGGTACAGAACGCATGGGGTCAGGAACCATTGTCGGCCCGGAAGGTTATATTCTTACGGTCAATTACATCGTGATCGGCGCTGCAAAGATCCAGGTCGGGATGTTAGATAACCACCAGTACGAGGCTGAAGTAGTCGCTCAAGATTTCGCGAGCGGAATCGCAGTCATCAAGGTCCCCAACTCTGGGTTTCCCGCGACGGACTTGCGTTCCAGCGCCGAGCTACAACCAGGACACGAAGTCTTTATGGTTGCCAGCAGCGATGACACCATAGGCAGGCGCATCAGCGGAGGATTTTTGTCCAACCTGGGACCATATGAAGCGTATTGGGAATATCGCCTAGATCGCGCCTTGGTCTGTTCCGCCATGAACCCTGGTCTCGGCGGTGGGCCGATGTTTGACATGAAAGGGCGCATGGTTGGTGTCGTTTCCCTTAATCTCGGTGAGGTTGGTAAATTTTCGTTGGCAATCCCAGTAGAAAACTATTTAGAACATCGAGAAGAGTTGCTTCGCTATGGACGGCGAATAAGCCAGCCTTCACGGGCATGGATCGGGATGTATTCCTATCCTTTGCGCGACCACATGGTGCTTGCCGGTCTTCTCCCGGGCGGACCTGGAGATAAATCTGGCCTGAAAGCCGGTGATGTCCTACTCGCGCTTGACGGACAGGAAATCACGGATCGGCACACCCTCTATGCTCAACTCTGGAGCAAACACGCCGGAGATACGATTCTGTTTCGCATTTTTCGCAACAATGCCGTGCAAGATATCGCCGTACTCTCTGGTAACGTCGAAGAGTTTTTCGGGTAGGCAATTGTTAGTGGCCAGGAGTCAGCTTCGCGAAGGGACTAGGCGCTTGTTTGTTCGCTTCGGTTTTCCCTGTGTTTTCCCACGTTTTGGTGGACTGTCATTCTTATGCTCTTCCGACTTCGCTCAAGACAGGCTTCAGTCGGAAAGTCTCACAGCGGGAGTAACCTCGCCAAGATTTCTCGCCTCCACTGTGTTTCGGCTCAATAATGATGATCTCCCATCAATGCAACGCATTGCATTACTCGCCTCAAGTCGCAAATCCGATGTCTTCCCTTTCTCTTTTCTCCTCCTCGTCGCTTTGTCCCTTTATCTTCGTTCTATCCCTGTCTCGTTTCTCTCACCCCTTTCTTGCTACAATCGGGGCAGGGAGGTGATATGAAAACACGCATGCAACTTGGCGATTACCTCGTCGCTTATTTACGCAAAATTGGCGTCACGCATCTTTTTGGCATTCCTGGTGACTTGGTTATCCACCTCTTCATGAAGTTCGGGAAACCGCGGGATATGGAAATCTGCACCTTTTCTCATGAACCGGGAGCAGGTTTTGCAGTCGATGGGTACGCACGGGCAACCGGCAAACCAGGCGTTCTGTGCGTCACCTACGGTGCTGGTGGGCACAACGTTGTCAACGCCGTTGCCGGCTCTTTCGCCGAGCGTGTGCCGATTCTTGTGATCAGCGGCGGCCCAGGTGAAGAGAAACGTAAACTAGGCGTATTGATCCATCACCAAGCAAAAGAAATCGAATCACAGTTTCATATTTTTCAAGAAATTACTTGCGCAGCGAAAATCATTGACGATCCGCGCACGGCCGCCACGGCTATCGACGAGATCGTGCGCGCCATTTGGCTGAACCAACAACCTGGCTACATCGAGATCCATCAAGACATGGTTGACCAAGAGATCGAAGTACCGCGTGAGATCCTCGAATGGGACGGGAAACTTGCCTACACGCGTTCAGACCCACGAAAAGTGGAAGAAGCGGTGCAAGACACAACAGAGCGCTTCAATCGCGCCAAGAAACCGGCGGTCATCGTCGGCATAGAGACGTTTCGCTTCAAACTCCAAAAAGAAATTGTTGACCTTGTGGAAAAAATGGGAGCGCCTTGCATGACCACCGTGCTTGCCAAGAGCGCCTTCCCTATGGATCACCCCCAATTCATGGGCGTCAACATCGGCCCGATTTCCCCCACACCGATTCGCGAGCGCGTCGACGAGGCGGACCTGGTGCTCAACCTTGGCACTTTGCTGACCGACATGAACCTCGGCTCGCGGCTGCCGCAGCTGCCGCATGAAAAATCGATTTGGGCGGTACAGAACAGAGTAGACGTCAGCTACCATACCTACACAGAGGTCATGCTTCGGGATTATATCAAAGCGCTCCTCAAAGCCCCATTGAAACAACATCACGAAAAAGTTGAGTACTGCGACAACCTCTCCCCGCAACCGCCTGGGGATGACCGTCGCGTTGATGTTTCCGATATGCTCTGGGAGGTCAATAAATTTCTCCAACATCGCAAAGGCTACATGGTAGTAGCCGAAGCCGGAGATATGCTCTTTGCCGGGCTCGATATCAAGATCGGCTACCGCGGTATTTATCTAGCGCAAGGCTACTACGCCTCCATGGGGTTCGGCATCCCCGGCGCGTTGGGAGCACAAATTGGCGCGGGCCAGCGTCCTATCGTTCTCTGCGGTGACGGCGCTTTTCAAATGACCGGGCCGGAACTCAGCCATGCGCCACGCTACAAATTGAACCCAATCATCATCCTCATGAATAATGGAGGCTGGGGGATTTTCCGCCCGGTCACTGAACGACAAGAGCTGTTGAATCTCCCAAACTGGCCTTACGCCCAATTAGCGGAAGCCTGGGGAGGAAAAGGGTTCCGTGTGCAGACGGTAGGAGAATTACGGGAAGCACTCACGGTTGCACATGAAATCTCCTCCTTCGTCCTAATCGAAGTGCTGGTCGAACCAAATGATCTCTCGCCAGTAACGATCAAATACATCAAAGCGTCAGTGGGAAAGTGACGGACCTTTCAACCCCTGGTAAAACCCGGCAAATATTCCACATGTAGGGGAATCCCATGGGGTTCCCCTTTTTTGGGCGGCCACGTAGGACCGCCCCTGCACAACAAGAATAGGGAGGAACTTGTAGTGAAAATTGCAATCTTAGGCGGAACAGGCGAACAAGGACCAGGGTTGGCGCTACGGTGGGCCAAAGCCGGAGAGGAAGTCATCATTGGTTCGCGGCAAAAAGAAAAAGGCGAAAAAGTCGCTGTCGAATTGAATCAGGAACTTGGGAAGGAATTGATTCGCGGGACGGACAACGTATCGGCGGCGGCGGCGGCTGACATTATCGTTCTCACTGTACCCTACTCGGCTCACGTCGGCACTCTCGAATCAGTCAAAGAACAGTGCAAAGGAAAAATCTTCGTGGATGTTTCCGTGCCGCTCGACCCGGACAATGCACGTCGGGTCATCATGCCATCAGCCGGGTCTGCCAGCGAAGAAGCGCAACAAGTGCTTGGCCCAGACGTGAAGGTGGTGTGCGCCTTACAAAATATCTCCGCACACTTGCTTAGAGACATCAATGCTGCAATTGACTGCGATGTGCTGGTGTGCGGGGACAAAGACGCCCGTCCAACCGTTATGCAGCTGATCAACAAGATCGGCGGCGGCATCCACGCCATTAGCGCTGGCCCCTTAGAAGCCGCGCGTCAGATTGAGCCCATCACCGCTCTGCTTATTCGCCTCAATATTCTTAACAAAGTGCATTCGGCGGGGATTCGTATTACTGGGTTTCCTAAGGTGTAGCTCCTACACGATTGCTAGACAACTACATAATCGCAGCACCGCCGACTTTCTATCGAGGGAAAGATAAGAGATAGGCAAAAATACAGCGACCCTGTCAGGATTCTCCCAGCAGGGTCGTGTAAAAACGAGAAGGGAGTGATGTTTGCAAAATCCTTCCCTTGTCCCTCCCCCCATAAGGAGAGGGAATTCCTCGCTACCAAATTTTACATCATGCCGCCCATGCCGCCCATGCCGCCCATGCCGCCTGGAGGCATCGGAGGCATGCCGCCGGCTCCTCCTCTGTCTTCCGGTTTCTCGGATACCGTGGCTTCGGTGGTCAGCATCATTCCCGCAACGGAGGCCGCATTTTGCAACGCAGTGCGCACCACTTTGGTCGGATCGATGATGCCTGCTTTAATCAAATCCTCGAACTCACCACTCGCCGCATTGAACCCGAAAGCGCCTTTATTATTGCGCACTTTATCCAATACGATTGAACCTTCCTCACCGGCATTGCTTGCAATCCAGCGTAGCGGTTCTTGCAGTGATTTCTTCACGATATTGATGCCGACCGTCTCTTCTTCGTTCGTCTCGATCTTGCTCAATGAATTGGAAGCGCGAATCAGCGCCACGCCGCCGCCAGGCACGATACCTTCTTCCACTGCGGCGCGCGTCGCGTGGAGAGCGTCTTCCACACGAGCTTTCTTTTCTTTCATTTCCACTTCGGTCGCGGCGCCTACTTTAATTACCGCCACGCCGCCAATCATCTTGGCCAGACGCTCTTGCAATTTCTCGCGGTCGTAGTCAGAAGTCGTCTCTTCGATTTGCGCGCGAATCTGCTTAATCCGCCCCTCGATGTCCGCCTTCTTACCGGCGCCGTCGACGACGGTCGTATTGTCCTTGTCAACAACAATACGTTTCGCCCGGCCGAGATCATTGAGCGTCAAGCTTTCGAGTTTGACACCGAGCTCTTCCGCGATCACACGGCCGCCCGTAAGAATGGCAATATCTTCGAGCATGGCTTTACGGCGGTCGCCGAAGCCAGGAGCTTTCACCGCCACACATTGCAGCGTACCGCGGATTTTGTTCACCACCAAAGTCGCTAGCGCCTCGCCTTCAAGATCTTCAGCAACGATAATCAGCGGCCGGCCACTCTTCGCCACCTGTTCCAGCACGGGAAGGAGATCCTTCATGCCAGAGATTTTCTTTTCGTTGATCAAGAGGTACACATCTTCATAGATGCATTCCATGCGTTCCGGATCAGTCACGAAATACGGAGAAAGATAGCCACGATCAAACTGCATGCCTTCCACGACATCGAGGGTAGTCTCGAGTCCTTTAGCTTCTTCGACCGTGATCACGCCCTCTTTACCGACCTTGTTCATGGCCTCGGCGATGATTTCGCCGATCGTGGCGTCGTTGTTCGCGGAAATCGTACCGACTTGCGCGATCTCTTTCTGGTCACGGGTGGGCTTGGACAGGCCTTTGAGGTCGGCAATGACCGAGGTCACCGCCTTATCAATCCCGCGCTTGATGCTCATGGGGTCATGGCCAGCCGCCACCATCTTCACGCCTTCGGAATAAATGGCGCGAGCCAGTACGGTCGCGGTGGTGGTGCCGTCACCAGCCACGTCGGAAGTCTTACTTGCCACTTCTTTGACCATCTGCGCGCCCATGTTTTCGAACTTGTCTTCCAGTTCAATTTCTTTCGCCACCGTCACGCCGTCTTTGGTTACCACCGGCGCACCAAAAGATTTCTCGATCACCACATTACGGCCTTTTGGTCCCAAGGTCACAGTCACCGCATCAGCCAGGAGATTCACCCCTTTGAGAATCCGATCCCGTGCATCCTGGCCAAATTTCACTACTTTCGCTGCCATATTTTTTCCTCCTTACATATCCGTCGCAGTTATCCCTCGATGACTCCGAGGATGTCGTCTTCACGCATGATCAGATGCTCTTCACCATCAATCTTGATTTCCGTGCCAGCATACTTGCCAAACAGCACCTTGTCGCCAGCCTTCACATCTAGGGGAGTCACTTTGCCATCTTCGTTCACTTTACCTTTGCCGACGGCAGTGACTTTTCCTTCTTGCGGTTTTTCTTTGGCAGTGTCCGGAATGATGATACCGCCTTTGGTTTTTTCTTCTTCCGCGATCCGTTTAACGATAATCCGATCCTGTAGGGGTCGAATCTTCATGCCTCTCTCCTTTCTCAACAAGAACGTGTTTTTACGAATTAGATTGATTAGGGGCCACAGTCCTCTTCACATGGCGAGGACGGGGAGGAAGTTAATCATTCCCACAATGGTGTCAAGAGAAACTATTCAGAATTTTCGCTTGCGGGTCTCTTCTTCGAAGTAGCGCCGGTATAGGATCTCCCATTCAGCACTCCCTTGGGACACCTGACGAGAGAGGGAAGCGATCTTGCGTCGGACAATCTCATCAGTTTTATCATCCCGCTGAAAATGCTCGGCCAGTATTCGTTTGGCCTCAACCAACGCAGCGCGTTCGCTAAGGATCTCGCCTTCAGCAGCCATCACCCGTAAGACTAACCGGGCAAGCGCGGCGACGCGGTTGTCAGACAGGCGGCTCACCGTTATCCTCCTTCTTTAAGATTGAGAGGCAAAGACGCCTCATAAAACAAACAGGCGTTCTTCAGCCAAGCGCTGCTTAATGAGCTGAGTCACTTTATGACGATCCACCCCCGGAGCCTTCCGAATATGTTCCTCCGCCAAACGCTCGGCTTCCTTTTCCAGTTCCTCTTCCTGTCGAAAATTTTCAAGGAAGGCGGCTACCAGCTTCTCCGCGACCGTTTTCTTCTCCGCGCGCAACTGCACGAGTTTTTTGTCGCTGAGCGCCTCGGTAAGCTTTTCAGCCGCGTGTCTGCAGAGTGACTCAGAGTACCGCATGCGCGCCTACCATAGCGGGCAAGGCAGCTAGTTGGCAACCCCGCCTTGACAAGAAAAAGGCAGTTTGAGATGGGTCTCCCGTGGCAATACGGATGAAAACACGCTCAGATTCCCCGGAAGTGAAGACGGATTTCCCTTCAGATTCGTGGGAGCACATTTTGGCCAGTCTTGAGGAGAGCATTACAATTATTGATCACGAGGGTTGTATCGCGTACTTGAATCAGACGGCTGAGCAATTAACCTGTTTCTCCTCCGCTCAGACGTGGGGCCGCCCGTATACGGAGGCCTTTTCTACCAATCCCTGGATCATAGAAATCATTCAACGAACTCTCTCTTCTGGCTACAGCCGGATGGCGGGGGAGGGCAAGCTCCAAGGGCGACTCCATCGCTCCACCCCTGTCCGCCTGACCTGTTCCCCAATTCTTAATGGCAAAGGAACCTACTTAGGGTTAATCCTCGTCTTTCACGACCTCAGTTATCAAAAGGAACTGGCGGAAACTGCTTTGCGAGAAGACCAGCTGACTCATCTCGGCGTCCTTGCCGCAGGCCTAGCGCACGAGATAAAAAACCCCCTGGCTGGCATCCGTGGGGCCGCGCAGCTCCTACAAGGCCGTGTGCGCAACAATCCTTCAGCCGTAGAATATACAGAGGTAATGATTCGCCAAGTTGATCGGTTGAGCGACTTGCTTGAGCAGTTACTCGGGCTCTCTACTCCCCCTTCGCTAGACATGCAGCCCGTGAATGTTCATAAAATCCTCACCGAGGTGCTTTTGCTCGAACGAGAAACAATGTCCTCTCAGCAGCGCATCCAGACCCA
>JBFWZL010000113.1:0-14003 GCA_050185455.1 Binatia bacterium | reverse complement strand
CTTTTAGTAATGACTCTCTTCATGGCTCTGTTCGGGCAATCAGCGTGCCAAGGCACAGATAGTTTTCGTGACAACGACCTACCAGTTCTTATTTCGTGCGGACACCAGTGTTCCCGTCAGTGACACAACCGCGCAAGAACGTCACACACCGCACACACAAACGCTATTTTTTGCGCCCTTCCCCTGCGCCCGCTGATTCGGAATGCGCCGCTTTTAATGGCGACTCGCTGGCACGAGGCTTGCGTTTTTTCGCAGTAGAAAGGAGAATAAGCATGAAAACATTTCACAACGTCACAAGCCGCAATATTGCGGCAGCCTTGCTGCTACTCGGCAGCACCACTACTGTCTATGCACAGGTCCCAGGTGGAGGGCTCGGCGCCTTTGGCGGCGAACTCCGGGGGGAGACCCGGGTTGAGGGTAAAGTACTCTGTGTGGGGTGTAGCGTCGCTGAGGTGCAGCAAGCGCATCCCGACTTGAACAATCTGTATCTGCTGAAACATGGTCAACAACAAGCTGTACTGGCAGTGACGTTCGTCAGCGATCCGCAACGCTGGGCCGCCATCGTTTTCCCCCGGGAATTACACATGCGCAGTCCGGACGCTCTGTTCCACGAACTCACGGCGGAGCAGAATTTATGGAAGAAGGTTGAGATTGAAGGACTGCTCAGAAGTGACCGGGTACTGGATGTCTTCGGTGTCACGGTACAAGGATAACGCCAGTACAGAAGAGTCGACCATGAACACAAGAAAAAGACGGGAACGCCTCACACAACGCGATCCTCGATTCGTGGGTCGGCGCGCCGCTTACGTCACGCGACCGACGTCCATCTCCAATCGGGGTGCGGAAGTGCAGAACCTTATTCTTGCGTCTGTCTTTCCAGAGCAGTTTCATCATTCCCTAGTGAAAGCATGAACTCTGAAACACTTTCTCCTTCGATCTCACGTAACGTTTCCGCACCGAGGGCGACGGGACTGCTGTTTATGATACGAGCCTTGAGCCATCGGAATTATCGGCTCTTCTTTAGCGGGCAAAGCATCTCGCTCGTCGGTACGTGGATGACGCGGATCGCCACGAGTTGGTTGGTGTACCGATTGACTGGTTCAGTCCTGCTGCTGGGTATCGTGGGATTTGCGGGACAAATCCCCTCCTTTCTCTTAGGACCTATCGCTGGCGTTTTTGTCGACCGTTGGAATCGACATCGACTGTTAGTGGCGACGCAAGCGCTCGCTATGGTGCAATCCCTGGCGCTGGCTCTGTTAACATTTTATAAATTTATCACGATGAGGGATGTGCTCCTTCTCAGTGTCTTTCAAGGTGTTATCAATGCCTTCGATATGCCCGCGCGGCAGGCGTTCATGGTGGAACTGGTCGAAAAGCAAGAAGACCTAGCCAACGCCATTGCCATGAACTCGTCAATGGTTAATGTCGCCCGTCTTCTTGGTCCTTCCTTCGGCGGCATTCTGATCGCGACAGTGGGTGAAGGGTGGTGCTTTCTCCTGGACGGCTTGAGCTATCTTGCCGTCATTGCCTCGCTCCTGCTCATGACGATTATCCCACACGACAGTCAGACGAAAACGGCGGGCAATATCGGTCAACAATTATATGAGGGCTGGACGTACGTCTCCGGATTTCTACCGATTCGTAACATCTTACTGCTCTTAGCGGTGGTGAGTGTCGTTGGCATGCCATATACGGTCTTAATGCCGGTGGTCGCCGACGAGATTCTCCACGGCGGACCTACCGCCTTGGGGCTCTTGATGGCAGCCGTGGGCGTAGGCGCGCTTGGGGGAGCGTGGATTCTCGCGGCGCGCAAATCCGTGCTGGGCCTGGGCAAGTTCATTCCTTTAGCTACCAGTACCTTCGGTGTTGGCTTGATCGCTTTTTCGTTTTCCCGTCTCTTGTGGCTTTCCTTGATTTTCCTGGTGGTCACCGGGCTGGGATTTATGGTTCAAATGGCCGGCAGCAATACCCTGCTCCAGACGATTGTTGAAAGTGATAAACGCGGCCGAGTGATGAGTTTTTATACGATGGCGGTTATGGGACTCACGCCTTTCGGCAGCTTGTTAGCGGGAGGGGTCGCGCATACGATCGGCGTGGCCTATACGCTGAGACTTGGGGGCATAGGCTGTATCATGGCCGCATGGTGGTTTGCCCGGACGTTGCCGATGTTGCGACGAGAAATCCGACCAATCTATGTCAAGATTGGCCTTCTTACGGAGACCGCTACCGGCATCCACCGCACGTCGGAATTGCCTGTCCCACCGGCTCCATGAGCATAAAGTGAATATTGGATCGTGAATAAAGCGGCTCGCGCAGGCGTCTCAGCCAAAGAGACGGGTTTCCACACTTCGTCAGGTATAAAAAATGTCGTACCAGAGAGGAAGCATGGCAATGGTTAGGTGGGTGGTAAGATGGCGGCGCGCTGTGTACAGTCTCGTACGGAAACTCGGAGCATCCAGCCTCGTTATCATCTTACTCTTTCCAGTCTGCTCCACCGCGGATGACTCCCACACCTGCGCTCTTCACCGTTTCCCCCCCTCTTCGCACCCTTTCCAATTTTCTCCCACGGCGGGCGACGATCAAGTTGATCATCCCGAGTGTCTCGCTTGTCAGTGGCAAGTTATTGCTGGCGCCCCACTACTTGTTATACCACTCCAAACAGTAATCCCAACTTCCTGCTCAGAGCGTAGTGAACACGCGGTCCCTCTCCCACTCCGAATTCACACCGTTAGACAAGACCGCGCCCCGCCTCCAGCTCTTTCTCTTTCTTAATCGTATTCCTTCGTTTCTTCGCCAGGTAAACACCGAGCGCTATGAACCTGTTTTTTGTCCACAAAAGTGAACAAAAAGCAAGGTGAAAGTGCGGCTCGCTTCGCGTCTCTAGACGCGGTCTGGAAAACGTCTCTAGACAGCAGCTGCTTGATCTCAAGAAAGGATTCTATGATGTCAAAAAAAATAAATAATCAAGTTGATGACTTTTTTATACTGACCAAGGCGGTCCTGATCGACCTTCCCCTTGCCGGGATACAATGGCAATGGGGACTTTGCGACGAAACGACAATGACAAAAGCAGCCTGGACAGGGTACGATGCCGGGGTGCGCTTCGCCACGGCGACGGTTGATAACCTGTACCGTTTGCCCTTGACTACAACCTTACTGAAAAACGCCGCTCCAGCATTCCTCCGCTGGCAGTACCTGAGTAACGCGGTAATCGGAGCCGTATTGGTAGGGGTTTGGAACACGGTTGGCCTACCCACAACAAGGGAAACCCAGGCGCTTCGGGAAGACATCGCTCGCTTGACCGCCGACGTGCATCAGCAACGTCAGGAACAGGAAACGCTCATCAGTGTCGCAACCCGTGTTGTTCAAGCCCTAGAGGCGGAAACTCCATTAGCGCTATCGGCTGCAGTCAATGGTTTCGTCCTCACGGAATCATTGGCCCAGCCGAAGACGTCGGCAAACTCTCATTAAATGAGCGCTGAACTTACGGATTGAAGAGGAAATTATGTGGGACTTCATGCAACACCTCTCAGACTCTTGGTTCGAAGGCGCTATTAGAACATATGACGGCTCACGTCGAGGGTGGAGTGTGTCCTTCCCCGTGGAAGAAGACCCGCTACCAACCACACCTTTTGAAGTAGTCGCCGAGCATGGCAAAGTTAGGCAATGACATTTTACGTCAGAATCAGCTGATGTTGGGTCAGCTGCGCGTTGGAGGACAGCTCGTCAACTTGCATAATATCATCTGCCCCGTCTTGAACGTCATAGGCGAGTACGATGACGTTGTGCATCCACGGTCCAGTCTGCCATTCATCGATCTTCTTGACAGTAAAGATGCGCACAATCTTGTCTTTCCTGCCGGACATATGGGGCTAGCCGTCAGTAGCGCCGCCCACAAAAAACTCTGGCCCCAGGTCGGACGTTGGCTCGGAGAGCGATCATGTTAACACTGCAATTCTACTGGACAATGCAATATAGACAAAACAGAAAAGGAGAACGAGATGAAGCCGGCCTTTACCCACAGGATGTTGATTATGACACTGCTTTTCCTCATATCGAGCCCAGCGTCGTGGGCCGAGGATGCGTTCAACCGGCCTGGAGCCTATGTCGGACTGGGCATGGCTGGCGGACTTTCAGATTTTGACGGTGCGGCGCGGGGATTTGGGGACAGCCCAGGGTTCAGTTTTCGCGGCGGCTATCGCTTTAATGATTATTCCGCCACCGAAGCTGTGTATGAGTACATGAACGATTTCGGCAAGGAGAGGAAGGGCGTGCTTGGAGATCCAGCAGGAGAACATTTGACTACGAATAATTTCAGCTTCATGGGAAAGCTATTGTTCCCAACCCTAGGCATCACGAATCTCCAGCCCTATGCCAGCGGCGGACTGGGTTTCCTCAATGTCGATGGCATGGACCGAGTCCATGGGCTTGATGGCGCCATCCACCACACCGGGTCGGAAACGGAATTCGCCGGACGTGTCGATGGCGGCGTTGATTATTTTTTCACACCTCAAATCGCGACGTTTTTGGATGTAGGGTATGTCATGCCGACCGAACAGCTCGATCATCTCCACTACCTCTCGATGGGATTGGGCATAAAGAATAATTTCTAAGCCCGTTCGCGGCAGGGACGACGCACCACACATCATTCCCGTCCCTGCTGTCTTTATACAGTACAGTGAGCAATGAGGGGAAGCATAGGGAATGGGGACACAAGTCGGTGACGTCCAACGCTCCTCGCTGACAGCCCGAACGTAACCCTGTAGAAGACGCCGTCGGTGAACTACCGATCCAGCATGCGTCGCCGCCCGTCACCAAACTGAGCCTTTGCCATGGGCTCTCCTTCCGCCGCAGGGAGAGGCTGGCATGCCACATGCACAGCAATCCGAAGGAACAGCGTGCACCGCACGACGGACGAGAAGCCGACGTCCCTTTATCGTTACACAGCACGAGCGAAGCCTAAGCACTGAAGCACGCACTATCCAGGGACAACATAACCGCCAAGTTCGCCATGTTCTTCTCGGCGAACAAAGAGGGAAGACTACCATGATGTGGACACTCGACAGAAAAGTAGCGGGGGCTTTTAGTGTCGCCCTTCTTAGTTTGTGTCTGCTGGGATCTCTTGCGTACACAAGCATGACCAAATTCATGAAGAGTAACCAGTGGGCGGCTCACGCCCAAGGGGTATTGGCAGAGCTGGATGATGCCCCGCTGCAGATAGAACGGGCGGAAAGCCAGCAGCTACGCTACCTGTTGACCGGCGATGAGAGTTACCGAGCAGCATACCAAACTGTCGCCAACGGCGTCGAAAAGGAACTCTATGAGATTCGGCAGTTAACAACGGAAAACCCAGTCCAACGGGACCGCGTCGCCACGCTGACAACGCTGACGAAGCAACGCCTAGCCAGCCTACAAGCAGTTATTACTGCTCAGGATACGGAAGGAGCAGACAACGCAATGGACGTCATGGTAACGAACGGCAACACGGCGCCTATGGAGGATATTCTCACAGTCGTCCAGGATATGGAAACGGAAGAGAAACAACTGCTCACGCACCATGAAGCAGCGGCAACGGCCAACGCTCGGAGCATGCGGAGATTAGCCATCGCCGCGAGTGCGTTGACCTTTGTCCTGGTCAGTCTCTCGGGGATACTCGTGAATCGCGACGTCCTTAGGCGAAGGCGCACGGAGGTTATGTTGCGAGAAAGTGAAGCTCAGTATCGCACCTTGGTCGAGAGTACCAGCGAGGGGCTCATCTCCATAACCCTGGATGGAAAGATCGTCTCGATCAACCACGGTCTAGAGATGATGCTCGACCGGTCACGTGAGGAGTTGGTGGGAAACTCGTATGGCAGGATTCTCACTCCGACCTCGGCCTCACAAAGCGAAGAACGACTACAACACGCCCTTGCCATGGAGCGATTGCCGTCGCTGTACGAAGCAGAGGCTGTCCGCAAAGACGGAAGTGTGATCCCAGTTGAAATTCGGGCAAGCTTTCTACGCGACGGGACAGGACAGATTCAGGGACTGCTAGCCCTGCATCATGACATTTCCGTGAAGAAAGCCCTAGAACAGTCTCACCTCGACAACCTGAACGACCCTCGCTCCCAACAAGATGCCTCGGCAACATAACCAAAAAGCACCTGCGGATATGCAGGAGGAGTCGAACCGCTCAAGACGACACCACAGCTTGCGGTTGCGAGACGCCGCACTTTAGCATTGCCCTGCACTGCTCGCGCCCACAGGGGCAGATAGAATTTATAAATTTTTCCTTTTCGCCCCCTTCCCTACAAGCTCCGCCAATATCTTCTTATACGGATCTCGGGCGATACCGTTTTCAGTGACAATCGCGGTAACGAGTTGATGGGGGGTGACATCGAAAGCGGGATTCGCGACGTTCATCCCGGTCGGCGCAATCTGTTTTCCTAAGACATGCGTCACTTCGCGAGGCGAGCGCTCTTCAATGGGGATATCCTTGCTGCCCGCACAATGTAAGTCGATGGATGAGGTTGGAGCCGCCACATAAAAAGGCACTTTGTGACGGTTGGCCAGCACGGCATGGGTATATGTACCAATCTTATTGGCGACGTCGCCATTAGCCGCCGTGCGATCGGTGCCGACGACGATGCAATCAATAAGCCCTTTCTGCATGATGTGCCCGGACATGTTGTCCGTGATCAACGTAGCGGGAATGCCCAACTTGGTAAGTTCCCAGGCGGTCAAGCGCGCGCCTTGGAGAAACGGTCGCGTCTCGGAGACAAAGACGGATTTCACCTTTTTCTGTTCCCAGGCGGCGCGGATGACGCCGAGCGCGGTCCCGTAGCCTGCGGTCGCCAGAGCACCCGCGTTACAGTGAGTCATCACCGTAGCGCCTTTGGGAATCAAACTGGCGCCATAGCGGCCCATGCGACGGTTAATCGTGATATCTTCCTCATACACCTTGATTGCTTCTTGCTCCAACTGCGCACAAAGCACGTCTCGGCCCAAACCGCGCACCCGGTCGTACACCTCTTTCATCCGGGCGATCGCCCAAAACAGGTTAACCGCGGTTGGCCGCGTCGCCGCGAACACTTCACAAAGACGAGCGAACTCCTCCGGAGTGTCACTCTTTTTAAGCTGGCGAGCGCCAAGGGCTACACCCATCGCCGCCGCCACGCCAATCGCCGGCGCGCCGCGAATCACCATGTCCTTAATCGCCTTGGCGACTCCCCGGTAATCGCGGTATGTGCGATAGACTTCTTGTGTTGGTAGCAGACGCTGATCGAGCATCACCACCGCCCCGTTTTGCCATTCAATCGTAAAAAAATCGTTCATGAAAATATCTTACTGAAAAGTTGCAGGAATCAGCAATAAAGGAACACGTCAAGGAAAGGCACGAAGCGCCCACAGCTCCCGGACAGTTCCCAGGAAATTGTCATGCATCCGCACTCTCACGTGGGGAAATTACAACTCTTTTTCACGGAGCTGCGCCAGCGTATGTTCCCGAATTGTTGCGGGTGCTGGAAGCGATGTTGTGAGTCGTCCAGCGTTTAGAAGAGTAATAGTGACTGGCGTCAACTCCGCTCCACAAGTTCGACATACGCGCACTTGCTTGCGGGTCGGGACGACGATCTCTTGCTGACACGGCAAACAAACGAACAACTGCTTTCCGCCGGATTCTTTCCCGCGTTTAGCGATCGGCTCGCCTTCGATTTCGACGATATCAAGACTGAGATCAATAACCGGCGCATTGGCGATCGACGTTCCCACACCAAACGCTTCTACCCACGGCAACAGGGCGGGAATGTCTGCTTCATCCAAGCCACCAGAGACTAACAGCTTGAGGTGCTCAAAACCCCGCAGGTCAAGCTCCCAGCGCACTTCTTGCAGAATTTTGGCGAAGTTTCCCCTGCGAGAATTCGGCGTATCCAGCCGCAGCGCCCACAGCGCGCTGCCCAATCCTTCCGCTAAACGAATCGCCTCGAATTTTTCATCCTGGAACGTGTCTATCAGCGCAACACGACGAATTGCAGGATCGATGATCTCGTGAAAAGCACGCGCCGCTTCTAACGTATCGCCCATTTGCAAAACGAGCGCATGGGGAATCGTTCCCGATGGAGGAAGACCGAGCATTTCGGCGCTTAGAACGACGGCGACACCGTCACAACCGCCAATATACGCGCTACGGTCAACCATTGGCGCGATCGCGGGATGCATGCGGCGCGCGCCAAAATGAATCAGTGGCTTCTCACCCACCAATTTCCGCATGCGCGCGGCTTTCGTCGCCACTCCCGACGCCTGGCACAGGAACCCCAACAACGCCGTCTCGTACAAACCAAAATCAAGATATCGGCCTTCAATGCTCAAGACTGGTTGATATGCGCGAAAGACAGCGCCTTCGGGAAGCCCTTCAACCGACACTGGACATCCGTCAAGGAGCCGCAGTACGTCTTCTAACCCCGCGAATACCGCCCACTCATAGCCCGCAGGCAACCCCTTGGCCACGACTTCGACCCGGACGTGCTTGTTCAAACCGCGAGCTTCGAGTATTTGCTTCGTCCGCAGAAAATAGACATCGGCGACGGCTCCAGCCTGGATCTGACTATCAGCGGCAGTGAAAAAATGGTTGTCGTGATCTGACATAGCAAAATAAAGTTGTCTGTGGGCTATAGGCTGAAGGCTTTAGACTTTAAGGTCACCCCTGTTTCCTCTCCGGCCTTCGGCTTTTCCAACTACGCTCCTCCTTGAGGGTTGAACAGTTGGATGCCGGTAGACGGTTTCCACGCCGCCACGGTCTGATCCTCCGGCAATTGCTTCAGCACGATCTCTTCTATTTCGTCACGAGAGTTGAAAAGGCGTAACGCTTGACCGTTTTCAATCCACGTATCGACTACCAACTGAGCGACAGTTTGACGCTTGTCATCCGAGAGTGATCCCCATTTTTCCGTCACTTTCGCGGTGATCTGCTTGCCATCGATGCGGGCTTCCATGCCATAATAGATATCGGCCCACAAGCCATTTGACAATTGCGAATCCGTGCGATGCACGCAGGTCCATACCGACGCCGTTTCTTGCGAAAGGTCCGCCGGAGGTTCGGGCTCTTTTTGTAGTTCCGCTGGGTCATCGAATTGTGGAGGCTGCTCCTCGGGTTGCTGGGCTTGCTGAAAATAGAGAACAGCAGCCAGGACAGCAAAGACGACAAATACCGGAGCCTTTCGCACGAACGCAGCGATTCCTCCTACGATAGAGGCAAGGATATCCAGCAGCGATTTCTTGGCTTCACCTTTTGGTGGGCTTTGGAAAGATTGTGGGGGAGAGTCTGGCATGGAGCGGAGTGTAGCACAGCGCCGCTCCCAAGCTGAAGACCGTCATCACCGCCCTTTTCAGCAAAATTTTCTTCAATTCCTGTGAGGTAAGGCTTTTCGAGAAGGCAACCCTCGATGGAAGCTCGGGCGTAAGAGATTTTCCCTCTGGCTATATACTGTTGCGCTTGCCAAAATATCTGCGGGTTCGGTAGCGTAACAGCTTCAATTCCACAGACCAAACGGAAGAATCTATACAAAAAAGGTAGTAAAGCAGCACGATAAAGACGGGCCCACCCATCTTCCACGTTGCAAGAAAAATCTACATCCAGCCAGACTCCACCTGGACAGAGGGCCGCATGCAGTAACCGCATAATGGCTTCACATCGGGGCTGAGGAAACTGATCCAAAAAAAAAGCGGTATAGACCGCGTCAAACCGCTGCCGTGGATCTAAGTGCTCTACGCTTTGTTGGAGGAATTGTATGCGCTCCGCGACTCCAAGCGCTTGCGCAACGTGTCGGGCCCGTTGCATCATCCCTGGAGCAATGTCCACGAACGTTACCCGTCCTGTTACTCGTTCCCACGGCAGGAACCGTAGGCACAAGCCGGAGCCTCCACCAACAATGAGCAAGTTGTAAATTGGGGGTAACAAGCGCAAGAGGGCGCCTTGCGCCTGCGGAATAGCACCCAACGACCCCACGCGCGCGGCTACGTCATACCCAGGAGCAAGCAAGGAGTATCCCCAAGGAAGCCGTCTTTTCATGACAACACGTTAGAGCAACAAAAACAGCGGCAAGAGGAATACACCATCTCCCACGACACGAAAGCGCTCGTATTGAAGAAAATAAGCCGGCTCACATCGCATCGTCCAAAGCACTCCTCCCATTACTGTCAGGAGAAGAAGTTCTCGCGTATGTGTTGCAGGCGCCAGAAGGAAAGCACTTACAAGCGCGACAAGCAACCCAAGGAACACGATATCGATGAGATGTCTGACAGGAGCACGCCTCTGTCCGTTCAGTGTAGACTGCGCCTCGTGTTGATGTTCGAACCACTGAAAGAGCCCAAGATTAAGGATCACAATAAGAAAGAAAATCACCGACAAAAGCATAGCCGGTAGAGAGAACGATCTCGATACCAATAGAGGACCACCCCATGTCCCCGCGCTGTACAGTGCAGCAACGGCAAGCTCTTTACTGAACAAGGGCAAGGCTTGGTACCACTCGGCATAAGCGGCTCCTACGTGTGCGAGTGTAATAATCCCAACAATGCCACTGAGCCATAAGATGCGCTTTGGTAGGAGAAGTACACCCCCTACACAAAGCGTCGCAACAGTGAACCCAACACCTATTGTCAACACCAATGCATGATGTCGGGCAAGCTGGTGTCTTGGCGCAGCAGAAATGCTTGGGAGACGCATGCCGTCAAGTACATGGTCCAGCGTATAGGTCGCCCAAACCGCAAGCGGTAACAGCACAAACCAAGCAAACGGTAGGGGCGCTTTGCAGGCCGAAGCGGCAAGAATCATCGATCCTAGCGCTCCTAAGGCAACATCAAGATTGAGGAGGTTAGCAAGTCGATAAAGTCGCATTAGTAAATACATCAGACACAAGCCCAAGTAACATAGGCAAGCGCGCTTGGCAGGTATCGTAACAATGACATGCTCGCTCAATATACAAAGCTAACGGGCATAGGGGCAAGACAATCCCTAACTCAGCGGACGCTGTTCACCCCAGAAAAATAATATCCTGGCTCATACTACGCTGGGATCTTCAGAAACTTTCTTGCCGTGTTCCTGGTTACCCTTTATTATAAAATCGCTGTAGAAGAAGGGAGAGGAAACTTCATGCGCTCCAAGACGGCTTTGCTGCTAATCTTGCTTATAACTGTGGGTGGACTCTCATTCGTACAAGGAGATGAAGTTGACGGGTTACGGGCTTCATTCGAACGAGAGATCGCTGCTTTTAACGCTCGCGATCTCGATACGCTGATGGATAATCAACATGAACAGGTAGTTGCGCTCAGTGCAGCCTCTCCAGCGTCGGTCGATGGAAAATCCGCGCGGAGACACGCGTACGAAACGCTTTTTGCTAACACCGAGAGTGTCACCGTAACGCCGAAGAATCCTCAGTTCCGCGTCGTCGATAATACCGGCATCGTGTGGGGGGAATACTCCATCGCCGCGAAGCCAAAAGACAAACCCCTCACGACGACGTCCGTGCGCTTTACCCGAACCTATGTGAAAACTGGGGGGAAATGGTTTCTCCTACTCTATCATGTGTCTCCGCTGCCGCCCTCAGCGCAGTAAAGGCGCGGCGGTGGAGGAGAACCAGTTTCGGTAAGAGAGGCAGAAACAGGATTCTCTCCGGCGCTGCGTAGGCGCTCTAACTCCGAAAATTTTCAGAAATTAAGTTGACAGATTGTTCAGTATTACGCTGACGATATATTTCCTCATTCTACTTGGGTGTCTATTTCGGGCGCGTTAAAAGTAGTAAGAAGAGAGACGGCGGCGCGTTGTAGAGTGTACAGCGCTGTCACACTTTGTTGCTTCTGTTGAGAGCAACATGCGTTGGTCAGTAGTATGTTGAAATCGCCTTTTGGTAAGTATGTTCTGTTACAGGTTCCGGGATGGCTCATCGCCGCGCTTCTCTGGTTAAGCGTACAACAGTGGTTCGCCTTCTCCTCTTGGGTTGCATTTGCAGGAGTAGCGGCGTGGATGCTGAAAGACTTTGCCCTCTACCCTCTCGTGCGAACTGCATACGATTTCGACGTAAAAACCGGCGTTGAGCAGCTCATCGGAGCCCAAGGCGTGGTACAGCACGAACTAGCGCCGCGAGGAAAAATACGTATACGCGGGGAATTGTGGAGCGCGGAAATTGGGCCGGAAGCTCAACCTCTTGGCCGGGGAGAGCAGGTGCGTGTTCTCAGCGCCCAAGGCCTCACGTTAATTGTCACAGCTGAGCCAACATCCTCGCGCAAGGATCATGCGCATGAAATAGACGGCTGACGACACGTTATGGGAGTATTGGTAAACGGTGTCTGGCATCAACAAGAGCTAACTCCGCAGACAACACAAGGTCAATATATCCGGAAAGACAGTCAGTTCCACCACTAGGTGACAGCTGACGGTTCCTCCGAGTTTCCCGCTGCGATTGGGCATTATCATCTTTACATCTACGCTGGGCTATACGATGGAACAAACTCGATTCTCTACCGAACCTGTCCGCTTGCCAGACGAACCTGTTGACCGCCTCTCCGGCCCGCTCAAACGTTTTCTGCATGTCGAGGCAGCGAGTGGGATTCTGCTGCTTCTTGTAACCTCTGTCGCACTCCTTCTGGCTAATTCACCTTTCTCGAACGAATTTCTTAACTTTTGGAAGACGCCGGTAGGCTTTCAGTTCGCTTCTTTCGAGCTCATCCACTCTTTGAAGCATTGGATCAACGACGCGTTGATGACGATCTTCTTTTTCGTCGTCGGTTTGGAAGTCAAGCGTGAGTTAGTGTTAGGTGAACTCAAGGATTTGCGATCCGCCGCACTCCCCCTTATCGCGGCCATCGGCGGTATGATTGTCCCGGCCGGTCTGTATCTTGCGTTTCAGGCCGGGGAACCCGGCGCGCGTGGCTGGGGTATCCCTATGGCAACCGATATCGCTTTTGTGGTCGGCTGTTTGGCCCTTTTAGGTTCGCGCGTTCCTGGGGGCTTTCGTATCCTACTTCTCTCTTTGGCAATTGCCGACGACATTGGCGCCATCCTCGTCATCGCGATTGGCTACACCAGTAACCTCAATTTCGCCGCCCTTTTGTTTGGCTTTCTCGGCATCGGAGGCGTTGTCGGCCTCGCCAACATTGGTGTCCGTAGTGTCCCGATCTATTTCATAGTAGGGAGCCTGATTTGGTTCGCTTTCCACGAGTCGGGCGTCCACGCCACGATCGCAGGCGTTATCCTCGGACTCCTTACGCCCGCGCGCAGTTGGGTAAGTGGGGAACACTTACAAGCAATCGTGCACCGATTCGCCGCCTACTTACAAGGCGAGGAGTTGAATGCGGTCAAAAAGGACCGCGCGACATTGCGTTCCGTCGAATTGGCTGCTCGTGAAAGCATGTCGCCACTCGAACGACTTGAAACCATCCTGCATCCGTGGGTGAGTTTCTTCATTATGCCGCTCTTTGCCTTCGCCAATGCTGGCGTGCCGTTAGGCGCCAGTAACTTATGGGAACCCGTAACGATAGCTGTACTAGTGGGCTTAGTGCTGGGAAAGCCCGTGGGAATCTGGTGTTTCAGTTGGCTGGCCGTTCGTGCTGGGCTGGCAAAGCTCCCCCAGGGAGTGACGTTTGGCCTTCTCGCCGTTGGCGGCATTCTCGCGGGAATCGGCTTTACCATGGCGATGTTTATTGCTGACTTGGCCTTGGATGAAGCGTTGCTCAATACCGCTAAAATAGGAATACTGTTCGGATCAGCCCTATGTGCAGGAGTTGGTGTACTGCTGCTATCATGGCTGCTTCCCAAGTCTCCGAATCTTGACAAAATCGCCACTTAACAACACGGGGCACAGGAGGAGATAGGTTTTTTACCGATCCTGTGTGTTCATGACCTGCTCAAGCGTCTCACGGATAAGCCGCGTGTAGAGAATGCCTCGCGCCTTCGCCCGTTTCTTCAAAGCATTCAGCAAGGATTTTGGCACGCGCATATTGATTTGTTCGTCTTTCTTCTCGAACTCGAACCG
>JBFWZL010000112.1:0-14080 GCA_050185455.1 Binatia bacterium | reverse complement strand
GCTGGGACGGGCTCATGTCAGTGCTCTACCACCGTCAACATGAAACAGCGATCCAGTACTGTAGTCAGACTCGGCCACGAAGGCGACGGTCTCGGCGACTTCTTCTGGTGTCCCTGCGCGCTTGACGAGAGTTTTATCGATTTCACGCTGCTGCACCTCCGGCGGCGTATCGTCTTGAAAGAGCATTGGGCCTGGAACGATGGCGTTGACCATTACTTCTGGAGCTAATTCCATAGCCAACCCTTGCGTGAAGGTAATAACGCAGGCTTTGGAAACGGAATAGGGAATGTAGTCCGCCCAGGGGCGCTGACCTGCAACATCAGCAATATTGATAATGTGGCCCCAGCCCCATTCTTTCATTCGCAGGCCGAGTTTATGCGCGCACATGAACGTACCTGTGAGATTAACTTCAATCGCGCGTTCCCAATCTTCGACCGTCAATGTCTCTATTGGTGTGCGAAAGAAGACTGCCGCATTGTTGACCAAAATATCGATGCGGCCGAAATGCGCGAGCGCAGCCGCAATCATGCGATCAACTTCTTCTTCTTGTGTGATATCGGCCTGGAGCGCCAGTGCTTCGTGCCCAGTGGTAATCAGCTCTCGCACGGTTGCTTCCGCTGCGGCTTGAGAGGTATGGTGATGAATGACCAGCTTGCATCCGCGCGTCGCCAAGGCCTGAACAATAGCCTTGCCGACACGTTTCGCACCGCCGGTGACCAATGCGATTTTTCCTTGAAGGTTCATAAGCTTTGTAGACGTAATGCATATTACGGTTTGCGTGACTCTGGGGTCCACCACCCTCAGTTTATGCCTTACTCATGATGCATCGTGCAATACGTATCACGCGTCACGTTTTCATCGGATCATGCTGCGGGTGGAGAACAATCTCAAGTGGACAACAACGTAGCGAAGACGTCACTACTTCATATGCTACCCTAGCAATATCTTCTGGCTGTAGCATCTTTGCCCGATCGACGCGACGATTGGGCGGAATAAGCGGAGTGTCGACGTAGCCTGGGAAAATGGTGGAAACCTTAATTCCATGCTCTCGAACTTCTTCAAAAAGTGCTTGCGTGAAGCCGCGTACGCCGAACTTTGCGGCGGCATAAGCGGATTCTCCGGCTTTCCCGGTTAATCCTGCGTGCGAGCAAATGTTGATGATCACGCCGTTTCGCCGCTCCATCATGGATGGAAGCACGAGCTTCGTCAGTCTCATCGTCGCCCACAGGTTGACCCGTAGTGTCCAGTCCCAATCGGTAAGACGCGCTTTGTAAATAGGAGTGCGCGGTGGTCCCCCACCGGCGTTGTTAACTAGAATGTCAATGGAGCCGAAACGGGCTTGCGCCGCATCGACAAGCCTTTCAAGCTGCTGATCATTGGTGACATCGGTTGGGGCAACAAAAGCGTCTTGGCCAAAAGAACGGATTTCCTCCGCTACGGTGGCAAGCGCGTCCCTCGTGCGCGCAGCCAGTACAATTTTAGCTCCCGCCTGAGCAAGGCGCGTGGCGACGGCGCGTCCGATCCCTCGGCTGGCGCCTGTGATAAGAGCGACGCGTCCAGTTAAAGGTAAAGGGAAATTGTTATCGTGCATTGTTTTGTTGCTTTTACCATGAGGGGACGGTACTATCCACGGCGTTACGGCGAATAAGTAAGTTCATTCCTGACCAGATAAAGGAGGAGACATGGCGTACGAGTTCGTGATTTATGAAAAGAAAGATCATATCGCGAAGATCACCATGAACCGACCGGAAGTGATGAATTCCGTACATCCACCGGCGACTGTGGAACTATCGCAGATTTGGGATGATGCAATTGCTGACGAGAATGTGTGGGTCATCATTCTTACTGGCGCAGGTGAAAGAGCATTTTCAGCTGGAAATGATCTCAAATATACGGCGGCGAAAGGCATGCCATCCGGACCGCGTCCGAAAGGTGGGTTCGGAGGGTTGACTGACCGCACCGATATTTGGAAACCGACCATTGCTGCCGTCAATGGCTTCGCGCTTGGTGGCGGTTTCGAGATGGCCCTAGCGTGTGACATCATTATTGCCGCTGAGCATGCGCGATTTGGGTTGCCAGAGCCACGTGTCGGGCTTGCAGCGATGGCTGGCGGGGTGCATCGTCTCCCGCGGCAAATTCCACTCAAGGTCGCGATGGGCTATATGTTGACTGGCAAACATATGACTGCTCAAGAGGCTTTGCGTCTGGGTATCGTAAACGAAGTGGTTCCTCTCAAGGACCTAATGGCCACCACGGAACGCTGGACGAATGAAATTCTTGAGTGCGCGCCCTTATCGATTAAAGCAACGAAGCAAGCTGCAATGATGGGACTTGGGCGTCCTCTCGATGAAGCGTTTGCTGCTTCATACCCGGCGCTTTCGGAGATGATGCACTCTCAGGACGTAAAAGAGGGACCATTAGCCTTTGCCGAGAAGCGGAAACCAAATTGGAAAGGGAAATAGCAAATGGCTGATGGTAAGCGCTTTCTACCGTCGAGTGAGCGCAGCGAACGAGCTATATGCCATAGAGCGAACGTAGTGAGCGAGTTACATGCTATCCGCCATAAGGCGAATGAAGTGAGCGGGCTATCGGCCAGACACACCGTCCGGGTGCGCTATGCTGAGACTGATCAAGCCGGCATGGCGCATCACTCCTCGTACTTACCGTGGTTTGAAGAAGGTCGCGTCGAACTCCTGCGTCGTCTCGGGAAGCCATATCAGGAACTTGAAGCTGAAGGTATTCATTTCCCCGTCCGTGAGGCGTTCTGTCGCTACTGGGCGCCCGCTTTTTTTGACGATGTGTTGATTGTGGAAACCTCGATTGAGGAGGTCGGCGGCGCAAGCGTGCGTTTTGGCTATCGGATCACCCGTCAAGCTGATGAGGGCTTGATCGCTGAAGGTCTCACGCTTCACGCCTGCGTCGATGATAACGGGAAGGTCAAGCGGCTGCCGTTAGAGATCCGAAAAATGTTGCACGGGTAAAGCGTGCTCTTACCGCTACATTGCTCTTGCGAATGACCGAAACGGCGGAAAAAAGAGATGAGCTGTTGGTGGAGGCGCGGACACGCTCGCCAGCTTGCCGGTGCAAGAACAGACGTCCACGATAGCCGTTCCCTCTTGGCTTTCTAGCATGAAGGGTATTCTTCTTGTCCCAGATCAGTCAGCGTTCCTGATAATCGCTGGCTTGCCGGCGTTGACGAGAGTGCTTTGTGCAGGGCAAAAAAGCGGTATCGTCGATTGGCTGGTGCTTGCGGCGGAACATACAGCGGAGTGCGAGCAGCTTATTGCTGACGAACGCCGACTGTGTGATGTCCGTTGTACAGTGACAGCTCAGACGCTTTCTCACGAAATATTTACCGAATGGCTAGGAAATGAAGAAGCCATGGTTGTCCCATGCACGGCAATTTTCGATCATCGACTTATCCGGCAAGTCGCCGAGAGCTGCAATCCGTCGCCTAGAACCTTTATCGCGCGGGATGGGCAGAAGGTTGACTGTGTAGTGGGTGACGCCGCCGCGTTGTGGCTGCTTCTTCGGTCAGAAGAGCCATGTTTTCTGGCCAGTCATTTCCCTGTTATTGTGCTCAACAAGGGACTTTGGATTCCATTAACTCTTGGTTTACAAGAAGTCGAACGGCGACTTTTCGCTAGTCTCGGGAGGGAGACGGACGGGTTTTTGGCGCGCGCGCTCGACCGCAAAATCTCTCGTCTCCTTACTCGACAGCTCGTCTCCTCCAATGTCACGCCTAACCAAATTACGCTAGTGTCCTTTACCCTCGGTTTGCTGAGTGCATGGCTCCTGATGCAGCCGTATTATTGGCCACGTGTGAACGGCTCGTTGTTACTGCTTATGTCCACGACAATTGACGGGTGCGATGGGGAACTGGCGCGGCTGAAGTTCCTGGAGTCAGAGTTCGGCGCCAAACTTGATCTTCTTGCTGATAATATTGTCCATCTATTACTATTTCCCGGGATTGCGGTGAGCCTCTATCGTGAGACGCAGGACCCATTGTATGTGACCTTGGCGATGGTCACGATAATCGGTGTACTTTGCTCGATGGTGGTTGCCTACCTTGCGATATTTCGCCTTCCTTCCGACTTGGTTGGCGGGCGCGGCGTTCGTACGCCGCTCGTGGAATTCTACGAGCGGATTACCGGGAGGGATTTTGCGTACATCCTGCTGCTTCTTGTTCTCTTTGATCGCCTTGCCTGGTTTTTGTGGGCAACAGCGATCGGCACGTATGCTTTTGCGGGAGGGCTATTGTGGGTGTTCCTCTGGCAAAGACAAGCGGCAAAAAGCCGCGTCGAATTGTTTTCCGGCGAAACGAAGTGAAAGAATCGCCTCTGCCTTAAGAATTACTTCCCTCCGGCCGATGAAAAGAGAAGCATTTATTACATCCATAGACGGAATAGAGGGTAGAGATGACACCACACAATCACCGTTCTTTCACCCAAATCTTGGCCGGACCGGCCGTTGCTGCCCTGTTTCTTGTTCTGCCGTTCACGGTATCTGCGGACTCCGAGGACTATCATGCCTCCCTTGCGGAGGTAAGCAAACCTCCGCAGAAATCGACTCCTGGCAGCGTGCATTGGGAGTACGAAGGGCCCAATGGGCCGGACTCTTGGGGAAAATTGAGCCCCGAGTTTGCCGCTTGTGCTGAAGGACATGCACAAACACCGATCGATATCACTCGACCGGTGTTGATGGGGTTATCTGATATCAAGTTTCACTACACTCCCGGGAATGGGCAGATTGTAAACAATGGTCATACCATTCAGGTCAATTATCCCAAGGGAAATTCCATTGAAATTGACGGACGGCATTACGAGCTGGTTCAGTTTCACTTTCACACTCCAAGTGAACACACGGTCAAGGGGAAACACTACGACATGGAACTCCATCTCGTCCATAAAGATGCCGAAGGGCATATCGCGGTGGTTGGCGTCTTGATGGAAAAGGGAGAAAACAACGAGATGTTAAACGACATCTGGGCGGCCTTTCCCAAAGAGGCTGGCGCTCCGAAAGATTTTGCGGCAACGCTTGACGCTAGTGCGCTTTTGCCGACAGATCATCGGGCGTATCGGTACACTGGCTCTCTGACTACGCCGCCGTGCTCAGAAAACGTTAAGTGGCTGCTGATGGAATCCCCTATTACGGTTTCTCAAGCGCAAGTGCAGGTGTTTCAGAAACTTTTTCCGTCTAATAGCCGTCCGATTCAACCGGTGAATAATCGTGTCGTGCTATTGGATGCAGATGCAGATTAACGTTTGTTAAACGAGGAGGCGACAATCTGGTCGCTTCTCCTCTCCGAATTCTTACTCCACTTCCGCTGCCAGTTTCTCCGTACTTTATCGACGGTCGCTTTGCTCCTCTTTCCCCTTTCCGGGTTCCTCTTTTTTCCCCGTTGCCGGTTGTCGCCTTTATCCGGTATTGTTACGCTCCAACCTCTTTGGTGGAAATGAAACAAGAAGATGAGGGACAAGAAGAAGGAGTTGAGTGTGACAGAACCTGCACTATTGTACGAAAAACGCGACGGGATTGCCTACCTTACGATTAATCGACCGGAACGGCGCAACGCCTTCAGCCCGGAAGTCATTTGTCGTCTTGCCGACGCCTGGCAGGAGTATGCCGCGGATGACTCTCTACGTGTGGCGATCATTACCGGCGCGGGTGATAAATCCTTTAGCGCTGGCGCTGATCTGGGACGGCTCACGCCGTTGATGTCTGGCGCGCGGCAACCGGAAGATGAGTGGGATCATCGGTTGCTCAAAACTCCGAACCTGGGACAGATTGCCACACTGCGTGGGTTCCCATTGTATAAGCCGATCATTGCAGCAATTAACGGGTTTTGCTTGGCCGGAGGATGTGAACTCATGCAGGCGACGGATATTCGCCTTGCTGCCGAGCATGCCACCTTCGCTTTGACGGAAGTCAAATGGTCGTTAATGCCGTTCGCCGGTTCAATGGTGCGCTTGCCTCGCCAGGTGGCGTTCTGCAAAGCCATGGAAATCATGCTGGTCGGCGACACCTTTGACGCCCAAGAGGCGTATCGCATCGGTTTGATTAACTATATTGTTCCCGCGGACCAGCTTGTCGCGAAAGCAGAAGAATTCGCGCACAAGATCGCAGCGAATGGGCCGGTTGCGGTCCGCAAGATCAAAGAGATTGTTTTACGCGCCCTGAGCGTTTCGCTTGAAGAAGGCTTCCAACTCGAAAACGAAGGTGCACGCGAAGTGCTGGCGACTGAAGATGCGAAAGAAGGTCCACGTGCATTTGTTGAAAAACGCAAACCGCGCTATACTGGTCGCTAAACTGTTTGTCTTGAACTATGAGTAGATTTAGAGTGATCCCACCAAGGCGATAACCGGGAAGACGTCGCGAGATTTGTCGGCGCCGCGAATCAACCGACTAAGGAAGCAGGGAGCGGAGACTACTAAGCGACTCTCTTTTTTCTACGCTCCCTCTTTTGTGTTACATCATCGCGGCGCCGAACTGCATGGCCAGCGCCATATCGCCGGTGACTTTGATCACCCCGCTCATAAACGCTACTTGCGGGTTCAATTCTCCTTGCGCGAGCTTTTGCGCATCATCGGCCTTCATGGTGAGTACGGTTTGTGGAGTAGTGGGGCGTTCGCCATCTCCGAAGTGGATGCAGAAACTTTGTTCGCTGCCGTCCGGCAGATGGGTGAAAGTGAACTGGAGCAGCCCTTTAAGCCTCTTCAAACGGTCTAGGCGTGATTTTGTAAGTTCACCCTGATTGTTACGCGCACTGGGACCAAAGAGACCTGACCCTGTCGCCATCGATACCGCCCAATCGAAATATCCACGCGGCTGATACACCGTCATAACCGGAAGAAACACCGGCTCGGTCGTGACAGTCATCTCGCCTTTGTTGACATTGAGGTGCCAGGTCCCACCGTTATCGCCTTCCACCACGATGCGGACTGAGCCCTGGGCATTCAGTCGTTCCTGGATCTGTTGCTCGATCGATAAAATTTGCCGTCGGAGATCATCAATACGGCGGCTGAATTGAGGCGCTACTCTTTCTTTGAAGAACGTTTCTGGAGAAATGGGGGTAGATGTCGATGCGGATTCATTCGACATGAAAAGCTCCTTAAAAAATGAGAATGTGAACTGTAAGGTGTAAAGAGGATACCAACAGCCCTTCTAATAGGAGGCATCTCTTTACACCTTTCGTTTCCCGTCTCACGCTTGTTGTAGCGCCTCCCGCATGACACTGACCGCTTGGGTGATGTCGGCGGAAGAGATGATAAGAGGCGGCGCAAGACGAACGACCGTGTCCCTATGCAGTGTCCATCCGAGAATGACACCCGCGGCGAAACAGTGGTGCACAAAATTTTTTGTGGCTTCTGGCGAAGTAAAATCCATCCCAATCAAAAGCCCACGTCCACGAACCCCAATGAAACCGCCGGTTCCGATAAGGGAACGAAGTTGTTGCTGGAATTCCTCCCCTTTCGCTTGGGCTTGATACGGCAATCGTTCCCGCAGGATCACTTCAAGAGAAGCAAGCCCGGCGGCGCAACTTACCGGATGGCCGCCGAAGGTCGTTACATGCGCCAGTGGTGGATCGAGGGAAAGTGTTTCCATGATCTCGTCTGTGCTCACGAAAGCGCCGAGCGGCATGCCGCCGCCGAGCGCTTTGGCAAGGACAAGGATATCGGGCGCTACACTCCAGTGAGCGCAGGCAAACATGCGCCCGGTTCGCCCGAAACCGGTAATAACTTCGTCAAAAATGAGCAAGGCTCCCACTTCATCGCAGCGTTGACGCAGGCGTGCGAGGAACCCGCTGTTGGGGATGCGTACTCCGCCTTCTCCTTGAATCGGTTCAATGATGACCGCCGCAACAGTATCATCAATGGTTCCAAGAATATTGAAATCATTAAAGGGTAAGAAAGTGACAGTTGGGAGTAAGGGCTCGAACGGCGTACGGTATATCGGATTCCCGCCAATGGAAAGCGCGCCGAAAGTGTCGCCATGAAAACCGCCGAGGAAACTCACGAAGTGTGAACGACCGGTATATTTACGTGCGGTCTTCAATGCGCCTTCGATCGCTTCCGCGCCGCTGTTGGTAAAGTAGGTGACGGAGAGCGGATGTGGAACGATTTCTGCCAGTCGCTCAGCCAGACGCACCTGCGATTCTTGGATGTACTCGCCATAGACCATGGCGTGCAGATAACGGTCGGCTTGATCTTTTATTGCTTGGACGACTTCAGGATGGGCGTGTCCGAGGCTTGCGACTCCAATCCCCGAGAGGAGATCCAGGTATTCTCGTCCGTCGGTATCGACAATGATGCACCCATGAGCGCGCGCCACCTCGATTCCCAACGGTTCAGGCGACGTTTGGGCCACAAAACGAAAGAAATCGTCTCGCAGAGCGCTCATGAAAGGAATATACGTGAGCAGGTTAGAGTCAGCAATGAGAGGAAAAAGTAGTCAGTAGGGAAAATATGGGGAGGAGAGCAACAGTTCCACGCCGGCGATTGACTATTATTTTCTCTGTGCTCATTCATCATTCGATCTCCACCCAACGCACCAGGTCTGCAACCCGTGGCCGTCCACCATGTCGCCAGCTGAGAGGGGGAATTTGCAGCTTACCAATGGGACAGATGCGGCTGACACCGGCTCGGCCAAGGATCCCCGCCACCGCAGACAGATTTTCACGATTTGTCGCCACGCCTACGGCTTCAAGATAGGAACGCCAAGGGGTAAGGAGAGAGAAAAGTTGGGTGAGGGAAGTAAGCGGTTTCACGCGAATCGTGCGATAGAGCGGGGAAGGAACGAATGTCGGATCAGCCTCATAGATAACGGTCCATTCGGTTCCGTTGCTGCTCGCAAGAAGGGAGACATCTTTTCCCGAGAGCGCTTGCCATTCGGCTTCATTTCGCACTCTTCTGATCGCTGCGCTTGCGTCCGGTGGGATTGTGCCGCGAGGAAGTTTTTGTTGCCAATAGGCAAGCTCTTGGGCTAACAATATCGCGAATTCTTTTGGACTCGCGCAGCCGCCTTCTTCTACATAGATGAGTTGCGGCGAAAGACAGCCTTGTTGGTCATAGAGGGCGACATCGTAAGCAGCATCATGGGCAAGCTGTTGACTCTGAGCAAGTGATCCTTTCCCGATCACGTTAAAACTGACTTTATGACCGTAGCCGATGAAGCGTCCGCGTACATGCTGGCGAATCGAGGTCAGACTTTCATCCGATCCGGATGCAATCACGATGTCTGCATGGGAAAAAGCAATCTCTTCCAGCGTGGGAGAACCACCCGGCCAGGTCACGACTGTAAGACAATCGGCAAGTTCTTGATCCACATTTGCCAGCGCACGTGCAAACAGCAGAGGCAAAACCAAGGAGAACGATGCCGCTTTCACAAGCGTAGCGGACTTCACCAAGAGCGAGAAGATCATACCGTCGAGCCCGGCGCCAGGGATGTTGCCCGCCAAAACTTGGGCAATCAGGGGAAAGCTAAAGGCTCCCCGATTGCCGCTCAGCATCGGCTCAAAGCGGTCGAGTCGATTGTACGCACCTAACTCATCGTCAAGGAGATCAATCAATTTTCCACTCTGGTACTCCTGAAAAATCAGCGGGAGTATATGTCGGACCATTGCCGAAGAGAGTCCTGTCTCTTGAGAAAGTTGCGTTTCAGCTTCTTGCCGTTCTGTTGAGGTGGGGTCGAGAAATCGCGCAGTGACCCGATCTAGGCTCGTGAGAATGTCCTGCTCTAAACGGCGGACAAGGAAACGCTCGCGTGCAGCGAGCAGGTGAGCAATGCAGTGTTGGAGATCTACTGGAGAGATGTGGGACACGTATGAAGAGATAAAACGGAAAACGTTACGCGTAAAGATGAGAGCAGAGAGTGGAGGATGTCATAACGCCTGACATCCTCCAGGTGAAGTTTTATATCCTACTCAAATACGCCGCCTGCAGCCTTGAAAGAAAACCGCTTCTTATTCGCCGAATTACTACCGTTATCGATGTTATTGACGCTAATGATCCACTCATAACCACCATTGCGTTCAGTTGAATTTGTCCCGCAGGTATTGCTGCTACCGGCAATTCCAAAGCCAAGGCCGCTATTGCTTTTGGCGTTGCTATTTTCTACCAGGTTGCCGTTGCCGCTAACATGGAAGCCATTACCGAGGTTTTTCTCAGCCTTGTTGGTGGTAATCCGATTACTGTCCCCCTCCACCACAAAGCCGGCGCCGCTATTGCTTTTGGCGTTGCTATTTTCTACCAGGTTGCCGTTGCCGCTAACATGGAAGCCATTACCGAGGTTTTTCTCAGCCTTGCCAGTAGTGATCCGATTACTGTCTCCCTCCACCACAAAGCCGGCGCCACCTAGATTCTTGCTGGAGTTGCCATTGAGGATCACGTTACTGGCGAGAACAGAAATAACAAAGCCGTTTTGAGAAACCTTGTCGATTCCCGTCCGTTCGATGAGAGTTTCACTGGCATTCACCACGACCCCGTTCCCATTAAATTTCTTGACCACCACGCCATCCAGTCGACTGCCTATGCCTGTGTCTACTACCACTCCGTCAGTCGAAGTGCCTTTGTCTGGCCCATCACCATAAACCGCCGTGTCTTTCAGGAGATGAGGCCCATTTTGGAGCACTACCCCAAGGCCGGTATTCTGCTCGACGATCGAGCTTTTGATGTTGCCATCGATGGTTGTGGCGTACCCATTCAGATCGACATCAACCCCGTCGGCGAGGATGCCGATTAATGCACTACGGCGAACGATGGTGTCTTTAATGCGGATGTTATCGCCTCCGGCATGGATTCCTATGCCGCCAGGCAACTCTTGTGTCGTTGTTAAGGTAGGGGTGGTGCTGTCAATTTTGAGCTTACTCACCTCCACATTATCCGACACAATGTCGAGAGCGGCGCTCCGCGCCTTATAACACCGCAGGTTCTTCACTACGAGGCCAGTGTTTCCACCTTCGTCTCGCACGCACCAGTCGAAATTCTCGATGCCATTCCCACCATCTGTACCTCCACCGTCTACCGTGACATTAGTTGCGCCTGCTCCGATCACGACGCCTGCGGTCCCCGCAACAACACCGCTGACGATAATTTTCTTTCCTTGAAGGGCAAGCGTGACCCCTGATTGGGCAATCTTGAGACCGAACTGGGCGCTTTTGATGCACCCCAAGGTCCTGTTTAGTTGCACGATGGTGTCAGTCTGGAAAAATAATCTGTCAAGAACGCTGTCGCACAAAATCGCCACCCCTCGCCCCGACGGGAGCAGCGTGGCATTTGTCTCAGGAGGTAGCAGAGTGGTCTTTGCGGTGGCATCACCCTTGAACGCACTTTCTCCTTCTGCTTTAGCCTTGAGCAAGATTTGAGTGGTTGCGTCGACTTTCGGTACGTTGACTACAACCGTGACATTGACCGTCTTGTGAGCTTTGACCCGAGGGAGTGTCGTGATGACTTGGCCATTTATGACTCCCAAGCAATATTTTACAGTTCCTGCGTCATAAGAGGTCTTGCAAGAGACAAACTGAACACCAGGAATGTCAGACGGTAGGTCGATTGTGATTCGTACATCAAGCGACTGGACCGGGCCGTCATTCTTAGCCGAGACTTTATAGGTCAGAGTTCCTCCACTTGGAACTGGATCCGGATCGTCGCTGATGGTGACGACCCAGACGTTTGGTTTCGACGGCGTCTGGGCATGGGCGAAACTTGTTAGACCTGTCAGCACGGTAAGCATGCAGACAGCGAGCACTGGAAAGAATCTAAGACTCCGAAATTTCAGGTATTTCTCGAAGAGGTATAGGTGTAGGTGGTGCATGACAAGGTCCTCCTTAATCTCCTACTCATGGGAGGTAGGGATGGCAACTTATACCCAATCCCAGACTTTAAAACAACTAGCACCTTGCTGTCATTTCTCTTTTTCTCAAGTTTTGCCAAATGAGCGACAAAGGCAGCCAGAACTTTGAAATGGTAGCTGAGTGTCCCTACTCTTCAAAGCCTTTCTCATGGCCCCTCTAAGGATAGCGAGTCATACGAGCAGCCTAATCATCGGCCTGTAGGTCGCTGTCAAAGGTTGGCGTTCTTCAGCATCTTTTACTGCAACGGTTCATGCTGTCCCCACCGATCGAAGTGGGTTACCTCAGGTGCAGGGCGACGTTTGACCGGTCCGAACTTCCCCAGCGGAAAGCCGATCGGAATGGTTGCCACTACACCATATTCCTCGGGGATGCCAACGCGTTGGCAGAGTTCGTCTTCGAACATTTGGTGCATGGTGGTCAGGCTCGCCCCCAATCCGAGCGCCCGACAAGCAAGCAGAATGTTTTGCACACAGGGATAGACCGACCCGTATGACGGCGGTGCTTTCCCTATTCGTTTTTCCTCGGACACGGCAAACGGCCAGTCTCGCTTGCCACACACCAGGAGTATAATCGGGGCTTCATGCATGTGCTCCGCCAGGTGGACGGCGGAACGAATTACCCGAGCCCAAGATGAGTGATCCTCAGGTCGAGGGAGAAGCCGTTCGCCAAAGCGGTCTAGCATGGCCTTATGGTATCGCTCCTGGAAAAACTTCTTGGCGCCTGGATCTTGAAGAACAACGAATGCCCAGGATTGGAGATTCTGTCCACTTGGAGCGTGCACTCCTGCATCAAGGATCTTTCGGATCATCTCCAGCGGCACCGGATCGGTTTTGAGCCGTCGCATCGCCCGCATGGAATGTATCGTTTCAAACACTCCTAATTCTTCAGCCATCTCCTTCTCTCCTTCCTCACCAGTCAGGTCAAAGGTTCCGGACAATGATAACCTGCCGGCGCTCCGATCTTCCTTCACGAAGTTGTAGTAGTTTGTTTAGCGCTCTTACAGATTGTTAACTGTCACCAACTCGCCGATGCGTGGGAGGGTCAAATCAATTTGAGAGTCAGCAGAGGCGAAATGGCAGAAGTCGGAAGAGGGTATCTCGATGACAGTTCTTGTCTTTTGCGACAAGAAGGGTGTGTCAGTCCGGATGTGTTACGTATTAGAGGCCGCTCCGTCGGGTGGCACCGCCTGATGGCGGCGCCGGTCTGCCACGCATACACGCGGGGATATGGCGAACAAGCGTCAGCAGGTCAGCCGTTTCCCCTGCGTCTTAAGACGCGCCAATTATATGCCCACGGACGCTGTGCGCTTGACCTCGTCCTGAGCAGTTGGACCCGTGACTTTGTACAGCTTCTGTCCGTTCTCCCACAGGATCTTCCGTCGTACTGACTCCTCACAGTCAGAAAGTCCGCCCTTGATCCGCGCGTGCACTTCTTCACCATAGAGCGAAGTTGGGTGCGGAAAGTCCGTCTCAAAGAGAATGTTATCCGCCCCTACTTTATCGATCAGCCGCCGCGGAGCGGTCTGCTCGAACCAGTAACAGGCATAGACGTTGCGGGCAAAGTACTCCGACGGCAGCAGGTCGAACTCCGGATGCTCCGCCGCCACATCATTGCCATGGAACTGATAATCGAGCGCTTCCAGTACAAACGGAATCCACCCAATACCACTCTCCACCGACACGAACTTAATCTTGGGATACCGCGCCAGCACCCCCGACATGATCAAGTCGTTCAGCTGTATGCCGTTGCGCAAAAAGATATCCACCGACAGCTCCGTAAACGCCGCCATCTTCCCATAGGCTTCGATCTTCTTTGGCAATAAGCCCATTTCCATATTGCCCGACCCAATGTGGAAGCTGACTGGTAAGTCTAACTCCACCGCTACCTCCCACAGGGGGTTCCAATGCTTATCGCCCAGTAGCGGCTGGTCCCAGTATTGCGGCTCCCCGGTAAACAAAATGCCCTTATGTCCCTTAGCAGCGCAGCGCCGCACTTCTTTCACCGCCGCTGCCACATCCCAGAATGGTAGTGAAGTGATGGGCAGCAAGCGGCGAGAGTCCGCCGACGCCCACTCCGTCTGCCAATCGTTATAGAGTTGTACGCAGGTGAGCATCAGCTCGGGATCATTCAGCTTCAAGAACTCTTGCGCACCAAATCCGCCAACGTTGGGATACATGATCATCGCCCAGATCCCCATTTTGTCCATGTATTTCAACCGTTCCTTGGCGT
>JBFWZL010000111.1:0-14345 GCA_050185455.1 Binatia bacterium | reverse complement strand
GCCAGGATCGTCTCCTGCCCTTTCACGACCTTGGCGATCCGCAGCATGCTCGAGCCTCCCACTTGCCGGTACATCACATAATAGTTGAGCGGGTCTTGATAGCGCAGCACCACGCCAAAGCGGGGCGCCGCGTTGTTATCGACCGAGGCAAAGTCCCCCGCTACCTGCTGCGTGGCGCCGCTGAGAGTGGGCACGATAGCCAGGTGCAGTCCCTTGAGCGTCGCGGTCTTGAGTTCCTGCTGGTCCACCCGCAAATCTCCGACGACTTCCACCCAGCCATTGCCCAGGGTGGAGGAGTTGGGGCGGGCAAAGGTGTCGAACAGGCCACTGGCGCCGCCAGTGGTGGCGACCGTCACCAGGGTAGAGTCGCTGGTGCTGGCGTGGCCATCGCTCACGGTCAAGGTGACGGTGTAGAAGCCCGGAGTGGTGTACACATGGGTGACGGTCATCCCACTGCCGGTCGCCCCGTCGCCGAACTGCCACTGATACGAGAGGGGATCGCCATCGGGGTCGGTGCAGCCCGCCCCACTGAGGGTCACCGGGGCGCCGGGCTTGATGGTCTGAGGAGCCCCCGCTTTCGCCAGGGGAGGCAGATTGGGGACACTCACCGGAGTGACGACCACGGTGGTCGTGTCCGAGTCGGTCGACTGGCCATCACTGACGGTCAGGGTGACAGTGTACATTCCAGCAAGCTGATACGTATGCGTCACGAGCGCGCCCGTGGCGGTCGTCCCATCGCCGAAGTTCCAGGCATACGTCAAGCTATTACCGTCCGGGTCGTAACTGTTAGCGCCATTAAAGGTCACGGTTTCCATAGCCGCAGTGGTTTGATCCCCTCCGGCCACAGCCACGGGCGGCGCATTCGTGGGGGAAGTTCCAGACGGGCCATCCAGCGACTCCAGTTTTGCCTCAACATTATCGGCTCGCTGCGCCACCGCCGTCTTAGTCTCAAGCACCAGACCCAGCGCACCACTGCTAAAGGTAGCATCGGTGGCCGTGAGCTTCTTGACCCCATCCAGGTCCAAAGTCAACGTCGTACCCGTCGCCGTCCCTCCCACCCGAAAGAAGGTGTCCTTGAGGGGATTGGTGAGCGTGGTCGAAGCCAGGATCGTCTCCTGCCCTTTCACGACCTTGGCGATCCGCAGCATGCTCGAGCCTCCCACTTGCCGGTACATCACATAATAGTTGAGCGGGTCTTGATAGCGCAGCACCACGCCAAAGCGGGGCGCCGCGTTGTTATCGACCGAGGCAAAGTCCCCCGCTACCTGCTGCGTGGCGCCGCTGAGAGTGGGCACGATAGCCAGGTGCAGTCCCTTGAGCGTCGCGGTCTTGAGTTCCTGCTGGTCCACCCGCAAATCTCCGACGACTTCCACCCAGCCATTGCCCAGGGTGGAGGAGTTGGGGCGGGCAAAGGTGTCGAACAGGCCACTGGCGCCGCCAGTGGTGGCGACCGTCACCAGGGTAGAGTCGCTGGTGCTGGCGTGGCCATCGCTCACGGTCAAGGTGACGGTGTAGAAGCCCGGAGTGGTGTACACATGGGTGACGGTCATCCCACTGCCGGTCGCCCCGTCGCCGAACTGCCACTGATACGAGAGGGGATCGCCATCGGGGTCGGTGCAGCCCGCCCCACTGAGGGTCACCGGGGCGCCGGGCTTGATGGTCTGAGGAGCCCCCGCTTTCGCCAGGGGAGGCAGATTGGGGACACTCACCGGAGTGACGACCACGGTGGTCGTGTCCGAGTCGGTCGACTGGCCATCACTGACGGTCAGGGTGACAGTGTACATTCCAGCAAGCTGATACGTATGCGTCACGAGCGCGCCCGTGGCGGTCGTCCCATCGCCGAAGTTCCAGGCATACGTCAAGCTATTACCGTCCGGGTCGTAACTGTTAGCGCCATTAAAGGTCACATTTTTCTTGATAGCAACTGTTTGATTCCCACCCGCTACAGCCACTGGAGGCGCATTTGTAAGCGGGCCAGAAGACGCTAACGTGATGGAAACAGCGACCCCTGTACTGTTGGCCCATAGAGGTGTCATGGTCACACCCGCAGCAGGATCGGAGAAGCTGCGGCCAACCTCGAGTGGGGACCCAAGCGAGCGGGTCTCAGGACTCATGGTCAAGATGTGACTCTCGTTATTTGAAGCAGTATGGACAATGATGCCATTGAGGACATTATTGTAAGCCTTGAGGAAAGTATCGGCGCCGATGGCCTGGCGGTATTCGATGTAATACCAGACGCCAGGAGACTTCAAAATTTTGAGCGCTTTCGGGTTAGCTCCTGGAAGCGACTCATAAGGCTCCAACAAGTACGTACCGCTTTTCTGCACAGTATTCACGAGTCCAGGCAGCCACCCTAACTTCTCTTTATGAAAAGCATTGTAGTGACCCGTGGAAGTGCTGCCCATGACATCCAGCCAATCGCCATACTCGACTGAGGTACACGGCTCGTCGAGCGTGGACATGCCGCAGTTCAGGGCGTGGGCGTGCCTAAGTCCGAAGTTATGACCCATCTCATGAGAGACCAACCTGACGCTGAGGCTGCCGTTGAGAAACGCCTCAGAGCCCCCGAGACTTGCAGCTCCACTCCAGCCACAGGAATTACTTGGGAAAGCATACAAGTAACGGCTATAGGCGGACAGATTAACTCCCGCCGCGGTGGCAGACTGCTTGGCGAGACTCGCAATCTGCGAGGTATTACAGATCGTGCTGTCGAGAGCAATCGTGTAATAGCCGACCACATCACCCGTCAGCCAGACTTGCCCATGAGAGGTTTCCAGAAAAAAATTGCTTACGTTAGTAAAAACATTGTTCCGTGCGGACTCAAGAGTCTGCGGCTTATTGGTCGGGTTGTTCTGGAAGTTCAACAGAATGACAAGAGTTCGCTGCTCTCCGCCTGCAGAGAGGGCTGCCGTCCGGGTCTGGTCGGGAGATCCGCCTGTCGCATCGGCCTCGGCATTGGTCGAATTGAATGAAGTTGCCGGCAATACTTTGACGCTCGCGCTAGTAGACGCCAAGGCAAGCGCCGCGCCGATTTGTACGCCCTTGACTCGGACTCGAGCGCCCGTCTGCAGATGCTCGGACGGCTCGGACGTAAAGTGAAGCGAGAGCTGCTTCTTACCAAACTTGAGGAAGTAGCGGAGACGGCTGCTCTGTTCCCAGTCTTCGTACAAGACTTCCAACTCTCCCTCGCGCTCCACTTTCTTCTCGATGTACGGTTGCACCGCTGGAGGCAAGCTCGCGCGGGCAGCCGCGGAAAGAGCCGCTCGCAATACTTCTTTCGGGTGGTCTGCGATGAGTGAGGAGAGCAGTTGTTGACGAGCCATGGCGACTGCGACGAGGTCGGCTGTGGGAGCCGATTGTGCAGTCATTGCTTGAGATGACTGTGCGCTGAGCCCTGAGTGTGACTGCACCTGATAAACGCGTAGTTCTTCTGTTAGTGCCATTAATTCATTTTTTATCTGCTTGGTGAATGGCGCCGCTTCAGGCGGGTGAGAAGCGAGGGGTTGTGCAAAGCTCGCAAGGGGTAGACACGTAGTTACAAGCAGGAAAACGCCGACAGACGTAAGCCAGCGATATGATTTAAAAAATGAGCAAAAAAATGCGAACGGAACAGATCCGTACAATAAAGACATGGGGCCTCCTTCGTAAAACTTCGAAGGCCCCCTCCGCATCCTTCCTTCGGTAACCCGGCTATCAGAGTGCTGCCCTGACCCGTGGCTTTGCGTCCCCGCCTCACGACGGGTTTGCTATTATCGAGAAGGAGGCCTTTCTCTAATGAAGATTATCGTGTGTATTTACTGGAGCTTTAACCCTGCAACCGGAGAGCCCATTAGTCATCAGTCATAATGAGTAAAATAGTGCGGATATGTTCATTGAGTTCATACAAAACGAGACGTCGTTGTACGAGGCGGCGACAGGATTATCGCGAAGATTCGTGAGGGATTCCAACTGCAGACAGGCCAGCAGGACAGTCTTAAGCCAGCCTTCTTTACCCCTTACCTGGAAGCCGGGAATTTTCTCTTTCTAGCTCCAAGGCAGTCAGGGTCTGGCCCACCCTTGGATTTATTACCAGCGTTATAACCGCCTAGTCCGCTCAGTCATTCAATAGACTCTCGCGGGCAGTCTTCTTTCGCATTCGTCATTTAATAATGTTCGACAAGATTAAAAAACTAGTTAACCATACGGCAGTCTATGGGCTCGGTAACGTAGGAAACCGCTTCGCTGGGTTCCTGCTTATCCCTCTGTATAGTTATTATCTCACCCCTGCGGACTATGGAGTCCTCGCGTTAGTGGGCATGCTCGGCCAAGTCTTGTTCGTCTTGGCCAACATGGGACAGGGGTCAGCGCTCTTCCGGACATACTTTCTCCACGACACCCCAGAGGAGCGTCAAACAGTTATCAGTACGTCTTTATGGATTATCCTTGGTCTTTCTCTTCCGATTTGTTTTCTGGCTTTCCTCTTTTCCCAACCGCTGACGTCGCTGCTGACCGGCAATGCCGACTATGTCACATGGGTCATGATCGGCATCGGTGGAGTAGCGGTTAAAATTCTGCTGCGCATGCCGCTAGCGGTACTTCGCGCTCGGGAAGAATCGCGCCGTTACGCGCTTAGCATGTTCGTTGATACGATTGTCAGTATTGTATTCGTCATCTTCCTAGTGGTAAGCGTTCGTCTCGGCGGTCTAGGGGTGATGTTAGGCCAGGCTCTCGGCGATTTATTGATCTGCCTGTACCTCTTTCCGGTCACTTTACGGGAACTTAACCTTACATTTTCTCGGCAGGACGCCAACGATATGCTGGGCTATGGGATTTATCTCATGCCTAGTGGTCTCTTTAGCTTTATCCTCCATTTGTCGGATCGTTTCTTTTTGCGGTACTTTGCCTCGCTCAGCTCAGTAGGGCTCTATTCGCTAGGTTACCGCATGGGCGAAATCCTTTCCTTTCCACTCCAGGCCCTTGAGTTAGCGTGGCCACAGTTTCTTTTTAGCAATTACAAGGGTCCAGACGCGCAAGCCCTCTATGCCCGCGTCTCGACGTATGTTGTCGTGCTCATGGGATTCCTGTGGCTCACGGTATCGCTCCTCGCTAAGGAAGTTGTCACGATCATGACGGCTCCGGCTTATCACGAAGCATACCGCGTAGTACCCTGGATTGCGGGAGCATTTTTCTTCCAAGGACTGAACATCATTGGGAGTATCGGTATCGATTTACAGCGCAAGGTCAAATATCGCCCATTGATCCTGGCAACTACAGCAGGACTGAACATAGGGTTGAATTTCCTTCTCATCCCGCGGTACGAAATGATCGGCGCAGCAATCGCTAATTTTACCAGCTTCGCCTTTCAGGCCCTTTTTCGCGCTCTAGTGAGCTATAGGCTCTACCCTATTTCGTATGAGTACAGGCGGCTCATCCGGATTTTCCTGTGCGTCGCCGCCCTCTATGCGGCCAATGTCTTCGTTGAGTGGGGCGCTCTCTGGACCGCTCTTGTAGGTAAGGCAGTTCTTTTAATGAGCTTTCCCATACTCCTTTACCTGAGTGGCTTCTTCCAGCCCGGCGAGATCGAGCAGCTCCAAAAGTTGCTCAGACGACTGAGGCAGAGGCCAGGAAACTCCCTTACAGCCCGTAGTTCGAGTGAGTGATCAAACCGACTCCTTCGTTTCCGAATCTTGTCAAGCCTCTTTCAACAGTGAGGCAGTGAGGTAATACTATGTGCGGTATTGTTGGCAAACTTAATTTTGATCGAACCCGGCCCGTAGGCCCCCGTCTCATTTCGGCAATGTGCTCAACCATCACCCACCGCGGTCCCGACGAGGAAGGTGTCTACACCGATGGGCCGGTAGGTCTCGGCATGCGACGACTCAGCATCATCGACCTCGCTGGCGGTCATCAACCGGTTTCCAACGAGGATGGAACAGTGTGGGTAGTTTTCAACGGAGAGATTTATAATTATCTTGAGCTTCGACCCCTTCTGGAAGCGAAAGGACACCAGTTTGCTAGTAATTCCGATACAGAGGTTATTGTCCATCTGTACGAAGAGTTTGGGGAAGATTTCGTTAAACATCTGCGCGGGATGTTTGCTATTGCTCTGTGGGATAAGAAACAAGAAATTCTTATCTTGGCGCGTGATCGCTTAGGTAAGAAACCTCTCTATTACGCCGAGCACGAAGGTCGTCTGCTCTTCGGTTCGGAACTAAAAGCGCTGCTCGTCGATGGACTTTCTCGCGAAATTGACTCACAAGCTCTTCATGAGTTTCTCTCGTACAACTATATCCCCGGTCCGCGCACCATTTTCAAGCGAGCAAACAAACTGCAGCCAGGCCACTATTTGGTCGTTTCTCATGGACGCCTCACCATTAAACCGTACTGGAGCTTGGAGTCCTCCCTGGAGCCCGATGGCGGCACAAAGCCGGTAGCCCTCTATCTCGAGCAATTAACCGAGCTGCTGAGGGAAGCCGTCCGTTATCGATTAATAAGTGACGTTCCTCTGGGAGTTTTTCTGAGCGGTGGAATCGATTCCAGCACCATTGTAGCAATTATGCGAGAGGTCACTTCTAGTCCGATCAAGACCTTCTCAATTGGGTTTGAGGATGAAAGCTTCAACGAGCTGCCTTATGCACGGGCCGTTGCTGAACATTTTGAAACTGAGCACTATGAACTTACGGTGAAGCCAGACGCGCTTGACCTGCTCCCCAAACTCGTACGGTCCTTCGATGAACCTTTTGCAGACTCCTCAGCCATTCCAGTCTATTATCTTTCTCAATTAGCCCGGCAACAAGTGAAGGTCGCTCTCGGCGGAGATGGAGGAGATGAGATCTTCGCTGGCTATGAAACTTATACGGCCTACAAATTCGCTTCACTCTATCAGCGGCTTCCCCGATCTGTGCAAACTTTTCTGCCTCAGATTGTCAGCAGACTTCCTGTGTCTCATGCTAAAGTTAGTTTCGATTACAAGGCCAAGCGCTTCATCCAGGCAGCCCTTTTACCGCCGGAGCGAGGACATTTTGCTTGGAAGGAGGTGTTCTCAGACGACATGAAGCATCAACTCTATGCCGCCGCTATGAACGAAAGTCTACAAGACCCATTCCTGGTTTTCGGCCGGGAGTTCGCAGGTTGCCAAACACAGCCGATGCTCAGTCGCCTCCAGTACGTCGATATGCGCGTCTATCTCCCCGACGATATTTTAGTTAAAGTTGACCGCATGAGTATGGCGCACTCACTTGAGGTCAGGACGCCATTGCTAGACCATAAACTCGTGGAGTTTGCCGCTTCCGTGCCCCCCGAGCTGCACTTGAAGGGTCTGCAGAAGAAGTATCTTCTGAAACGCGCGGTAGCTCATCGCTTACCAAAGAAAATTCTGAATCGTAAAAAAGGCGGGTTTAACGTTCCAATTCCCAGATGGTTGCGCCACGAACTGCGAGATTACACCCAGGATGTCTTGTCAGAGAAGAAAGTGCGAGAACAAGGGTTCTTTAACCCCCAATACGTGCAGCAGCTCATCAAAAAGCACAATGATATGGAAGCGGACTACAGTCGCAATTTATGGGGACTGTTGATCTTCGCCCTGTGGCATGAAGAATACAAGCCAGAGAAATCCGTAGAGATGCCCGCGACGAGGATAAATCCGAGCGTATCGAGACAAACTGAAATGAGAACGCAAGAGGAGCACGCACTATGAGACAGGCTGTAATCCATCAACAAGAGCCGCCTCATGAAGGGAACCAGGCGCTGGCGCGCCCTCGCGACACAGTGTCCCATGCTCTCCAAGTCATTTTGGTGGCGATAGGGCTTCTGATCCTTTCGCCGCTCTTCCTGCTCGTCGCCTTAGCTGTTCGTTTGACCAGCCCTGGCCCCATCTTCTATCGAGGACAACGGGTCGGAAAAGGCGAGCACATATTTCACATTTATAAGTTTCGTACGCTTACCGTAGGGGCGGAAAAGCGCATAGGCGCGCGTCTCCTCAAAGAAGACGATCAACTGTACACTCCAATTGGGAAATTTCTCAAAAAAACAAAACTTGATGAGTTACCTCAGCTCCTTAACGTGCTCAAAGGAGATATGAGCTTAGTAGGCCCACGGCCGATTCGACCAATTTTCCTGGAAAACCTAAAAAAAGAGATTCCGCATTACGCTCAACGCTTTCTGGTCCGACCGGGCATGACGGGCGTTGCTCAAGTGCATGGCGGTTACTGGACCGAACCTCGCAATAAACTTCGCTACGAGTTGGTGTACATTCGCAATCAGTCCGTCTGGTTAGATCTCAAAGTCGTTTTCTTGACGCTTTTGAAAATCTGTAATCGTCTCGTCACAACTGGCGTGGTTCTCTCTGCGCTTTTTCTCTTCGTGTCATTCTTTCCAAGCAGTTTGTCTCCCTGGCTGTATACTACGATCTGGGGCGTTAAACTAAATGTACTTCACCTTCTGATCATTCTCACCGGGCTTTTCCTGATCGCTAAAAAAACTTACACCCATCGTCTCTATCTCTACCGGTCATCGGTCTATCTTCCGATGATGGGGTTCTTCAGCATAGGCCTTATCTCTGCCCTCTTTTCCACCGATTTCGAAACAGCTGCGCGCGGAGCGATTTATTATGTCATTACCGGTTTCCTTGTCACGCTCGGCTTCCTTAATACAAAGCTTAGTAGCGGATTTACTCGGCATGCAGCAACTTTAGTAGGGCTCGCGTGCGGCGCTCTTTCACTCCTGGGACTCTTTGAGCTTGCCATTTTCAAGCATGCTATCTTGCCCGACAGCTTGAGTGCGGTAATGCCTACGGAAGGGACGCTATCCTCCAGTACTTGGGCAATTCGTGCAACTTTTGCCAACGCCGACGTGCTCTCGGCTTACCTCGTTCTTGGCTTTCCCCTCCTTCTCTGTCAACTCATGCACGCGAGAACGCGCGCTGGGCGTGACTTTTGGCTTGTTTCGACGACGATTGCTTTTGTCAGTATTCTGCTGACGCAAAATCTCCTTGGGCTTCTCGCTCTCTTCGTCGCTTGCGCGGTATTCCTCTTCTACATCTCTTCACGTGCAATCCCGCTCTTACTCTGCGTCTTTCTCATTCCCATTCTTCTCCTGGGAGCCTGGGACGAATCAGCACTATTCAGGAAAGTATCGGTATCAGTCCAGCAGAATTTCACTTCGGCAATGCAGACATTAACTTCAGAACCATCATATTCCTTATTCATCGGGTCCGGGATCAAAACCCAGCAAGCTCATCTAGGATTCAATGTCGATTCTTCACCTGATGATGTGGTCGAGTTCTCGACACAGAACATGCACCTTACCCTTATCCAGGAAACCGGTCTCCTTGGCTGGTTTTCTCTGCTCTGGATTTTTGCAGCAACGCTGCGAACTCTTTACCGGGGAGCCCGTCAAACAATCGACTCCTACCAACGGAGCCTCCTCTGGGCGATTTTCGCATCTCTTATCGGCTTCTTAATCTCGATGAACGCTCTTAACACATTTTTCTTTCTCCCCTTGCAGTTGCTCTTCTGGGGGTTAGTTGGGCTTGGGTTAGGAGTCACAACGCATATTGTGAACAAACAAAGTCCATTTTATGTCATTTGGCGTTTCGGAGACGACCGTCCTCGCGCAACGCAACCGAAAATGAGTGTCTCCGGCCCTCTTGGAGCATCACCACAATGGTGAGGAAACAGGGGAGACGCTATTCGATGATTCAAAACGAACGATAGCGCCGTTGCGATCATAAACAATCAAGGCTTAGGCTAGTAGCTTTGCGTCTCACCCCTCTGTGCGGTTGGCCTTTCTCGGGTCTTTAACCTCGTCTCTTATCACGAGAATCGACCTCTTTACTCTCCAACACGAGGAACCGCAGACTTCCTTTTCAAAGGACAAAATAACTATGGAAAATTATATGACCGATGACTTATCCGACGGCGTTCATCCGAACGCATGGTGGCGGGATCCCGATCCTGAAAGTGCTCACCATAAATATTTACGTATGCATAGCAGCGACACGAATCGCATAAAAATTACCATCACTGAAAGGTTGCTCACTCAATACGACTGGAGTGACAAGAAGGTGCTCGAATACGGCTGCGGCGGCGGATATTTCACCATTTGGATGGCGAAGCGGGGAGCAAAAGTACAGGCTATTGAACTGAACCCTAATGTTGTCGGAGCAGCAAATTTTTACGCCCAGAAAGAAGGAGTCGCCGATCGGGTCACCATTGTGGTGGGAGATGCAGAAAGCGATACGATTGAAGGTCAGTACGATTTTGTCTTCGCCAAGGATCTCATCGAGCATTTGGAGGATGACCGCCCGTTCTTCCGTCGTCTCGGGGAGCAACTGAAACCTGGCGGCCGAACGTACATCGCCACTCAGAATAACCATTCGCTCAACTATCTCATTGAAGGAAGCTACGAACGTTTCTACCGCAGGAACACGAAATGGTTTGGCTGGGACAAAACCCACCACCGCTTCTACAACGCGTCACTGTTAGCGCAGCGGTTTCGTGAGGTTGGCATTGCAGTTGAACACTGGGGGTCTAGTTACTTATTCCCCTGGCGATTTCTCACCAAACGCCTCACTGGAAAACCACGGCCATGGAGCGGCTGGACTACGATTGACCGAGCATTGGGCATGAAGAAGCCGTTTGCGAAGTGGGGATGGTCAATCATGGTTATTGGCCGTAAGCAGGAACGCGTGTTCTGATTGGTCTGAATCGTTGACGCGATAAGTCTTTTTATGCTAGAGGCTACGAGATTAGCGTCAAGTCTTCCCCGAAAAAGATCCGTAACCCTCAGAAGTCGTCTGGCAAAAAGTAGACGACAAAAAAATAGGAGACTAAGACGATCTTTCACAAGGCAACTTCCAGAAAACTGAACGAACCGCTTAAAGCCCAGAGGGTCAAAGCTTTTCGCCTGAAGTCGAGTGAATGTAAAACGAGCTTGCTTCGTCGCTCCGCTTCTCGCAATAACCAATCAACTCCATCCATACTGACTACTATGCAGTCTCGTATGACAGATCAGGAGAAAAGTACATGACAAGACAAAAATCTGTTTTCAGAATATTCACCGTATTGCTTCTCTGCGGAACCCTACTCCAAGTAACGATTAGACCGCTTGGCGCACAGCTGGCGAACACAACATGGCCGATGTTTCACCACGACGTGCGCCACACTGGCCAGAGCCCGTTGCTTGGCCCCCTCATTCCAATCGTCAAGTGGACCTTTCAAGGCACCGATGGGATCAGAACGTCGCCCTCTACTGGCCCTGATGGCACTATTTATATTGGCATAGGCAAGGATCTCTTCGCCATAGATCCCACCAATGGCCAAGAAAAATGGCGAAAGCCAATAGTTGCTGAGGTTTCTCAATCCTCCCCTGCCATTGCAACGGATGGAACCATTTATATAGGGGATCGGGGCAATACGCTGTCAGCTTTCGCCCCAGACGGCACGCTTAAGTGGCAATATGCCATTAATTATGAAGGAGATATTTTCACTTCACCGACCATAGCGCCGGACGGAACCATTTATTTCGCAATGACAAACGCGGGATCTTATGGATATGGAGTCGTGACGGCGCTCAATCCCAATGGGACGGAAAAATGGCAATATGTCATAGGCAGTTTCATCCTCTCCTCCTCCCCGGCTCTTGGGTCTGGTGGAATTATCTATCTTGGCTCCGTCGATGGCATGCTCCATGCCTTGAAGGACAATGGTCAGAACAACGTTACTAAGTTGTGGTCGACCAAGGTCGGCTTTAGCCTCAATGATTCCTCTCCAGTGATTGGAACAGACGGAACAGTCTATATCGGTACGTATGACGGCCTCACAGCGGTGAATCCCACCAACGGTCAAGTGAAGTGGACGTTTGCAACAAATGGCAAAGTCGATACGACTCCTGCACTTGCTACCGACGGGACGCTTTATGTAGGTTCAAAACTTGCGAAAGACCACACATTCTATGCTATCGACCCCAATGGACAACTCAAATGGAAATACGGCCCGCTTCCTGTAGATGGTCTTATGGGAGCGCTCCCTGCTATTGGCGCGGACGGAATTATTTATGTCGCTATGGGAAGAGCAATTTATGCATTTTACCCGAACGGCACTCTCCTATGGCCGTGGCCACTTCAGACAGGCAATTTCATCATCTCCTATCCAACTATTGCCGGAGTGGCGTCCCCTTCCAGCGGCGGAGAGGCAGTTCTATATGTTGGCTCTAAGGACCGTAAGCTTTACGCCCTTTCCGATCTGAGGTACGCCACCAATGGCACGAATCAGGCCCCAATAGCCAATGCGGGCTTGGATCAAACGGTTTCAGTAAAAACAGTCACTCTAGATGGGACGGGTAGTTCAGATCCCAATGGTGATACGCTGACCTTCACCTGGGATTTCGGTGACAATACAACGGGAAATGGATCAGTGGTGACTCACACCTATGCAACTACAGGCATCTACACTGTCACCCTGACCGTCAGTGATGGACAGTTAAGTAATAGCGCTACTGTCACGATAACCGTGAATTCCTCCGGAGGAGGAGGCGGGAGCTTCACCGATAATTTTAAACGCCCCAATTCTTCAGTGCTTGGCAACGGCTGGGTGGAAGTACAGGGAGATTTAGAGATTAGCGTAGGCGAGCTTGTAAATAGCGCGAGTAAAGACACTCATATAGCAGTTCTGCCTAATCTTCACGGCTCTCTCCAGAGCGCGGCTATCGACTTCGCTTCAGTGGATCGGAGCAGGGTTATTCGTTTCGGGATCATCTTGCGCTACCAAGATCCGCTCAACTACTATCTATTTTATCGACAAACAGGAGGGGCAAGTCTGCTGCGCATTTCTAAAATCGTCAACGGAGTAGAGACCGTCTTGAAATCTGCCCCAACCAGCAATCCTTCTCTAGATACTTTCTTCCGTCTAGGCGGCCGAGTCCTTGGAACAACGCTCACCCTTGAACTCGACGGAATAGATCAGATTGCTGTCTCCGATTCGACTTTCGCTAACGGAGTCCCAGGTATGACCTTGGGGATTTTGTCAGGCAGCGCTTCTCCCCCCCCTTACCGTGCAGACAACTTCAGCGCAGCAGTACAATAAGAGACAAACTGCGACAGTCCGTCTCAGGGAAGAGCGTTTTTCGTCTCCTGACGTTATAATGCACTTCCCTGCTCAGTCTGCTAGCCAATTTGAAGCTTGCCTTTTGCTAGATTATTCTCCCTCATCGACTGAAGGTTCGTCGGATTATTTCTGTGTAGGACCCTTCTCTTCGGAGGACAAACCCATCGTCTTGTTTCATCGAGGCAATATGGCTGCGTCACTCATAAGCCCACGTTAGTTCTCAGCTGACAATCGCGTCTACTGAACCGTTACGCTAACATTATCTATTGGGTAGGAAGGGGCAGAAAGTGGGCCAAATAGGGTCTCTAAGGCGATCCCAGGAACCCCGCTGGCAAAGGTGGCGTCGGTGGCCGTCAATTCTGTGACCCCATCCAGGTCCAAAGTCAACGTCGTACCCGTCGCCGTCCCTCCCACCCGAAAGAAGGTGTCCTTGAGGGGATTGGTGAGCGTGGTCGAGGCCAGGATCGTCTCCTGCCCTTTCACGACCTTGGCGATCCGCAGCATGCTCGAGCCTCCCACTTGCCGGTACATCACATAATAGTTGAGCGGGTCTTGATAGCGCAGCACCACGCCAAAGCGGGGCGCCGCGTTGTTATCGACCGAGGCAAAGTCCCCCGCTACCTGCTGCGTGGCGCCGCTGAGAGTGGGCACGATAGCCAGGTGCAGTCCCTTGAGCGTCGCGGTCTTGAGTTCCTGCTGGTCCACCCGCAAATCTCCGACGACTTCCACCCAGCCATTGCCCAGGGTGGAGGAGTTGGGGCGGGCAAAGGTGTCGAACAGGCCACTGGCGCCGCCAGTGGTGGCGACCGTCACCAGGGTAGAGTCGCTGGTGCTGGCGTGGCCATCGCTCACGGTCAAGGTGACGGTGTAGAAGCCCGGAGTGGTGTACACATGGGTGACGGTCATCCCACTGCCGGTCGCCCCGTCGCCGAACTGCCACTGATACGAGAGGGGATCGCCATCGGGGTCGGTGCAGCCCGCCCCACTGAGGGTCACCGGGGCGCCGGGCTTGATGGTCTGAGGAGCCCCCGCTTTCGCCAGGGGAGGCAGATTGGGGACACTCACCGGAGTGACGACCACGGTGGTCGTGTCCGAGTCGGTCGACTGGCCATCACTGACGGTCAGGGTGACAGTGTACATTCCAGCAAGCTGATACGTATGCGTCACGAGCGCGCCCGTGGCGGTCGTCCCATCGCCGAAGTTCCAGGCATACGTCAAGCTATTACCGTCCGGGTCGTAACTGTTAGCGCCATTAAAGGTCAC
>JBFWZL010000110.1:0-14388 GCA_050185455.1 Binatia bacterium | reverse complement strand
ACTAACTTGCGGCGCGTCGCTCCGCTCCGACTGGCCTTGGCCTCGACTCTCACGCTGTTCGCCATGCTTGGAGTGACTGCTCGCCTTCTCCTGGTCTGACTGCTCAACATCGCTGGAATACACAGAGAGGGCAAGGTTGTAGAGACGGTCGGGGCCGAAGTCATGGAAATCGTGGACGGCAAGATCAAAGAAATCCGCGATTACCATCGCCCTGTCCCAGCAAAAGCCGCGTAAGCGGAACGAGTTGATTCCGACGACTGTAGGGTAAACGGAGGCGTGACGATCCTCCTGTTGGGCAGGATGGTTTGTTTCACTGCCCTCCTTGACACGCGTCTTTTAAAATCTATTATTCAATTGAATAATAGAATACTAGAAGATTACTATGAAGAACCCCAAGCGCGTGTTCAAAGACCGCATCTACGAACAACTGGCTCGCATCGGGAAGTCGGTGGCCAGCCCCCAACGGCTGGAACTCCTTGATCTCTTGAGTCAGGGGCCACGCACGGTGGAGAACCTGGCGCGGGAGGCGCATCTAACAGTGGCGAATACCTCGCGACACTTGCAGGTTTTGCGCGCGGCCCGGCTCGTCGACGCCGAGAAAGAAGGCGTGTTTGTCCGCTACTGTATCGCGGACGAAACCGTCGCGGACTTTTTCTGTTCGCTGCGAGTGCTGGCCGCCAGTCGACTGGCCGAACTCGATCAGATTACCAGACAATTTTTCAACGACCGTGACACGTTGGAGCCGGTCGATCGCAAAGCGCTCCTGACGCGCGCCCGTAAGGGATTGGTCACTGTGTTAGATGTGCGTCCGACCGAAGAATACCGGTCGGGACATATCCCTGGCGCCATTTCGCTGCCGCTGCACGAGTTACAGGACCGTCTCGCGGAACTTCCTCGTGACCAGGACATTATCGCGTACTGCCGGGGTCCCTATTGCGTCCTCGCCGCTCAGGCTGTCGCACTGCTGCGAGAGCACGGCTTTCGGGTGGGGCGACTGGAGGACGGGGTGTCAGACTGGCGCGCGCACGGTCTTCCCGTCGCTGTAGGCGACAAAGCTTTCTAGGAGGAAACACGTATGGAATCCCTGGTTCGCTTTAGCGTTTTCCTTGGCGTCTTCACCGCGATGATCCTGTGGGAGTTTTTCCGTCCCCGCCGACCGCTCCCATACCCGCGCCGTCAGCGTTGGGTGACAAACCTCGGCCTCACGTTCCTCAACATGGTCCTCGTGCGGATCACAGTGGGAGCGGCCGCGTATGCAGCCGCCGTGTTCGCGACGGAGCAAGGAGTGGGATTGCTGCACTGGATGACGCTTCCTCCGTGGGCAGCGGTGGTAATCACCTTGCTAGTCCTCGACTTCGCCGTTTATCTGCAACACGTGATGGTGCATGCCGTGCCGGTGCTCTGGCGACTGCACCGCGTCCATCACGCCGACCTCGGTTTTGACGCGACCACAGGCTTGCGCTTCCACCCCATTGAGATCTTCCTTTCCCTCGGCCTCAAAGCCGCGGTGGTCGTATTGCTCGGCGCGACGCCGTGGGCGGTCGTCGCCTTTGAGGTCATCCTCAACGCCTCATCCGTCTTCAACCATGGCAACGTGGCCATTCCAGAGTCCATCGATCATGGGCTGCGCTGGGCCATCGTCACCCCGGATATGCACCGCATCCACCATTCGACCCGCGTGGTCGAGACCAACTCCAACTTCGGCTTTTCGGTGTCCTGGTGGGATCGCCTCTGCGGCACCTATCGTGCAGCGCCTGCGCTCGGACACACCGGGATGGAGATTGGCCTCAGTGACTACCGCACCCTGCTCAATCTGGGTCAGCTCCTGCTGTTGCCTTTTCAGGGGGACGCCGGTCGTTACACATTTGAGGGCGCTCACTCAGCGAGCGTGTAGGAGAAGGTTGGCATGAAAACTTATCTACCACGTGTCGGCTTATTGGTATTCCTTGTGGTCAGCATTGCACTGGCGTGGCTCCATCGTGATCAATTGACTGCGCAAGCGGTCACGGCTTGGGTGGAGCGCAGCGGTCTGTGGGGACCAGCGGTGTTCATCGGGATCTACATGATTGCCCCTGCGCTGTTCCTTCCGGGCTCTATCCTCACGCTGGCGGGAGGCGCGCTCTTTGGGCCGCTCACTGGAGCATTGTTCAGCCTGACTGGTGCTACCATCGGTGCGACTGTGGCGTTCCTCATCGCACGCTATCTGGCGGCAGAGTGGGTCGAGCGCCGAGTGTCAGGGCGTCTGCAGGAAATGAAAGAAGGAGTAGAAAGAGAGGGCTGGCGTTTCGTCGCCTTTGTGCGCCTAGTCCCACTCTTTCCTTTTAATGTGCTCAACTACGCGCTGGGGCTCACCCGCCTGTCGGTTCAGACATTCACGATCACGTCGCTTATCACCATGGCGCCGGGCGCCTTAGCCTATGCCTACCTCGGGGATGCGGGTCGCGAAGCTGTGAGCGGCGGGCCAGATCTCGTGCGCAAGGGGCTGCTCGCCCTGGCCCTCCTCGCCGCCGTGGCGCTGCTCCCCTCGCTCATCCGGCGCTGGCGACGGCCGGGGAAGATATCTCCACAGCAACTCCAGACACTGCTCTCTCAGGAAGAAGCACCTTTCGTGCTCGATGTACGGAACCCGGACGAGTTTATCGGGGAGCGGGGTCACATTACCGAGGCGGTTCTCATCCCCTTGCCCGAACTCGACAAAAGGCTTGGCGAGCTAAAGGCTGACCGCACCCACACAATCGTCACTGTCTGAAACAAAGAAGGCCGCTCGGTCAGAGCGGCAGAGGTACTGCGAGGAAACGGTTTTAAGCATGTGCATGTTCTTGCTGGCGGCATGACGGCGTGGAATGCAGCTGGGCTGCTTGTGGCCCGCTAGAGTAGGGAAAGCAATGGGAGTTTCCGCCATGAACGAGCACTGGATATGGTATCCCTGGGGAATGGGAATCAGCATGTTCTTTATGCTGTTACTGTGGATCCTCGCGATCGTCGGGATCGTGTTCTTAGTCAGATGGGTGCTGGATCAGACGACCGCTAGACAGAGAGGACGCTCCGAAGACTCTGCTCTTGATATTCTTAACAAGCGTTACGCGCGGGGAGAGATCAACAGAGAAGAGTATGAAGAGAAGAAGAAAGACCTGCTGTAGGAAGGCGAGGAAGGTGACGGCGTTCTCAGGTCTGCGTTCACGATAAGGTATAAGAGGAACTGTTTATGGCTTTCCGCCTTCGTGCGACTTCCTCGCCGCTCGATCCAGCCGGGACAATACCGCGCCTTGGCCTGCGCGCGAATTGGCAGCAATTCACCCTGCTCGTGCTGATCAACGCCTTTGTCGGCGGGATGGTCGGTCTTGAACGCACGGTGGTCCCACTAATCGGTGAGCAGGAGTTTGGCCTCGCTTCTAAAACCGCCATCATCTCCTTCATCGTGAGCTTCGGGATCACGAAGGCGCTGTGTAATCTCTTTGCCGCACGGCTCAGTGAAACCTGGGGCCGGAAGAACGTTCTCGTGCTCGGCTGGCTCATTGGTCTGCCAGTGCCGTTCATGATTATCTGGGCCAATCACTGGTGGTGGTTTGATGTCGCCAACGTGCTGCTCGGCATGAACCAGGCGCTGTGTTGGTCGATGACCGTCATCATGAAGGTCGATCTGGTTGGCCCTCGGCAGCGTGGTCTTGCTTTGGGGCTCAACGAGTTTGCAGGCTATCTGTCTGTTGGCGGGACGGCATGGCTCACGGGCTACCTGGCTTCCATCTATTCCTTGCGGCCAGAGCCGTTCTATCTGGGCATTGGCTTCGCGACGGCTGGCCTGTTCTGTTCGTGGCTCTTCGCTGAGGAGACGCATGGCCACGCGCAGGCTGAGGCGCGACAATCGCTACAGGGTTCGTCGGGGATTGCGGCAGTGACGCCGCCGGTCAGCAACCCGTCACTCCAGGAGATTTTCGTCCTGACCTCCTGGAAAAACAAAGCGCTTTTCTCTTGTAGTCAAGCTGGCTTGGTGAATAACCTCAACGACGCCCTGTCCTGGGGGATCTATCCATTGTTCTTTTCTTCCTACGGTCTCGGCGTGGCCGCCATCGGTGTCCTCAAGGCAGTCTATCCCGCGGTGTGGGGTGTCACGCAGGTCATCTTCGGTCCGTTGAGTGACCGTGTTGGTCGGAAGTGGCTTATTGCTGGCGGGTTAGTGGTGCAAGCGGGCGGCATTTGGCTGACGGTACTCGCGCCAACGTATGCCTCTTGGCTCCTTGCTGCGGTCTTGCAGGGACTGGGCACGGCGATGGTGTACCCTACGCTGTTGGCTGCTATCAGCGACGTTGCGCCTCCACAATGGCGTGCGACTTCAATGGGAGTCTACCGCCTCTGGCGTGACACGGGATATGCCGTAGGCGCGCTTCTCTCGGGCGTAGTTGCTGACATGCTAGGCATGCGGGCGGCAATTCATGTGGTTGCCGCCCTTACGCTGGGCTCCGGCTTGGTGGTGGCGGCAGTGATGCGCGAGACGCGACAGGAGTAAACCGTAGAGGAGGAGCAACAACCGTCGAAAATTGTTTTCTTTGCGATGAACCCGCCAGTGTTATACGAGTGCTGATTAGGACAGCTCAGATCGGTTGTCCCAACCCAGCGGCTCGCAGAGAGGCTTCCTCAGGGCCGCGTCCCGCGCAGCAGTCAGCGAGCTTGCCGTCGATCACCACGGCGGGAACTGAACGAATGCCCAGGCTCTGTGCGCGGCTTGCCACGGCTGAGTCTTTCATGTTGAGGATGAGGACTTCGCAGGATGGACAGGCGACTTGATTGACGAGTGCGATTGTCTGCTCGCAGACCGGACAGCCGGCGCTGAACACTTCAATTGTGCGTTTGTTACCCATATTCTTTACCTCCTGATTGAAGGAATTGGTGATATCGTGTCAAGATGAGGTGGCTTCGTTGCAGGAATGCAAGCAGGGCAGGGGCCTCTCGTGCTCGCTCGCTGCAACCACGAGTTCCAGAGCGAAGCGCCCACGAAGAGAGTAATTCCCGTGTATACGGCCAGATCAGAAATGAACGCAAATTTGCCAATGATGATCAGCAGTGCAGCAAGGAGACTAACCAGGAGCGGGGTAAAGTTTCGGCGACGTTTTGCCTGATACCCGAGTGAGGTCAGAGCCAGGGCGAAGAAAACAAGGGTGAAAGGCAGCATGTAGGGGGTGTAATTCACGAATCCGAGCCCCAGAGTGCTGAGGACTCCAGCGTAGGCGGGCCAGCAAGCAGGGCAGGTGACCTTGGGCAACAGTGCTGCGCCAATTGCTGGAAGCACCGCTGCGGTGTTGCGCCACCTCTGGTCCGTGATCGGCCGCGGCCTTTGTATCCGGTGATGTCAGCTCCTTTGCCCGTAGGAGCGCTGCAGCGATGGCTGCGACAGAGGGAACACCGCGCAAACTCCCGTTGCCATCCATGTACACTCGACAGCAATCGGCGTCAGTGGGTGGAGGGGTGTCAGCCACATCCCTACCATTCACCAGGATAGTAGGTGAGCCATAGCTGCGGACGTGCGCCGGACTTTCCGCCCCCTTGCGATCCCATTCAACCCATGCGGCAGACACACCAGCTTGGGCGCACGCCAGCCGCAGAGCCGCGCGCGCTTCCTCAACGTTTGGACAGTCGGCGTCGTAGACTAATTCAACGTGACAGGTCATACCTGTTCCTCCGCATCGAGTGATTCAAGGATTGGGCAGTCAGTGATTGGACCGTGTCCCGCACATGCAGCGACAAGCTTGGCTAGCGCTTTTTTCATAGCCTGCAGCGCGACAATCTTGCCTTCAATATCCTTGATTTTGGCTTCAGCACGTTCGCGCACGTCAGCGCATCGCGCCCTAGGAGCCGCGCGCAAAGACAACAGTTCCTTGATTTCTTTTAAGGAGAAGCCGAGTGCTTGCGCGTGTTTGATGAATCGCAGCCGCCGCACCGTCTCTTCCGGATAGAGACGATAATTCGCCATACTCCGCAGTGGCTTCGTCACCAGGCCGCGCCGCTCATAATAGCGCACGGTCTCCACATGGACCTGCGCTTTCCTGGCCAACTGCCCGATGGTCACCGTTTCCATAGCAATCTCCATATAGACCATACACCCTGTACCTTAGTACGGAGTCAAGTTCTCGTCACATTGTTCTATCTCAGGGTGGTGGTTCAATTTGCTTTCTGAACCCCTGAAATGAGAGGTGCGAATTTTTCAAGCTGAACCACTACCCATCTCAGGCTGAAGTTGACTCTGCGTTGAATCGTATGGTAGCGTGTCGCCATGTATCAGTTGCGGCAAGCCTCGCCACTGTTCATCTTCGCTCTCGTCTCTTTGCTCTACTGCTCACAGGTGTGTGTCGCTGCTGGGCATGTGCACACTGCGGTGACAACGGCTGACTCTGATTCCGCCGATGCGAGGCCGTGTCATTCGCCTGCTGGGGAACCTCGGAACACGAGCGACCAGTGCTCAGACTGTGGTAGTCATTTCTTCCTCACCTCGCCGTCTTCCGGGAGTGACGCTTTTTCTGTTGCAGGGGTTGCTTCCTCTTTCGTTTGGTTCTTTGCCTATCTACCCTCCACCCAGAACGCCTTACCACTAGCTTTGCGTCGTAATGCCGAAAGGCGCCTCTCGCCACCTGCGCGCTACCTCTCACTGTCTGTTCTTCGACTCTAATCCACTTCCCATCGTTGTCCAGAACCTGGCGTAGCGCTCTGTTGTCAGAGCCTGGCTACGTTGCGCTCTTCTTTTATTTTCTGCTTCATACGCAGGGTCTCATACACTCGCAGTGTCTTTCGCGAGTGTATGAGTTTCACAAAGGAATTCATACCATGCTCCACAAGGGCGGTTTCCTCTATGTCTTGTTCGCCACTGTAGTCGTCAGCGGCTGTGCGACCGCCTACGCGCCAGCGCCACTGCCAGCGAATCACCCTGCCAATCCTGCCGCTCCGGAAGCGCCGCCATCGCCGCCATCGCAAGCCTTCAGTGAAGAAAGCATCCTACCGACCCCAGCGAAGGAAACGCCCACGCACCCCTCCCATTCGGGACATGGCGCGATGCACGGAGGTCACCGATGAAGCGCTTGGCCTTTTTCTGCATCGTGATGCTTACGACTGGACTCGGCGGTTGTGCGGCAGTTGCCGTGGACCCCTATGCCGGATTTCCTGAGGTTTCGCAGCTTGTTACCGAACGGATCGGACAGGAAATTACTCGCATCCCGAACACTGAGGAAACGCCGCCAGCTCTGGAGGCGATCAGAGCACGGTTGCAGGATGGTCTCAGCGAAGATGACGCGGTGCACCTCACCCTTCTGAATAACCAAGAGTTACAGGCGTTGTATGCGCGACTAGGGATCGCGCAGGCGGATCTGGTGCAGGCAAGCCTGCTGCACAACCCGGTGGCTGACGTCACCACGGGATTTCCGGTCGGCGGCGGCATAGTCGATCTCAGTTTCGGTGTGGCCATGGACTTTATCGACCTCCTCTACACACCGCTGCGGAAGCGGGTAGCCGCAGCGAGGTTCGAGGAGACGAAGCTCCGCGTCGCGGCTGAGGTCCTTGATTTTGCCTGGCGCACACGGACGGCTTTTTACCGACATCAGGCGAACGAGCAGATGGTGGAGATGCGCCGTCAGGTAGCCGCCTCCACCGCCGCCTCGTTCGAACTCGCGCAGCGGATGCGCGAGGCCGGTAATATCAGAGAACTTGATCTTGCTTCCGAGCATGCACTTGCCGAGGAAGCGAAGCTCGACCTCCGCCGCGCCGAGATTGCCGTGCGCGAGAGCCACGAGCAGCTGAACACGCTCATGGGTCTGTGGGGAGAGGAAACGCAAGCCTGGACAGTGGCGCCTGTGCGTCTGCCCGAGCCACCGCGCGAACCGCTGGACTCGGCGCGCCTGGAGTCTCGGGCCATCGAACGCAGCCTCGACCTTGCGGCGACGGAACAACTTATCGTAGCCGCCGCGGAGAATGTGGGGCTCGACCGCACAAGCGGACTTTTTCCAGAGGTAATTGTCGGCGGCAAGGGTGAACGTGACGGATCCGAATGGGAACCCGGGCCGACGTTCATCCTGCCCCTCCCCTTTTTCGATCGCGGCCAGGCGCGGATCGCACGAGCGCAAGCCGAACTCCGCCAGGCGCGCGAATTACATCACGCGCTAGCAGTGCGCATCCGCGCGGTCACACGGACCACGCGCGACCGACTCGACGGCTACCGCGACCGTGCGCTCCATTACCATGATGTGTTGCTGCCGGTACGCAACCGCATCGTACAAGAGACGCAGCTCCAATATAACGCCATGCAGATCGGACCGCTGGAGCTCCTACGGGCAAAGGAACAACAGATTGAGACGGCCGTGCGCTACATCGACACGCTGCAGGAGTACTGGATGACGCGCGCCGATCTCGCGCTTATTCTTGCTGGGCGCTTACCGCCGACAGAGCCGGCTCCTGTCACTCCTGTCCTCGAACAGTTGCCGCGCTTCCCGTTCTCAACTCTCCAGTGATGGGACAAAGACAATGAAAACCCGAACCACACAAAAGACCATTGACACTACTTCGCCAATCGACCGCCGGAGGTTTCTTGCCGGAATCGCGGCGCTCGGCGGCAGCGCGGTCCTGCTTCGCAATGTTCACGCCGCCGAGAGCAGCCACACCCACGAGCCTGAGCGGTCACACGAGACCAGCGCAACGGCGGAGCGGAACAAGCCCTTGCTTGAACGTATCGACCCTAAGCCAACCCTGCCGCCCGGCGAGCCAGGCAAAGACTACACTCCGGTAGTCACGCCCAACAACGTCTCTCTGCCGTGGAAGATCGTGGACGGCGTGAAGGTGCACCATCTCGTCGCCGAAGAGGTGGAGCACGAGTTCGCGTCTGGGCTCAAAGCGCGGTGCTGGGGTTATAATGGCTGCGTTCACGGTCCAACCATCGAGGTGGTCGAAGGCGATCGCGTGCGCATCTACGTGACGAACAACCTCCCGAGCAGCACAAGCGTCCACTGGCACGGACTGCTGCTGCCGAACGGCATGGACGGGGTTGGCGGCCTCACCCAGCGTCTCATCCAACCAGGCGAAACGTTCCGCTACGAGTTCACGCTCCGTCAGCACGGGACGTTCATGTATCACTCACACCATGACGAGATGACCCAGATGGCGCTCGGCACGATCGGTCTCTTCATCATTCACCCGCGACTGCCAAAGGAAGAGCGGCCAGACCGCGACTTTGCGTTTATGTTGAGCGAGTGGCGGATTGATGTCGGGACGTCGCGCCCGAACCCGAACGAGATGACTGATTTCAATATCTTTACCTTCAACGCCAAGGTCTTCCCAGCCGGTGAACCGATGGTGGCGCGACTCGGCGAGCGTGTGCGCATCCGCATCGCGAACCTCGGCGCGATGAGCCATCACCCCATCCATCTCCATGGATATCAATTCCGTGTCGTCGAGACCGACGGCGGACAAATTCCGCAATCCGCCCAACAGATCGAGACCTCGGTGCTGGTCGCCGTCGGGCAGTCGCGGACTATCGAGTTTGTCGCCGACGAGCCCGGCGATTGGGCGATGCACTGCCACATGACTCATCACGTCATGAACCAAATGGGCGACAAGTTTCCCAACATGATCGGCGTTAAGCCAGGCGAACTGGATGCAAAGATCCAAAATCTGCTGCCTGACTATATGACCATGGGCAATGACGGTATGGCCGAGCACGGCATTCATATCGCGAGTGGCCACCTCAAGGCGCCGCCGAACAGTATCCCCATGCGCGGCGGTCCAGGGCCGTTCGACTACATCACCATGGGCGGACTACTCACGGTGCTTAAGGTGCGTGAGCGCCTCGAACGCTATGACCGTGATCCGGGTTGGTACCGGCACCCCAAGGGCACGGTGGCGCGCCTGGCGAGCCGCGAGGAACTCCGGCGCGACGGGATCAAGGGGTGAGAGGAGGAAGATCGCGTGGACGGAGTGACTGTGGAAAGCATTATGAAGCAGAGGGGAAAGACAAACGTCTGTGGATTGCCCTGTAGAAACATACACAGAGCGTTTCTGGCAGGAACACTTGTCCTCTTCTTCGGGAACATAGCCGCCTGGGCTGCGTTGGATACAGGCGTAACCAAACATACGCTTGATAATGGGTTAACCGTGATTGTGGTTGAGGACCACTGGCATCCACTTGTGGCGCTGGAGGTATGTTATCGCGTGGGAGCACGGAACGACCCGCCCGGGAAGCAAGGCCTCAGCCATGTGCTAGAACATCTCACCTTTCACGGACGCGGGACCTCGCATGCCGAGGGCACAGCTGTCGCTGAACGAAACGGGCGAGCATACGCGACTACGGATCATGACACGACGTGTTACAGTTCCAGCATTGTCCGAGACGAGCTGGAAGCAACGCTTGCGGGTGAGGCGGAGCGGATGAGCACGTTGCAGGCCAGCGCTGAAGATCTAGCGCATGAGAAAACCATTGTCGCCGGAGAACGTCAACAGCTCGTTGAAGGCGACACCTGGCGCAACCTCCTCGAAGAGGTGGATAATGCCGCCTACCGTCTCCACCCGTATCGCTTTCCCACATCAGGTTGGCCGGAGACGCTGGCGCAGATCACACTCGATGATGTGCGCGCACAGTTTACGATGTACTACACGCCGACTAACGCCGTGCTTGTGGCGGTCGGCGATGTTCGACGCCAGGAACTGTTGGCAATGATACAAGAGTTTTTTGCCGCGATTCCCGCGCGAGAGCGGCCCATGTCGACACGGTTTGTTGAACCGGCCCAGGGCGGTGATCGCAGGCTGCTCTTGGCTCCACGCGCCGTCCCGCGCTTGGTTGCTGCATACCACACGCCACCGTTTAGCAACCCAGACCGTGCGGCGCTGGAAGTGCTGACGGCGTTGCTGGCTGGAAGCGATCACGCCAGACTTCCGGCGCTCTTGTATACACATGACCTCGCTGAGGATGTCGGCATTGAATACAACCCCCTGTCGCACGACCCCGGGCTTTTCTACATCAAAGCGGCGTTGGGACCGCGCATTGATTTCCAACTTACAGGGGAAGCGGTGGATGATGTCCTGTGGCATCTGCGGGAAGACGGACTCCGGGCGGGGGAACTGGAAGAAGCCAAGAAACATTTATTCTTGAACTTCTACCTTGAGCGCAGCCTGAGTACTCGCGCCACGCGGCTGGCGCACTACGCGCTACTTGAGGCGCTCCCACAGGGGCAGTGCTATGTCGACGAAATCCAGGCGGTTACGGCAGGGGACGTGCAACGCGTTGTCGACCGATACTTTTCTCCACGAAACCGTGTCCTTGCCGTGACAGGGATGGCGCACCAGGAGCAGGAGCGCGAACAGACAGGAGCAACGCCATGACCTGCACTCGTCTCATTATCATTGGGTTGAGTCTTACGCTGTGGCTTGGCTGGGCCGCACCGCTCCATGCCTTTCACACCTGGAAGAAAAAAATCCTACCCAATGGTATGACCTTGCTCGTCGTCGAGAAAACTGACGTTCCTGCAGTGTCCGTAACGCTGTTGGTGAAGCATGGAACAACAAGTGAACCGATTGATAAACAGGGCGTGGCGTCATTAACCGCACACTTACTCACCGAGGGAACTCGGCAATGGTCGAGTGATCAGATCGCTAAGCGGATCGCTGCCTTAGGTGGAGAGGTTGTCACGGATGTGGGCTTTGACAGCACCACTATTGACTGGGCCATTCTGAAGCAAGATCTAGAGTCGGCTCTCGCCATACTGGCGGAGGCGGTGCGGAACCCTGTCTTTCCGCAGACCGCAGTAGAGCGGGAGCGGACGGTAAGACTGGCCGAACTGAAGCAGAAAAGAGAAGACGCTCCGCAAACCTCGTTATTCCGTGCTCTCTTTGGCGATGGACCGTATGGCGGCTCGGTGTCGGAAGCGACAGAGTCCCTCACGACTATAACTCAGAAGGATGTCGCGCAATTTCACCGTCGAACGTACCGTCCTGGAGACACCATTTTGGCGGCTGCTGGCGATGTCACGTTCGCTGAGTTCGACACCCTGGCAACGCAATATTTTGGCGACTGGTCGGCCACAGAGGCGGGAGAGAATGCCCCTGCCACTTTTGCCAACACCGCGACGACCGTCATCCTCGTAGATCGCCTGCTTACCCAGGCCAGCCTTCGCCTGGCGTTCGTCGGCGCCTCGGCGACTGACCCGAATACTCCTGCTCTAAAACTCCTTACTCATGTCCTGGCTGACGGTCCCGAGAGCCGTCTCGGCCAGACGCTCCGAGAACAGCGTGGATGGACCTACACGGTGCGCGGTACGCTCGAAACCTTCAGAAAAACGGGGGTGTTCTTCCTGACCATGAGTGTCCCCTATGAATACGTCTTACCTGCTCTAGAGCAGTCCGCGCGTGAGCTGGTGTGTCTCGCAGCTACCCTGGTCACCGAAGCAGAATTGACGCGCGCGAAACAACAGGCGGCGACAGAGTTCTACTTTGCAACGGAAAACCTCCCAGATCTTTCTCGTTTCATCGCCAGGTATGAGGCGCTTCACGCCGGGCAGGAGCCGCCGGAACGCCTGCTTTCGGTGCTGGATCGTGTCACGCCAACCGAGCTGCAGCAGGCTGCCCGGCAGTATTTAAATCCCTGGAGGGCAGTCGTGAGTATCGTGGGAGACCGGGAGAGGCTGAAAAAATTTGCGCCGAGGTTGGTCGAGGGGAACACACCACAATGGGCTACGCAATGCGGAAAAGAGGGTCAATAGCAAGGGAGAGAAGCAGAGCGTCACAGCGAAGCCCTTGGGGAGGGATTTATGTATACAAAACAACTTCTCGCCATCATTCTGCTGATTCTCTGGTGGCTGACTGCGGCTCGCGGTGATCCGAATTCCCCCTCGGTTATGCAGACCGAACCCAAGTCACTGAATGTAAAGTATGAAGGGACGCTGATCTGCTTTCGCTGCGACATTACGCCCAGCCAAGAAAACCGCGCACGCTGCGAGCAAGAAGGACATCTGCCTTTGCTGCGACGGGGAGATGGCTACTCGCATTCGCTCGTGGGGAGCACGAACTCGCTCAGCGCCCAACTGGCGTCTGAAGCGCTTCACGGGAAGAAGGTCCACCTCACCGGTATCTATTACCCCAAGACCAACCAGATCCTCGTGGAAAAAGTCGCACCGACCGAGCGTTGAATATCATCAATGGGAGACTCCCGATGAAGAACATCTTGAAAATTGGCGGCGTGATTATCCTTATCGAAGTCGTGATCGTAGGCCTTGGCGTCTTTGCCTTGATCCGGCATGGAGTCAGTGCACGAGATGAGCCCCTGGCGGTCGAGGCCGTAGCTGCGCGTTTCCTGCGACGCCTCGCGACTCCCCAGGCCTACCGGGACATACGTAATCCAGTGGAAGCGACACCAGTGGTGCTTGCGGAGGCGCGGGCGCACTTTGCCGATCATTGCGCCCTCTGCCACGCCAACGACGGCAGCGGCCAGACTGAGATCGGGAAAAATCTGTACCCCAAGGCGCCTGACATGCGCCAGGATGACACGCAGTCCCTCTCGGATGGGGAGTTATTCTACATCATTCACAATGGCATTCGCCTCACCGGCATGCCCGCTTGGGGAGACGGTCCGCCGGAAGAGGACCTGGATAGCTGGAAGCTGATCCACTTTATTCGCCACCTACCGCAGCTCAGTCAACAAGAAATCGAGGAGATGAAGCAGCTAAATCCCACAAGCCCTCACGAGCGAGAGGAGGAAGAAGACATAGAAAAATTTCTGCAAGGCGACGATAGTCCCGCAACCTTCTCACCATCACATCACTAACCCACAGACAGCGAAAGGAGAACAGATATGTTGAAACGGATCGACACACTCGCGGTGATGACAATATTCGGCTTCCACATGCTGGCGTTCGCCCATGGTGAGAAACCGCACATCCTGGGCACGGTGACGACCCTGGACGCGCAGCACTTGGTGGTCCAGCCCAGGGAAGGGAAAACCATCTCAGTGCTACTCACGAAAGGAACGAAATACCGCAAAGGAGAAGCGGCGACCACTAGCGCCGATCTGAAAATCGGTGACCGGGTCGCCGTGGATGCGACTGGGGAAGGAGACATGCTAACGGCCAGTGAAATCCGTTTTGCCTCTCCTGGTGAGGAAAAAAGCCATGAAGGAATGCATCACCACCGCCCGGCGGCGCCATAGCCCTTCGGAAGTCGGTTGGTGTGTATTCTCCTAAACCTCAGTAATTTTTTTGTAGAGAAAGTTATCGCGTGATGGAGCCTTACTCTCACAGCAGAATGATGGAGTAGGAGATGCGTTTTCCCTCTCTCAGTTGGACAACAGAATACAGGACTGTTCTTGTCAGATTCTCTCGCCTGGGGAAGAGACTGACTAGATATCTTGTCACTGGGCTTACGTCTGGCCTG
>JBFWZL010000109.1:0-14440 GCA_050185455.1 Binatia bacterium | reverse complement strand
GCGCCGCACGGCTTCCTGATAATCCTCGTCACTTAACATGAGGAGGTGCTCCTCCTTCCTGTGAGTCTTCCAGGAGTATACAGGTTTCTCTCAAACTCCACATCTTGCTGTAGCGTCCCTATAGAAGATCAATTTGAAGAGCACTGGCAGAATTGGCTTGATGAGAGAGAGAAATGGGCTCCGATCTTCGAGCAGCTTTCCACTATGACTGGTAGTGATCTCCTCACGATCCTCGATCAGTTTGCGCTTGTCTCGCACTCTCAGCTCGATGCCGTAAGCAAACTTCGCCGGTCTGCTGAAAACCGCGCTGTCCCGCTGCCTGGTACGCATACACCTAACGATGACGTCATTACCCTGCTTGCTGCTGGATTTGCTCGCGGTGAGCCTGGAAATCCTGCAATTCCCTATGCACGGTTAGAGTTATGAGCGTGGGTGCCTCTCGATCCGCAGTTGTTTCGTCGTTCACGATCATCAAGGGGTCACTAATCGAAGAGACTTATGAGGCATTCTGCGCGTGGAACCTCCCCGAAAGTAAGAACGAAAATCTGCAAAGAATTAAGCGTGAGAACCCGGTCAGTGCGAGGAGTTCGCATTGGCTTCGTGATGTTGTCTTTGTCCTGAGCCGCCGTTTTGACCCAGCTGGACGTGACCGCCCCCTCGTCGAACTGGCAAAGGCGGGGTGCAACCGTGAAGCCTGGAAACCCCTTCTGCTCTGGCACATAACGCGGGACGAGTTTCTCCTGCGCGACTTCTTGCTGCACTGGCTATATCCCCGATTCGTTGATGGCACGTATCGACTGACTGGCGAGGATGTTCAACCCTACCTGAGATCTCTTCATCAACGAGGGATGATAGAGAAGGCCTGGACCTATCGCACCACAAAGGACGTCGCGCTCAGTTTATTAAGAATCGCTGAGGACTTTGGACTTCTGCACGGCAAAACGACAAAGGAGTTTCGCAATTTTCATCTACCAGATGAAAGCTTCCTGTATCTGCTTCATGCCATGGCCGACGTCGAGCCCAATGCCCGGCGTCTGATTGAATCAGAAGAATGGCACATGTATCTGATGGACGCGGCAGACGTGGAGCGCGAAATCTTTCGCCTCCATCAGTTTCGTAAGCTCCATTATGAAGTCGCCGGCAGCCTCGCCCAGCTGAAGTTACCGTATGGTTCTTCGGCAGACTATGTGCGGGAGATCAGTGCATGACAGACTGGAAAGAACGACTCACCGAGCAGCTTGAGCCGCTACTGCGACAGACCGATCCACGCGCAGGCATTAGTGTGTACCACGATATGCCGTACGCCATCTTCCGCTATCCACCAGAGGAGGAATTCGCCGTGCGCCACGAGACTGCACTGCTGCGCACGCGCCTGGAGCAATCGGGGAAGCGTGTCACGACTATTTCTCTCGCCGAGTGTTTAGCAGAGGCGCTTGAGGACGAAGGGCTTGGCCCTGCCGCACTCGTAGATGCAGAAAAGTCCGTAGGCATTGAATCAACCATTGAGACCAGCCATCAGATTCTGAGTGAATACCGCCCACTCGACGACCTTGTTGCCGCACGGATTCCAGAAGATGCAGATCCATTACACGATATAGTTTTCATCGTCCGGGCTGGCGCATTGTTTCCAGTCTACCGCACCTCATCGTTACTCGAACAGCTCAAAGGCAAGGTGCACGTCCCAGCGGTGCTTTTCTACCCAGGCGAACTTGATGGCGCTGCAGGTCTGCGATTCATGGGCGTGCTGGATGCCGAACATAACTACCGACCAAAAATCTTCTAAGGGGAATTGCGATGAGTACCAGGACCATCAACACGCTCTTTGAGAATCCTATTTCCCGTCGTATCGAAGAGGTCATTAAGGTCGACCAAGTCGACGAACAGATTATTCACGAGGAACTGGCGGAGTACATCGTTACTGACTCTCTTCGCGGCCACCTGACGGAAATCCTCGACCGCTACTGGGAAACACCGAAAAAGCCACACGAAGGCGTTGGTGTCTGGGTCTCAGGCTTCTTTGGCTCAGGGAAGTCGAGCTTTGCCAAGTACCTCGGCCTTGCGCTAGAGAATCGTCGTATTCTTGATACCGGCGCTGCACAGGTCTTGGGGAGGCGAGCTCGCGACCAAAAAGTAGAGGTGTTACTCAAGAACATCAGCGAACACATTCCTACCGAAGCTGTCATCTTTGATGTGTCTACTGATCGTGGGATCCGCACTGGCAACCAAAGTATCACCGAGATCATGTACCGGCTTTTTTTGCAAAGCCTGGGATATGCGCGAGATCTCGACTTATCAGAGTTGGAAATCACTCTCGAAGAGGCAGGTCGCCTTGACGCCTTCAAGGCGACATACAAGGAGCTGTTTAACAAGGACTGGGATAGCGAGAAGGGGAAGATTGCGATTGCTGTGCAGCAGGCCAGCCGCGTCATGCACGTGCTGGATTCCGCGACGTATCCTAGCGCAGATAGCTGGCGGGAGTCTGCCCTGAAACGAGCTGACATCACTCCAGGTGATCTAGCCAAGCGCGCAATGGAACTCATGCATCGGCGTCGCCCTGGGAAAGCCTTGCTCTTTGTAGTGGATGAAGTCGGGCAGTTCGTTGCCCGTGATGTGCAAAAGATGCTGGACCTGCAGGCGGTCGTCCAGAACCTTGGCCGTATTGGCCGCGGGAAAATGTGGCTCGTCGTCACTTCACAGGAAAAACTCACTGAGCTAGTTGGTGGCCTTGAAGATAAACGGGTTGAACTGGCACGCCTGATGGACCGCTTCCCACTCCAAGTCCATCTGGAGCCAGCGGACATCTCCGAGGTCACCAGCAAACGAGTCTTGTCAAAGAATGCCGACGCCGAGAAGACCCTCCGCGCGCTCTTTTCCCAGCATCGCGGGCGCCTCACCGATAACACCCGCCTCACTGCTGACATCAAGTTACCCGAGTTGTCGACTGAGGCTTTTGTCGATCTTTATCCTTTGTTGCCGTATCAGATCGATCTGATCATCCAGGTGGTTTCCGGCCTCCGCACTCAAGGGGGTGCGAGCAAGCACGTGGGCGGTGCCAACCGCACTATCATTAAACTTGCGCAACAGCTGCTTATTCACCCCGATGTCGATCTGGCCTCCCAGCCGATCGGGATGCTTGCGCGTGTGGATCAAGTGTACGATCTGGTGTCGGGCAATATCGCCAGTGAGATTCGCGGCAAGATTGATGATATTGGCAAAAAGGTGGATCATCCACTGGCCCAGTCGGTCGCAAAAGCCATTTGCTTACTCCAATACGTGCGCAGTATTCATCGTACTCCGGAGAACATCGCTGCTACGCTCCATCCCGCTGTAGATGCAGATTCTCGTTTGGTCGAGGTGAAAGGTGCGCTCGACGCTCTGGAAAAAGCGCTCATGGTCCGGCGTGGCGATGATGGCTACCGTATCCCAACGCCCGCGGAGGATGACTGGGAGCGCCAACGTGCAGGCCTCGTACCCAAGCCTGGCGATGTGAGTCGTTTGCATGCCGAGATTGTCACTGCATTGTGGCAACCCCAACCCTCGCATAATTTCTTAGACGTGAAGATGTTCAAAGCTGGTTTGTATTTGGGCGGGCGACTGGTGGTCGAAGGAGAGATCCCGGTGTACGTGACACTTGCCGAAGTCGGCAAAGAATATACCGCTCAGGTCGAAGAAGCCCGCAAGCGCAGTCAGACCGAGACTAAAGCGATCTTCTGGGTTGCGTCCCTGGATGAGGCCATTGACCGCGAGACAGTGGAATTGTTCCGCTCCAAGGAAATCCTCTCACGGAAGGAGCGCAGTGCCCAGACGAAGGATGAGACAGCGCTCGTCTCGGAAGAGAAGTTGCGTCAGCGTCGTCACCAAGACGAACTCCGCCGCCTCCTCAAACAGGCGTTACTCACTGGAGCCATCTTTTTCCGTGGCAATGACCGCAGTCCTGAAGAAAATGCCAGTGACATCAGCCGCGCGGCAGCGAAGGTACTCGCCCAGGCCCTGCCTGAGGTCTTCGATCGGTTCGCGGAAGCGGCGGCGCGAGTGAGCAGAAAAGATCTCGACACCCTGATGTCGACAGAAAATTTGCGGGGTCTGACTGCCGTGTTCACTGATCTTCATCTGGTACGGGATCAAGGCGGCAAACCAGTGTTCAACGTGGAGAGTGGGCCGCTGGCGGAGGTGCTGGCGCGAATCGAGAACCGCACGAGTTACGGGGAAGTAGCAAGCGGCCGCTATTTAACCGATGAATTCGCCCAAGAACCCTTCGGCTGGGATTTCGATGTTGTTCGCTTGTTTGTCATCGCGCTTGTGCGCGCAGGTAAGATCGAAGCGACGAGTAAAGGGCAAGTGATTGAGTCCGCACTCTCTCTTGACGCTCGCAATACCTTTACCAACAACAACCTGTTTCGCCAGGCCTCATTTCGTCCGAAAGTTGGCCTTGAGTTCACGCACCTTGTCGATGCTGCTCAGTTTTTCAAGGAAGTGTTTGGCCGTGAAATCGCTGAACTGGAACAGAGCGTGGTCGCCACCGCGATCCGTGAAGAGATCCATCGCCATGACGAAGAGCTGCATGAAGTCCACAGTACGCTCCTCCAACACAACTTACCGGGGGCAGAAGTGTTGCGGAGTGCTCTTGATCAGATGCGCTCGATCCGCGCGGGAAAAGAGGACAACGCCATTCTCAGCTTTAACGCAGCCTATAAGGAAATGAAGGAAGCGATTAAGCGAGGGGCAGAGCTGGCCCAGGTTTTGACGCCGCCTCGGCTGCATGACCTCGGACGGGCACGCAAGGCGCTTGATACCATCTGGTCATTCTTGCGGGACGAGCCTGATCTGACCGACAGCGACCGTCAGCATGCCGAGCGACTTTCTGATCTTATGGCGAAGGAGACCTTTTTCCGCGAGCTACCAGTTATCGATGAATACACACGAGCACTTGAACAGGAGTACCAGCGCCGACACGACGAAGCGCTACAGGCCCGGATTGCGGTGTACGAGGAGGCACTGGGAAAACTACGGTCAACTCCAGGGTGGGAGCAACTCAATGACGAACAGCAACAACGCGTGGCAGCTCCTTTGGCAAGCCGTGCGAAACTCAATGGCGCAGGCCCTGAGCCCATTCCATTGTTACAGGCCGACCGGCACGCCTGCCCTGGAATGTTGAACAAGGCCGTAGAGGAGATGCTGCGCCTGGTTGACGGCAACCGTGTCGTGCCAGTCACAGCAGCCAGTTATTTTTCCGGGGGAATCGAGACCGAAGAGCAGCTCGACCTGGCTCTCAGTGGGCTCAAAGAACATTGCCTTGAGCTTATTGGTGCTGGCAAGAAGGTGCTCGTACAATAACAAAAGTAAGCGCAAAAGAGGCGTCAATACGGAAGAGCGTGCGATACACCCTCTCTTCTCATTGTCTATGAATAACAATTTATTGAAATATAGGAAGAATTTCTCTATTTTATTTCAAAATAAGAGAATTTATTGAAATAAAAACGCGACAATGCCTCTTTTACTTCAGTCGAGTGAAATATAGCGAGGCCAACGGAGAGTCTTGTGAGAGCTGGAAAGTACGTGACGCAACCGAGAGATTACAAGGCTTTTATCCCTGCTCCTCTTCCACCAGAGCCGGCGATTCAGATGGATGCAGAACTCCTCCGTCTTCTTTCGGATGCAGACCGTGCCGTAGGGCGTCTTGATGGGGTGGCGACTGTTTTGCCAAACCCAAATTTATTCGTGGCTATGTACGTCAACCACGAGGCGGTATTAAGCTCCCAGATTGAAGGCACGCAGAGCACGCTTGAAGACGTACTTGGATACGAACTGGATCACAAAGGTGAAGGCCGACCGAAGGACGTTGAAGAAGTCGTCAACTACGTCAAGGCGATGAACTATGGCCTCGCACGGCTCAATGAGTTGCCTCTGTGTCTCCGGCTTATTCGCGAGATTCACGAAAAACTTTTGGATAAGGTACGAGGCGGCCAACGAACTCCAGGGGAGTTTCGTCGTACCCAGAATTGGATTGGCCCGACTGGCTGCACCCTCAGCAACGCAGAATTTGTCCCGCCTCCACCCCACGAGATGCACGAGGCATTAGGTAACCTTGAGAAATTCCTTCATGATCGCTCATCCCTACCGGTGTTGATCCACTGTGGGCTTGCCCATGCTCAGTTTGAGACTATTCACCCATTTCTCGATGGGAATGGGCGGGTTGGTCGGCTTCTCATCGCACTTTTGCTGTGCGAACGACAGATTCTTCAACGACCTCTCCTGTATCTGAGTTATTATCTCAAAGCCCACCGTGCGCAGTACTACGACCGTCTCATGGCCATTCGCAATGATGGCGATTGGGAAGGGTGGTTGAAATTCTTCCTCCGCGGCGTGCATGAAGTCAGCGAAGCAGCGACAGAGACAGCGAGAGCAATTCTTGCTCTCCGCGAACAACACCGTAACACTATCAGCCAACACGTAGCTGGTGCCACAAACGGGCTCAAGTTGCTCGACTATTTGTTTGCACATCCGTTCCTGTCCATTCGTAATGTGCAGCAACATCTGGAATGCTCGTACGGAACTGCTGCAACACTTATGCAACAGTTGGAAACGCTTGAAATCTTACGCGAAACCACTGGCCAACAGCGCAATCGCATATTCTGCTACTCTTCTTACGTCGCGTTATTCAAGCATCAGGCCCTGTCATTGCCGCCCGCTGAGGAACCCGAGAATATTTCTACAACGATAACTGAGGACGCGAATGAGTAAGATGGTTGCTTTCCACTTTGTTCTGGCTAGCTGTCCACGGTGTGTTGTCTGGGTGACGTATGGACAAAGAGACGCGTAATCGTATCCAACGCGCTACTCAAGATGCCCGCGCACTGCTCGAACGCGAGTTCGCCGAGCAGCTCGAAGGGGTCTTCGATATTCATCTCAATGGCACGATTGCCAACGAGCCGGGCAGTCATCTTGATGCTGAGCAGCGAGTGCTGCGGACCAAGTTAGTGGCAGCGGTCGAGCACCTGCAGAGGGCAGAAGGCAGTAAGCAGAGGGCAGAAGGCAGTAAGCAGAAAGCAGAAGCTGTAGGGGCCTATTTGCGAGAAGCAGCGTTCACGGCGCTGAATCGTTTTGTTGCACTCAAGATGTTGGAAGCACGAGGGTTAGTGCAGGAGTGTATTTCGCGGGGTGAGCAATCTAGTGGTTTCAAGGAATTCGCTGGTTTAGCGCCTGGCCTCGTGCAGCTCCCAGATCGTGGCTATCGGCTCTACATCGAGAGCATTTTTGACGAGATTGGGCGCGAGGTGCGTGTGCTCTTTGACCGGCGTGATCCGGCGAGTCTTTTGTGGCCGCGCCGCCAAGCGTTGCTCGACTTGCTTGCTATTCTCAACGCATCGGAGTTGGCCGAGGTCTGGAAGGAAGACGAGACCATCGGTTGGGTTTATCAGTATTTCAATAGCGATGCGGATCGTGAGAAGGCCCGATATGATGAGAAGGGAAAACCGAAAGCACCACAAAACAGCTACGAGCTTGCGGTGCGTAATCAATTCTTCACTCCGCGTTATGTCGTTGAGTTCCTTACCGATAATACGCTTGGGCGCATCTGGTACGAGATGCGACAGGGAAAGACGCGGTTAGTCGATGAGTGCGATTACCTCGTACAGCGACCGAGTGAAGTTTTTCTCGCTGAGGATGAGCAACCTCCGGAAGAGGACGTAAGTGCAGACGAGAATCTGGGCCAGGAGGAGTTACTCAAGAAGACAGTCTACATTCCATTCCGACCGAAGAAAGACCCTCGTGATCTCAAGATTCTCGATCCAGCCTGTGGGTCGGGACATTTCCTCCTTTATGCTTTCGATTTGTTGCTCACTATTTATGAGGAAGCGTGGGAGGATGAAACCAGTCCAAGGTCTCAAGTGACTGGCTGCAAGCTACGAGATGATTATCCTGATCTCGGTGGGCTCCGATGTGCGCTTCCTGGATTGGCACTACGGCATAATCTTCACGGAATCGATATCGATCCTCGCGCAGCACAAATTGCTGCTCTCGCTTTGTGGATGCGAGCGCAACGCACCTACAACGATTTCAATGTCTCTCGCGGTGAGCGGCCACCTATTGCCAAGACCAACATCGTTGTTGCTGAGCCGATGCCTGGCGAAAAGGAATTGCGCCAAGAGTTTATTACCTCACTCGATAGAAAACTCGGACAGCTCGTTGAGCGTGTATTTGAGAAGATGGGACTTGCTGGCGAGGCCGGGTCACTGCTCAAAATTGAGGACGAGATCCAAACGGCCATTCAGGAAATTTACGGCGAGAGCGGAGAACTGTTTCGTAAAGGGGATGAAGAGAGATGGCAGTATGCTGAAGAAAAGCTGCTCAGCACTCTTGCGATATACGCCAAGTCAGCGCATGAGGGACAGGTATATCAGCGACGCTTGTTTGCTGAAGATACAGCACGAGGGTTCGCATTCATCGACCTAAGCCGAGAGCGGTATGACGTAGTTCTGATGAATCCGCCGTTTGGTGACGCTAGTCTAGTTGCGCGACCCTACATTGAGAGTCGATATCCACGTAGCTGGAAGGATATGTTCTGTGCATTTATCGAACGCAGTACACAACTTGCAGCTAATGGTCGGCTTGGTAGCGTTGGTCCACGGACGAGTCTCTTCTTACCTCTCGGAAAAAATTGGCGTAGAGATTTCTTGCTCGGTGAATGGCACATCGCAGGTCTAGCAGATCTAGGAATTGGTGTACTGGACAACGCCAAAATTGAGGTCGCTGCGTATGTGCTCTCAACCGACGCGTCAGCCGGTATCTTTCTCCGTGCCATTAAAACGTTTGAGAAGGAAATTTCTCTCAGGACACTTACAAGATTACAGATTGACGATATCAACCGAAGATTGCTCTTTGTACGTGAGCTGCATGGTTTCCTCTCTCTACCAGCCTTTGCACTAGCCTATTGGGTCTCCCCTCGTATACTGAGGTTGTTTACTAGTCATCCGCGGACGGAAGGGACCTTAGGAGTGGCACGGGTCGGCCTGCAGACATCGGATGACTTCACATTCATTCGTCTGATGTGGGAGGTCTCCGCGGCTTCAGTTTCTACGTGGGCGCCATTAGCAAAGGGCGGTGGGTATTCGCCCTTCTTTGGCGATATCCATCTTGTGACAAAGTGGAGCAGAGATGGAATCGAGATCTGCGCGTTTAATGAAGATCGCTACGGGAGTGCATCACGAAATGTTCGCAGTAAAGAGAGGTACTTCCAAGCAGGTGTCACTTGGTCACCACGGACAACAACTGAGTTCGCACCAAGAGTGCTGCCAGTAGGTTGTATCTTCGGTCAGAAAGGTCCGTCTCTTCTTATCGAAAGTTTAGATGCTGGAGCCTGGGCCTTGGCAGTCCTCAACAGTCGGGTGTACCAGTACCTATTAACGATCGGAGCCGGTGCTGCCGACATAGATCCAGGTTCGATATCAAAGTCCTACGGCGCAGGACTTGTGCAGGCTACCCCAGTCCCATGTAAATCCAGTGTAGAGGCGGCGAGCCTTGCCGTTGAGTGTTGGAGAATTAGACGGACGCTTGCAGAACAAGTAGATATTACATCGGCTTACTTCAGAGGCCTCCCTAAGCCAGAACGAGCTTTGGATATGGTGAGCTGGCTCCAGTCAATCGCTAGACGCATCATCGACACGGAGCTGAATGTCGTAAACCGATGGGAGAGGCTCAACACTTTCGTGCTAAATGCGTACGGGCTTACTGAATATGAAGCGACCGAGATCATCGATGAAGTCGGTACGGTTATGCGGCGTTCCGTCTTTGAAGAGGAAGCGTTTGGTGATTCTGACGATGACGATTCCGAGAATACATCTGTCGACAAGCTTACGCCAAGATCATGGGGCGTTTTACGAAAACTTGCACGTGAGCAAGGCATTTCTACTGAGCAGGCTTACGCTATTCTTACGGCGCGCCTCAAAAGCGAAGTTATCTTGCTCAGGCCTGTAGCCTCAGAAGTATTAGACTACTACTTTGGAACAGCTATTGGTGTATGGCAGTTAGAGAGAGTCCTAAGTGTGGCTGACGAAGAACCATTTCACGAGATACCACTCCGTCGGCCAACAGCAATAATGAACGCAGCTGGAATTCTCGTTGATGATCCCGGTCATAGCAAAGATCTCAATGAGCGTCTCCGAGAGGTTGCCAAGGGTCATTGGGGAGAAATGGGAGAGAATGCCATTTTGAGTCTCTTTTCGGTGCTAGGTGAGAAGGAACCGAGAAGTTTTCTCCAGCGAACGTTCTTCGATCACCATCTAACACGGTATAGCAGGAGCCGCCGCAAAGCCCCTATCTACTGGCAACTTGCTGTACCCTCTGCGAGCTACTCAGTGTGGCTCTACTACCACCGCTTCACCAAGGATACCTTCTACACGGTTCTCAACGACTATGTTACACCCAAGCTCCAGCACGAAGAACGCAAACTAACAGCCCTCGTGCAGAACTCAGGTGGAACTCCAGCAGCCGGTCAGCGTAAGGAGATCGCCGAGCAAGAGGCTTTTGTTGAAGAGCTCCGCACTTTTCGTGAGGAAGTCGCACGCATCGCGTCGCTGTGGAATCCTGACCTCAACGACGGTGTCATCGTCAACTTCGCGCCGCTGTGGCGGTTGGTGCCTCAGCATCGGGCCTGGCAGAAGGAGTGCAAGGATTGTTGGGACAAGCTTGTCGCTGGAGACTATGACTGGGCGCACCTTGCTATGCATCTCTGGCCAGAGCGTGTCGTTCCCAAATGCGCGAAGGATCGTAGTCTCGCTATTGCTCATGGGCTCGAAGAGGAATTCTGGATTGAAGATGCAAACGGCAAGTGGCAGCCGCGCAAGGTAGATCAAACTACCGTTAACACGCTGATCAAGGAACGGACGTCTGCAGCTGTCAAAGATGCACTGAAAAGCCTGTTGGAAGCGCCATCCGCGTCAGTAGCGCGACGCAGCCAGGGGAAGAGATCCACCACACGTGGGGCGGGACAACGACGACAGCAATCCGCACTTGCCTATGGAAGTGAAGGCTATAGGAATCCAAAATGAGTCAGGAACAGTTGGCAGGGGAGCAAAAAATTCCTGCTCTTGCCCTTCGACTTCGCTGCGCTACGTTCAGGGTGAACGGAACGCCACTCTCTCTCTGTAGAAACACTCCAGCAAGACGTAGACTACCACAGTTCTTCCAGGCCGCTCGGTTTGCGGTCCTCTCTCCCCTCAAGGGAGAGGAGAAAAACGGGACACTCCTTACTCACATTTCAGATAGGTAACCTATCATGCACGCGCTGTATGATTATCTCTGTCAACACATTGGCGACCTGCTCAGGAAGCATAAGGTCGTTATTCTGTACGACCCCCGTGCAGAATTCCTGCCCTTCTTCGAGCAGGAATTACATCCGGAAGAAGTCAGTAACGATTCCCTCCTCCGTGTGTCTGTAGGCAACTCTTCTGTCTATTTCATACGCTACCAGGGATCTTTTTTTGCCATCCGTGTCGCTGTCGAGCCGCTGGTTTGCCAGGACAATCCTTCCCCACTTATCGTCTACATACCGAAGGTTGAACGCGATCGCAAAAACTCGGTGCTTATGGAGTTGGAAAAAGCCGGGACCTGCTACGAGCCTCAGCTCAAACGTTTGGCGCTCAACATCTTGCGTAAACGCTACACTGATGGGCAGATAGATGAACTTCTGCGTCGCGACAATATTACCTACCATGATATCGTCTCCTTTTTGCAGCAGGGAGAGACTAGCGCTCCTCCTTCTGTGCTGCGTACGATCTTTGATGGAACTCAGAGTGAAGCATTGTTGAGCCAATGGCTCGCTGATGACCAGGAAGATGCGGCGATCGTTGAAAAGGAAGCGGTAGGCGAGCTGTTCACCCTAATCGAGGTACGCCTGGGCCTCTCATTGCCAGAAACGACAACAATCTCCGAAGCCCGCGACAAGACACTGCGGTATGTATTGGTGAGCGAATTCTGCTCCGACTTGAGATGCGAGCCTCCCACATCGCTGAGTATGGTACCTACTCCTGCAAGCAAAGAACAAGGAGAGCATATCCGCGAGATAGCGGAAGGTCTGCGTCGGCAATACGCTGACCGCTACGTTGTCCTTGCCGATCAGATCGAGGATGCACTGAATCTCAAGCAGGCGCAGATCGACGCTGCTGCTCTGGGTAATATTGACACCTTTCGCTTTGAGGAAGCCCGTTTGCTCGGTCATGCGGGTGAGCTTCTCAGTGCAAAAAAGTACGACGACGCTCTCACCATCGTGACCGAACAAAACCGCAGTTTCTGGGTTGACCGAGATGTGAGCCGCCAGGCCCAGTGGGAAGCCTGCCGACTGATGGCCGAACTTGGTTGTGAACTCAATCGCGTGCGACCTGCGTTGAGCAAAATGGATACGGACCCCAGCAAGTGGCTGACTGCCTATACCGCCGACAACGGGTGGTGGCAGGTGGATGCCTTACAACGGCATCTGGAAACCTGGGTAGCAAAGATGGACGACGAGCCGGAGACCGAACGTGCCCTTGCCGTGGTGCGCCGCGAGCATGAGGAACTGCTCAAACGTATAGCTGAGGGCTTCGCCAAGGCCTTCAGGGACTCAGCCTGGACTATTGCCGGTGCGTTGCACCAGACGCGGATTTACCCCGACGTGGTCAAGACAATGGGCGGACGAGTTGGCTACTTCTTTGTCGATGCCATGCGCTATGAGATGGGCGTCGAACTCGCCAGACAGCTGTCCGGAGCCCAGGATCTCACCGTTCACCCCGCGATCGCGGCACTGCCTTCTATCACCCCAGTAGGCATGGCGGCCTTGCTACCGGGAGCGTCGGCGAGCTTCTCGGTTGTCGAGCATAAAGAAAAACTGGCTGTAAGCATTGAAGACACGATCATGCCAGGCCTTAATGAACGGCTCAAATTCCTTAAGGCCAAAGTGCCGGATGTGGTCGAACTGACGTTAGGGAAACTCCTGGGGACGTCAACTGCGAAGCTGACCAAAACGATTGGTGAGGCGTCCCTGATTGTCGTTCGCTCGCAAGAGATTGACTTTGTTGGCGAGATCGATGGTGACCTGCTTGCACGCCAAGTGATGGACACGATCATTAGCAACCTCGCACGGGCGGTGAGGAAACTGGCGAGTGTCGGCATCGAGAACTTTGTCATAGCTGCAGATCACGGGCATCAGTTCGCGATCCGTAAAGACGAAGACATGAAGACCGACAACCCTGGCAATGAAACACTCGATATACACCGCCGCTGTTGGATCGGTCACGGTGGCTCCACGCCTCCCGGCACAGTCCGTGTCCCTGGGGCAGAGCTTGGCTATGACACAACCCTGGATTTTATCTTTCCTACCGGTCTTGGCATCTTCAAAGCTGGCGGAGGGTTAAGTTTCCATCACGGCGGCTTTAGTTTGCAGGAATTGGTGATTCCAGTAGTGAGCTTGCGCCTGCCAACAGTGACGGCTAAAGCCACTGCTAGTAAGCAGGTGGAGTTACGCGATGTGCCGGAGAAAATCACCAATCGCGCGATTGGCGTGCGTGTCAACGTTTCGGCAGATCTCTTCACAGAAGGGACCATGGCTGTCCGTGTCGTCCTGCTTGCGGGCAGTGAGATTGTGGGCCAGACGGGCATGGTGATCGACGCGGATTTTGATCGCACAAGCGGAATTATCCAGCTGCGGCCTGGCACTGAAGCGACGGTTGGTTTGTTATTAACGCGTGAGGACTGCGAGTCCGTCCGTATTGTCGTTCAAGATCCGACCACCGATGCCGTCTTCCAACAGTCTGGGGTGATACCGGTCAAACTAGGGATATGACTATGAGTAGTGAGTACCGACCAACACGAGACACGCTTGATGACAAAGTCAATCGCATTTTTGCCGGCAAGGTCGTGCGGAAAGACCTTGTCCGCAAAGTCAAAGTTGGGGCCAATGTCCCCGTGTTTGTGCTTGAGTACCTGCTCGGCAAATACTGCGCCTCATCTGACGAGATCGCCATTCAGATGGGAATGCAGGTGGTCAACGATACGCTGGCAGACAACTACATCCGCCCTGACGAGAGCACGAAGGCCCAAAGCAAAGTCAAAGAAGAGGGGAAGCATACCTTCATCGACAAGGCCAAGGTCCGCCTCATCGATTCCCACTATTGGGCCGAGGTGACGAACTTCGGTCACAAGTATGTGCATATCCCCGATCACTATGTACGTGACTTCGATCGTCTGCTTACTGGGGGCATCTGGGCGCAGATTGATATGCGCTTTGAGTATGATGAGGAAACCAAAGGACGGTATCCCTTCTGGATTGATAAGCTGCTGCCTATCTGTAAAAGTCAAGACTTGATCTGACAAAGGGAGATTTGATCTTCGTTGTCAGGTGACTCCCCAATGTCCGATCCACTACGCGGCTAATAACTTCTCCTTGGCCAAGGGAATGGTCTCACGAAAC
>JBFWZL010000108.1:0-14445 GCA_050185455.1 Binatia bacterium | reverse complement strand
GTTGTTCAACTGCCAACAGCTGTAATTTTGAAGCGGGTTTTTGGGGAAGAGCTGGTTCCACATCGAAAAGCGTTGGCGTTCCAACCGAACCATCGGCAATAGGAGCGAACAACAAGCTGATTTCATCGATCAGCTCGGCGGCGAGCATGGCGCCGTTGATCTTAACACCGCCTTCGAGTGAGAGCGTTTTGATCTTAAATTTTGCCGACAACTTCTCCAATACTGCGCTCAAGTCGATTTCCGCCTTCCCGCCGAAAATATAAGAGATGTTCTTGTCCCGCAGAAAGGCGAGGTAGTCGTTTGACACGCACTCCGTCAGCACGGCAATGATGTGGTCGCCATCGATAGCGTTTGCTTGCCACTGCAGCTTACCGCTCGGATCAATAGCAATGGCGTATGAGACGCTACAAAATCGGTCTTGGAAATGATCTCCGTGGTGAGAGCCTGTTCCGGTTTCTCTCCACGCGCGTACCCTTCCATTGTGATGCGGCCACATACCCACGCCTCAGCCCGGTAAGTTGCCGACGTACGCTCATATTCAGCCCGGCCTTCAGTACTAAGGACTCGCGTCATAATGAGTTGACTAATTTTGCTTTCGTTTTGGAGCAATGGTGTAGTTCCAATCACCATGGAAGCCAGCGGGAATGAGATTTACCAAGGCCAATTCTTCATCGCTGACCTTGAGACCCGTTGGATACATGCCCGAGTCCAACTCCGCCTGGATGAGCAAGCCCTGCTGCGTGGCCGTGTGCGCGATCAGATTCACGATCACTTCGTGGCTCACCAAGGGACGGCCCCGCCAGTTTTGGGTGATGTGAGAGAACATCCGATGCTCAATTTTGTTCCACTTGCTTGTCCCCGGGGGAAAGTGACACACCTGGATGGGCATCTCCAACTCGGTAGCCAGTTCATGGAGGGCCACTTTCCACAGGCGACACCGGCTCCCATTGCTGCCACCGCCATCGGCGATAATCAACAGCTCTCGGGCCTGCTTATATCGTGGGCTGCCCATTTTCCACCACCAGCGACGAATCGCTTCGGCAGCGAATCGGGCCGTGTCATGATCAATCCCCACACTGACCCACCCCTGATTTTTGGTAATGTCGTACACCCCATAGGGAATCGCTTTGCCCAAGGTCTTATCCATGAAGTCGTGGACGCGGACTTCCTCTGGTTCACCTTGCGGCTGCCATTCTCGCCCAGCGTTCTTAAAATCGCCCACCAGTTCTTTCTTTTTCGTATCCACCGAGATCACGGGTTGACTGCGCTCTTGGAACGCCTCCACCACCGCATTGATATGCTCGAACTGCGCGTTGCGGTCGGGATGGGAGCTTCCCTCCCGCGTTTTGCAGTTGCCCTACAAACTGTAGCCTGCGGCATGTAAACAAGCGCCGCACGGTACTCTCGCTCACCCCATGCCCCTGCGCGGTCAACTCCCGGGCCAAGGTCCGGGTGCTTTTGCAGGTCCACCGCAACGGCGATTGCGGATCGCCTCGCGTCATCGGATCCACGAGATGCTCCAGCGCCTGCACCAGTTCTGGGTCTTCCTCAGTCTTGGGTTTCCGTCCCGCTCCAGGACGCCGCACCCGCCCTGCCATCCTGCCCCCTGGCGGCAGAGCGCGGCAGGCCAGTTCGGCTTGCCCTTTGCGAATCGTGGCTGGCGACAGCCCAGTGGCATGCGCGACAGCCGCGACCCCACCCCACCCGTATGCCCCAGCCTCCGCCGCCGCCCATTGCCGTCGCATCCGCTCATCCATCAGAGGCAACAGCGAACGATACTTCGTTTCGATCAACTGAATGGCGATGGCATCTTGCATCGCCAGGTTAAAACATACCCCGAAAACTCGCTCAACTTATTTTGACGCAACCCCTTAGGTTCCAGTCTCGCGTTTTGATGCGTCCGTCAATCGAGGTAAGCATGTGGCAGATCACATAAGGTCTCATGCAGGAAGGCTCCTCAAATAAGGGCTTTATCGTTGACGCCTATCGTCTCAGCGCTGGGTTTTAATATTCACTACGGCTCGCGGATCGCGCTTGCCCCAACTCCCACGTTCGACGGCGCTTAGAAACTCTTGCACTTCACGATTGAACACTGCTGGTTCTTCGAGGTTAATAGCATGACCGGTCCGTGGCTGGATGAATAGCCCGGCAGTCGGAATGGTGCGTTTCAGGAAAACGCTGGGCTCAAGACAGGCGTCGTCTTCATCACCGACAATAATCAGGGTGGGAATGATCATCTCTGAAAACTGTTTTTCAAAATCATATAATGACGGCCGCTTGCCCTGGTAGTTTTTCATCGTCAGCGCCGAACCCTTGGCGGAATGCTGGTTCAGGTGATCGACGAATTCCTGCCATCCACGCGGGTCTTTGTTTAAGAGCTGCACACGACTAGCGCCAACGCCTAACTCCTGCGCCATGGTTTTTGCCCCTTCGGTCAGAAACCGCTGCGCATTAGCTTCGCAGAGCTTCATGAACTCTTCTCGCTGGTCTCGGACCGAGCCGCTCCCTACACCGGCGGCGACGAGCGCACTCGCCATCTGAGGATGCCGCAGTCCGAACATCAGCGTCGCATACGCCCCCTGGCTAAGTCCTACAACGTGAGCTTCAGACACTCTAGCATGATGTATGATAGCGGCGATGTCATCAGCAAAGTGAATGTAATTGTAAGCAGCTTCGTCTTCAGGAACATCCGAAGGTGGATAACCACGAGCGGCGTATGTGATGCAACGATAGCTGCGTGAAAAATACCGCACCTGGGTTTCCCACTCTCGATGGTCCGCAGCGAACTCGTGCACGAAGACAATCGGATACCCACTCCCGGTCTCTTCGACGTAGAGCTTTACACCATTTACGTTAGCGTACGACATGTGCGCCTCCTGGTTATCGATAAAGCAAAGCGACTTCTGGCACCGCAAGCCACAAACCTAGCCGCGACCAAGGTCGCTTAGGTTATTCCGTCTTCCGCTGCGCGGTTACGGTCGCCAGCAAAAATGAACCACCAGCAAAAAGGGCCGTCACAATGAGAGAAGGAAGCAGAGAAGGCAACTGTCCAACTATGACGGGATTCTCCCAATAAAAGCAGTTCCGCAGGGCTGCCATACCATAAGTTAAAGGATTTAAACGCATGAACCACGCGAGCCAACCCGGCAGCCCAGTCGCCGGGAAAAAAGCTCCGGATAGGAACCAGATTGGCATCAAGATCAAATTCATGATGGCATGAAATCCTTGGATGGATTGCATTCGCCACGCAATCGTGAGACCGACGCTCGTTAACGCAAACGCTACCAGCGTCATGACCGCAATCACACTGACAATAGCGGGCAGCGAGAGGGAAATCCCCGCAACCGGAGCAAGCAACAAAAAGAGAATTCCTTGCAAGAGAGCTAACGTGGAGCCGCCGAGCGCTTGCCCCATAACAATACTCGCGCGCGACACCGGGGCGACTAACACGCCTTGAAGGAATCCGGCTCTACGGTCTTCGATCACAGAAATCGTGGCGAAAATAGCAGTAAACAAAAGAACTAGGACAATGATTCCAGGATATAGATATTCCAGATAGGTCGTGCCTTCCGGCGCGCCGGGAGGTTGAAACGAGGCGCGGAAGCCGCTTCCCAATAACAGCCAGAATACCAGCGGCGTACTTAACGCACTGAACACACGGCTACGTTGTCGGATAAAGCGGACGATCTCACGTTTCCATAAAGTTAGGATAGGTAATACAGATCCACTCATGCCATGCGCCCCTCGTTTGCTTCCTCTTCCCAAAATTGATGGCCGGTTTGATGGATGAATACATCTTCTAAGGTGGGTCGGCCAAAAGTAATAGATTGGACTTCCCCAGGAAATGCTTCCACCACTTCTCGCACAAATTCATGTCCGCGCGGCCGTTCAAGTCGCAAGGACCCATCAACCACCGTGGGATCACAACCAAAGCGGCCCACAAGTTTCTCGCGAAACTCCGGTAGATTAACAGCGCGAATCGCCACGACATCTCCGCCGACCTGTGCTTTCAGCGCATCCGGCGTATCCAGCGCCACCAGCTTGCCTTGATGGAGAATGCCAACTCGGTCGCACCGTTCAGCCTCGTCCATGATGTGTGTGGTGAGAATGATGGTAACTCCCTCTTGGTTTCGTAATTGCTGTAGATAGTCGTTAAAATCCCGACGCGCCCCCGGGTCCAAACCCGTACTGGGCTCGTCTAAAAGCAAGAGCGCCGGTTTATGGAGCAAACCCTTTGCCAATTCTACCCGGCGCTGCATGCCGCCCGAGAGTGTTTCAATAATGTCGTTGGCGCGATCCGCCAAACCTAAACGCTTTAGCATCAACACGGACCGCTCGCGGAGCATTTTCCCACGCAACCCGTACAAATGCCCATGATGCTGAAGGTTCTCCATAACGGTCAGCTTGGGATCAAGGCTAGGATGCTGAAAGACAACTCCGAGACAAGATCGTACGGCATGAGGATTTTGGATTAAATTTTGTCCTAAAATCTCAACTTCTCCGCTCGTTGCGGGTAAGAGAGTTGAGAGAATCTTAAAAAGTGTAGTTTTTCCACCACCATTAGGACCAAGTAGAGCGAAAATTTCTCCGCGCGCAACGGAAAAATTCACACCGTCGAGCGCCGCTCGGTCCCCATACCGACGACGTAGGTTTGTTACTCTCACAGCCGAAACCGCATTCACTGCATCACCTTCCTCCTCAGACGTGTTATCTTGCCACAGGGCGATGCCAGCCGATAGTCCAGGGGAAGAGGCAAACAATCTTCCTCTCCAGTCCGTTGCCCCCCTATCGTTGAGGTGCTATGAGTATGTCGCTTCGGAAGCCCTCGTGGTGAAATGGATATCATACAGGTCTCCGGAACCTGGGGTCTGGGTTCGATTCCCGGCGAGGGCACTTCTGTTATTCACCAAAACGACAGATGAACGAATTTGACGGCTGTACTCGCCTTCCTCTATGATAGGGATATCTTAGGAAAGTGAACCGCTTATCACGCGAGAGGACCTCATGAGTCGTAAAAAAATCCTCGTCGTGGAAGATAACGAGGATAACAGACACATCCTTGTCTATCGGTTACGTAAAATCGGTGATTTTGACATTCTGGAAGCAACCCACGGCGAAGAAGCGCTCGCCATTATTGCCGCCAATCCGCCGGATTTGATGTTTCTGGACCTGAAGTTGCCTGTTTTAGATGGCTGGGAAACAGCTCGACGTATTCGCGCCATGGAAGGCCCAATTCGTAACCTTCCTATTATTGCTCTCACGGCCCAAGCGATGGTCGGAGACGAAGAAAAAGCCTTAGCCGCAGGCTGTGATGACTATATTGCCAAACCTATTGTTGATTCCAATATCGTGAAAGAAAAACTTGAAAAGCTGCTCGCGCAAGGGCATTCTCACACGCTGCACTGAATTTTCAGCTTAGAAAGAGAAGGCCGAAGAGCGGGAGTCTCTTCGGCCTAGGGCAAGGAAGGGAGGAGACAAGAAGAGAAAAACAGGGGGCATCTTTTAGGGAGAAGGAAGCTCTGTTCCTCTCTTCATACTAAGATTTGACGAGGCTCAAAAGAAAATATTCAACAGGGCGAACCCCCACCCCTGATCTTATTCTAAGTTCCTATCACAGCTATTCTTTTATGATTTGCACCCCCGCCAACATCATTGTCCTTAGGCCACGAAAATACACAATCTTTCTCCCTTTCCTCAATATTTAGCGGAGGATAGAAAGTTGTCCCGGATGGCAACGCAGCCCACCACCCTATCAGCGTCGCTTACGTCCGTGCTGGTAGAAGCTGCAGCGGGTTTCCATAACAGTTCAGCTTGCCGCCCTTTCTTGGCGCCTTGCTGGCCGTAGTTTTCATCTAAATTGGAGCCAATACTGGGAGGGATTGATCCTGCGGCTCGGAACCGATACCGGAATTGTCGGTCTGGGAGAAACTACTCTGCTTTCGCCGAGTGAAGTAGACTCTCGGATAAAGCAAAAATTTATGAGGAGGTTATAAAATGGATCAAACTACTGCTGGTGTGCTTGCTGCTCTGGATAAACATATTCAGGAACGTCATCTGCTAACGCACCCCTTTTACCAAGCCTGGAGCGAAGGCACTCTGTCTCTCCACGCCTTGCAAGAATACAGTAAACAGTACTACCGTCACGTCGAAGCCTTCCCTACTTATGTGAGCGCGGTACACGCGAACTGCCCCTCTTTGCCGATTCGGCAACATTTACTGGAAAACCTGATTGAAGAAGAACGTGGTGCGGAGAATCATCCGGAATTATGGCTGCGGTTCGCTGAGGCGCTAGGTGTACAGAGAGAGGATGTCCTCTCCGCTACCCCGTTATCAGAGACTACTTCTTTAGTGCAGACTTTTCAGACACTCACCCGAGAGCGCTCGTACCTGGTCGGAACCACTGCGCTGCTCGCTTATGAAGCCCAGGTTCCCGAGGTAGCGGCAACCAAGATTGCCGGACTCAAGCAATTTTATGGCGTAGAGGATCCGCGTGGCTTAGCCTTTTTCCAAGTGCACTTACAGGCTGACCGCTTCCATGCCGAAACCGCGCGTCGGATTCTGCAAGAACGCCTCACTCCGGAAAACACCGACGAGATTGTGACTGCTTGTGAGCAAGCCCTCTCTGCGCTCTGGGGCATGTTGGACGGAGTCTATTCTCATTACTGTTAACGTTCAATTGTAATCGCAAATGAGAACGAGTACATGCTAAAAACTGTTCTGACTGCGAAGCTGGCGGAGCTTGAACATAGCGGACTGTACCGCCGGCTTCACTCGATAAGCGGGGAGCAAGACAGCACTGTCACGCTGGATGGGCATGAGGTACTCCTCCTCTCGTCCAATAACTATTTGGGACTTGCGAACCATCCGGCGCTGAAACACGCGGCGCGGGAAGCAATTGAACACTATGGGTGCGGAGCCGGCGCTTCACGTCTGATTTCCGGCAATATGACGCTGCAGCAGGAACTCGAACAGCGAATTGCCGCGTTCAAGAAAACCGAGGCGGCGCTCGTTTTCCCCTCAGGCTATCACGCTAACATCGGGATCATTTCCTCTCTTATGGGTCCGGGCGATACAATTTTGAGCGACGCGCTCAACCACGCTAGCATTATCGACGGCTGTAGGCTCTCACGAGCACATGTCCGCGTCTTTCGCCATTGCGACATGACGCATCTTGCCCAGTTATTAGCCGAATGCCCGCAGTCAGGGCAGCGGCTTATTGTCACAGATTCAGTTTTTAGCATGGATGGCGATGTCGCCCCACTCATTGATATTGTCACCTTAGCGCGTCGCTATAACGCGTGGATGATGGTTGATGAAGCGCACGCAACCGGCGTGTTTGGCGCACATGGGGCTGGCATCGTGGAAGAGTTCGGACTCCTCCACGAAGTGGAGATCCACATGGGGACGCTCGGTAAAGCGCTGGGCGGGTTCGGAGCCTATGTTGCCGGCAGCCGTGAGTTGATCGCATGGCTCATTAACCGGGCGCGAAGTTTTATATATACGACAGGCATCCCGCCAGCGGTCGCAGCTTCCGCACTAGCCGCCCTTGATCTCGTCGACCACGAGCCGGAACGACGTCAGCAATTATGGCGCAACGCCGCTTTTTTGCAGCACGGTTTGGAAAAACTCGGGTACAAGCTCGGACCAACGCAATCACCGATTCTTCCCGTGATCATTGGCGACGCGCGCCCCACCATGGCGCTAGCGGAAGCGCTGTTACGGCGCGGTGTCTTTGCCCATGGCATCCGTCCGCCAACCGTCCCAGAAGGTACTTCACGGCTGCGGGTGACGCCCATGGCGACGCACTCCCACGAACAATTGACGCGCGCGTTGGCGGCCTTCGCCGCCGCGGGAAAGGAGCTTGGCATTCTCGCATGACTTTTTCGTACGCCCAACTAAAAGAGTGGGACCACGCCTACGTCTGGCATCCGTTCACGCAAATGCAGGATTGGTTGGCCGAAGATCCGCTTATTATCGCCAGTGGAGAGGGCAATTATGTTATCGACGTCCACGGCGCCAAATATCTGGATGGCATATCCTCTCTCTGGTGTAACGTGCATGGTCATAATCACCCAACCATTAACGCCGCAATCGCCGCGCAACTCTCCCATATCGCGCATGCAACACTTTTGGGTCAAGCAAATATCCCGTCTATTCTTTTAGCTAAAAAACTCGTCGAACTCGCGCCCTCCGGACTCACGCGAGTTTTTTACTCCGACGCTGGCGCAACGGCGGTTGAAATCGCTCTGAAACTTGCCTTTCAGTATTGGCAACTCAAAGGGACAGCTCATAAAGTCAAGTTTGCTTCGCTCTTGGAGGCCTACCATGGCGATACTCTAGGTGCGATGGGCGTGGGTTATTCCGAGGTTTTCCATCATTACTATCGTCCTGTACTTACCGATGCCTTCCGTCTGACCCCTCCGCATTATTTTCGTTTCTACAAAGGCATGAGTGAAGCAAACGCTCTCACTGCGGCTGTGCAGGAAGCGCGCACGGTGCTATCCGCTCACCGAGAGGAAATTGCAGCGGTGATTGTTGAACCGCTTATGCAAGGAGCAGCAGGGATGTGGGCGCAGCCAGTGGCGTATGTTCAGGCGCTCAGGAAAATTACAACTGAGTGTGACATCCTTCTGATCTGTGATGAGGTAGCCACCGGTTTTGGCCGTACTGGTCGCATGTTCGCATGCGAGCACGCGGATATTCGTCCAGACTTGCTCTGCATCGCTAAAGGCATCACCGGAGGATATCTCCCGTTAGCCGCCACGTTGGCCAACGAAGAAATTTTCTCGGCCTTTCTAGCGCCCTATGAAGAATTCAAGACTTTCTTTCATGGGCACACGTACACCGGAAATCCTCTCGCCTGCGCGGCGGCCTTGGCCAATCTGGAAGTGTTCGAGCAGGACCAGGTGCTCGACAAACTCGAGGCAAAGATCAGGCTGCTCACCGAGAAACTGCACACAGATTTTGCGCCGCTCGCGCATGTAGCCGATATTCGCCAGTGGGGCATGATGGTCGGCATTGAACTGATGCGCGACCCTAAGCATAAGGTTCCTTACGCAACGGCGGAAAAGATCAGCATCCGCGTTATTACAGAAGCCCGTAAGCACGGCGTTATCATCCGTCCGCTTGGAAATGTCATCGTGCTTATGCCTCCGCTCAGCATTTCCCTAGAAGAATTACTCTTTCTCCTTGACGTGGTGCATACAGCCATCGTCACCGTTACCGAAAACACATGCACGGCGTCCTGATTACTGGCACTGATACTGGCGTAGGCAAAACGGTTATTGGCTGTGGCTTAACCGCAACCTTCGCAGCTCGAGGCAAGCGCATAGGAGTGTTGAAGCCAGCCGAGACTGGCTGCGCCATGCGAGACGGGGTGCTCTATCCAGAAGATGCCGCACGCTTAGCTGCATTCGCGCGCGCAGCCTTGCCACTTGATCAGATTTGTCCTTATCGTTTCGCCCCTCCTGTAGCACCGAGTGTAGCGGCGGAATTGGCGGGGGTAACCATAGAGCCGCGGCTGATTCTTGCAGTCTTCGAACAAATCGCCAGGAAACATGATTTCACGGTCGTCGAAGGAGCTGGCGGATTGCTTGTGCCGCTGGCTGGTCGCTATACCTTTGCCGACCTGGCGCGTGACCTTCACTTGCCCCTTGTGGTAGTCGTAGGCTCTAAACTGGGAGCGCTTAACCATACCCTCTTGACCCTACGTTGCGCGCAGGCGTTATCTCTTCCCGTCACTGGTTATATTCTCAATCATCCTACGCCAACAACAGATATCGCCGTACAGACGAATGCCCAAACTCTTGCCCAACTGACGGATATTCCCAGTCTTGGCTCCCTACCCTTTCTCGCATTGAGCGGCGAAGTCGAGCCTGACCGTACGCTCCTTCAGGACCACTTCTCCAAAGCGGTTGATCTCACCACCTTGCTCAGATAGAGAGCAGAGCTTACGAAACTCTTGCATGAACATCTGCATGAATGAAATTGAGGAGACATGACATGAATGACTTTTCCTACTTGGCGCAAAAATCGCTCTCTGGAGCCGCGCTGTCTCGCGAAGAGGCGCGCGCCGTACTCCAGAGCGAGGATGACCGCCTGCCCGAACTGTTGCAGGCGGCGCTCACCGTGCGTGAGAGATTTTTCGGCAGGAAAGTAAAAATTTGTCTACTCCAGAACGCACGCAGCGGCCTGTGCCCCGAGGATTGCCACTATTGTTCACAGTCCGCCATCTCGACCGCGTCCATCAACAAATATCGATTGTTGCCCACGGACCAACTGCTCGCCGGCGCGCGTAAAGCGGTAGAGTCCGGCGCCCGCCGCTACTGCATGGTCACGAGTGGACGCGGGCCAAGCGAGCGGGACATCACGCAGCTCAGCCAGGCTGTGCAAACGATCAAGCAGGAGTTTCCAGACCTAGAGATTTGCGTATCGCTGGGGTTAATGAGCGAACCTCAAGCCCGAGAACTCAAAGAAGCCGGCGTAGGCTGGGTGAATCACAATCTCAACACCAGTCGCCGATTTCACCCGGAAATTTGCACCACACACACCTATGATGATCGGGTCGAGACCGTGCAAAATGTGAAGCGCGCAGGCCTGTCCACTTGCTCTGGCGGCATTATTGGCATGGGAGAAAACGATGAAGACATTGTCGATCTGGCGTACGCAACGCGAGAGTTAGGCATCGACTCCATTCCTGTCAACTTTCTCTATCCCATAACTGGAACCCCATTGGGTGAGCGGCGTAACTTCGCTCCGACAAGAGGACTGAAAACCCTCAGCCTCATGCGCCTTCTCAATCCCTCCAGCGAGGTGCGCATGGCGGCGGGTCGCGAATTGTATCTCGGGGATTGGGGCGGGCTGGCTCTCTATCCGGCCAATTCGATCTTTGTTGAAGGGTATCTCACGACGCCGGGTCAGCAAGCGCTTGCGGCGCGTAAACTTGTGGAAAACGCCGGATTTGAAGTGCAAGAATAAACCAAGCATCGCGGGGGAAGAAAGGGAAACCCATGCGGTGGGTATTACGCTCAAAAATTCATAACGCTACTGTGACAGAAGCCAACGTGAGTTATATCGGCAGCATCACCGTCGACGAGAAGCTCATAGAGGAAGTCGGTTTCTGGCCGGGTGAAAAAGTATTGGTGGTGAGTAATTCATCCGGTGCACGCCTAGAAACCTATCTCATTGTTGGAGAGAGAAATTCTGGGGTGATCTGTATGAACGGCGCGGCGGCTCATCTGATCAAAGCCGGAGAAGAAATCATCATCATGGGGTTCGAACTGACCGATGCACCGTTACAGCCTACGGTTATCCTCGTTGACCACAAGAATGCATTCGTTCGGTTTTTATAGCGTTTGTATTTCGCCACATATAGTTGTACAAAACCCAAAGAGCTGAGGAGAGAAAGGAGGGATTGCTCATGCTGCAACTCGGAAAATCAGTCGATGCGGATGGTCATGTTTTGGAGCCACCGGATCTGTGGAAGAACAATCTAGAGGCAAAGTTTAAAGATCGCGCTTTGGGGTTAGCGCGTGATAAGGAGGGCGTAGAGACCGTTATCGTAGAGGGACATTTCTCGCCACTTAGCCGTGGATTCGGCATAGCCGCCGCTTTCGGGCAATCAGGCGAGGTGGCCTTCTCCAACGAATTTAGTTACAAGGACGGTCCTCTGGGGGCCTACGACCCGCATGCTCGGATCAAATGGATGGATGAGGAAGGCATCGACGCCTCCGTGCTCTACCCAACGATTGGATTGACCTGGGAAGGTGAGGTCAAGGACCCTGAACTGGCGACAGCGTATTGTCGAGTCTACAATGACTGGATCACGGACTTTTGCCGTCCTTATCCGGACCGGTTGTTCGCCGTTGCTCATATTTCTTTAATGGATGTTGAGCGAGCCGTTGTCGAGCTGCAACGCGCCGCTAAACTTGGCGTTAAAGGCATAATGCTCACGCCTCACCCTGAGAATGGCAAAGCCTACGGCGATACATATTATGATCCGTTCTGGGCAGTGGCGCAGGATCTCGGTCTTCCAGTAGGGCTGCATGTTATCGCGCGCCCCGGATATTTTGGGAGTGAATGGTACCAACATCCGACCTTCAAAGGATCTCCATTCTATTTCTTGTCGGTTACACTTGGGTTCGATATTCAAGCGTCATTTGTGAGCTTCTTCGAAGGCGGAACGTTAGAGCGGTTCCCGCAACTCAAATTACTCGTGCTCGAAGTTGGCGCTGGTTGGGTGCCGCACTTTATCGAACGCATGGATAGCAAGTGGGAACACAGCGGTTTCATGACGGCATGTAAACGTCCGCCCAGTGAATACTTCCGGCGGCAAGTTTGGGCGGGCGCGGATGTGGACGAAAGCATGATTCCACCGGCAAGCGAACGCTGGGGCTCGGACAAATTCTTCTGGTCGAGCGATTTTCCCTACTTCGACGGCTTCCCTGGAGCGCTGAAAACTCTGAAAAAGAACATCGCCAAGATGACTCCAGCAGATCAACAAAACATCATCGGCGACAATGCCACACGGGCGTATAGTCTGTAAAAGATTAAGGGCGGGCCTTGCTCGCCCTTCTTAGTGAATCAATTTTTTCAGACTCAAGGCAAAAGGCTCGCAGTACCCATGCGCTTGTGGATAGACCCACTGTTGCAGCACCGCATGCACCCGGGGCAAATGATAAAAAGGAATAGATGGATACAGATGGTGCTCTAGGTGGTAATTGACGTGTTTAGGGGCAAAGAAAAACCCGAGTAAAGAGTTGAGAAAATACGTGCGAGTTTGACGATAGGGATTGCCCGGGTCCGGCACGTTGCCGTGCTCAATCGCCCCGCGGATACGAAAAAAAACTTGCGTCAAAGTACAATATGGAATCAACCAATACAGCAGCAGGAAGACCGCGAACCGCAGTCCTCCAAGCAAGACCCCTCCCCCGCACACTACTGCCCAAAAGATCCAGAACGCGCGCATGTCAGAGACGTTTCGGTACTGCGCCACTCGGTCTTCTCCAAGAAAGCGACGATTAAACGCTCGCGCCACAAACGGCACATCCATAAAATACTTCAACGTGGTAAGTACGTTCAGACTACTCAAGTCACGCAGTAATACGCGCAGGAATTTTCGCCGTTCCAGTGGATAACGCGAGTAGATCGCTCGATCAGGATCATCCGCAGTATGAGGCGCTTGGTGGTGATACAGATGAATGAATCGCCATTTCGATAAAGATATAAACACCGGAAAAGCCATCGTCAGACGCGCCAGCCAGTCGTTGATCCATAACGAGCGCGAGAGCCGCTTATGAATCGCTTCGTGAGCCAACACCATCAGCGCGTGCTGCCGCGCGGCGATCACTACGCCAATTCCCAGATACGTCGCCACTCCAACGAACCCAGAAGACAAAGGTAGCAGAATAGCACTAACGTACACAGCCAGAAGAATGATCAACCAACATTCGAAAGCATGATACAGCGACCGGGCGGTGGACACTCGCGATAATTCTTTGATCGTTTGTCGTAAATCCGGCGCTTCATAAGTAAGAGCTTCCGCAGTCTTCGTCATATGTGTAGATTTACCCGAAATCGTCTTTCCCTGGCAATCCCAGGAAGTCACTGCTAAAACATCTCGCACAAGCGGTATCTCACAAAAGGAGGCCCTATGCCCTACGCGCATGTTAACGGAATCAACCTACACTATGATGTTTACGGTCAGGGACAACCCTTGTTGTTTGTCAATGGCCTGGGACAGCCGTCTATCGCCTGGGATCCTGAACTCATCCAGGCTATGACGAACACACATAAGGTCATCACTTTTGACAACCGGGGGACGGGGTTATCCGATAAGCCGGACGAGCCCTACACCATGGCGATGTTCGCCAGCGATGCGACCGGTTTGCTGGACCAGCTCAATATCCCGCGAGTTCATGTCTTCGGCGTCTCTATGGGCGGCATGATCGCTCAGGAGCTAGGCGCGCATTACCAAGATCGGATCGCTAGCTTAATTCTCGGCTGTACTACACCAGGAGGCAGAAACGCCGTGCAGGCTCCACCAGAATCATTAAAAGCGCTTCAAGGTCGTGCCGATATGACGCCAGAAGAGGCAGGACGTGCAGGCTGGAAGTTGTCGTTTTCAGATGAGTTCATCCAAACTCATCGTGGGCAACTGGAAGAAAATCTGCAGCGCACTCTGAAGCATCCGACCCCGCGTTTTGCCTATGAACGTCATTATCAGGCAACCATGACCTTACGGGTTTTTAAGCATCTGAAAGACATCAAAATCCCTACCCAGGTTGTCACTGGCCGCGACGACCTGCTGATTCCCGCAGCTAATTCCGAGATCATTGCCCGAGAAATTCCCGGAGCCGAGCTGAAAATTTTTGACAATGTCGGCCATGGATTTTTCATTTCCGCGCGGGAACCGTTTATCGCCACGATGAAAGATTTTCTTTCTCG
>JBFWZL010000107.1:0-14507 GCA_050185455.1 Binatia bacterium | reverse complement strand
TCCGATCTGTTCAGTCGTGCTGGAAAACGTCGAGCCCTATACGATTGTCGGCGGAAATCCGGCGCGACTCATGCGCCGACTCGATGTCAAAGGAATTGATTATGGCTGCTGAACCGCTTGCCGCCGCTCCGAAGGGGAAGATTATCGTCTCCGGCATTTTATTTTGGTACCCCCTTGCCGGGGTCACGTATCAGTTTCTTCATTACCTCATCGGTCTGCGTAGACTGGGATACGATCCTTGTTACGTTGAGGATTCCGGTCGGTGGATCTACGATCCCCGGATCAATAATACGACTCCTGACGCCAGCGGAAACATTGCGGCGATAGCGCCTATTCTCGAAGCGTATGGTCTTGGTGATCGCTGGGCCTTTCGTGGTTATTACGAGGGCGGTCAGTGCTACGGCATGACAGAAGAGCAGATTCTGCAACTCTACCGTGACGCCGACGCGTTTCTCAACGTCACTGGAGCCCAAGAAATGCGCGAAGAGCAGCTACGCTGCCGTCGGCGAATTTACGTTGAGTCCGACCCTTTTGCTGCGCAAGTGAAGCTTGTACAGGGGGACGCCGGAGTCGTGAAGTTGCTATCGGCGCACGACACGCACTTCAGTTTCGGTGAAAATTTGGGGGCTCCCGATTGCACTGTGCCGATAGAGCGCTTCCGTTGGTTGCCCACGCGCCAACCTGTTGTAATGGATCTATGGGCGCATGACTTTCAAGCCGATGACGCCGCCTATACCACCATCACAACCTGGAGTAACAAGGGAAAAGACGTTTCGTATCATGGCGATACGTACTACTGGACGAAAGACCGCGAGTTCGAAAAGTTCCTCGACCTTCCACAACGCCGCCAGGTCCCATTCGAGCTAGCGACCGGCGTGGGAGACGAGGTCCAACGCTTGCTTCGCTCGCATGGTTGGCGTCAAGTTGACTCGGTGGATATTTCAAGAGACTTCCAGCGCTACCGAACTTACATTCAGCGCTCCCGCGCGGAATTCACGGTCGCGCGAGACCAATATGTGCGCCCGCGCACCGGTTGGTTCAGTGATCGCAGTGTTTGTTATCTTGCGGCGGGACGACCGGTGATTACGCAGGAAACTGGTTTCAGTAAATTTTTGCCTACCGGCAAGGGATTGTTCGGGTTTCAAACGATGGAAGACATTCTTGTGGCAGTGGAAACAATTGAGCGCGATTACGAGAGTAGTTGCCGCGCAGCTCGTGAAGTGGCCGCCGAATATTTTGCCGCGGAAAAAGTCCTGGCCAAATTATTGCGGGATGCTGGACTAGCATAAACTTGTGAAGACGAAAGACTCCGTCCTCGTTCTCGGCCTGCTCGGTCAAATTCCACTCGCGGGCATTGCCTGGCAACTACTTCATCATCTCGTCGGACTCCAGCGGCTTGGGTTTGCCGTGTTTTATGTGGAGGAGACCGGCGTTGCTCCCTACGATCCGCGGATAAAGGATCTCGCCGCCGATTGCGTCTCCAGTCTACATTATATCAATGCAATGCTCCGACCTTATGGACTTGCCGAAGCCTGGGCGTATCGAGATAGTCTCACTACTCAGTGGTACGGAATGTCGGACTCCCGCGTGCGCGAGCTGTTCGAGCACGCGCGATGCGTCATCAACCTGTGTGGCGCCAGCCATCCGGAAACCTTGACCTATCACCCCAAAGGAAAATTTATCTATTTAGAGACCGACCCGGTTCTCTACCAAGTGCGTCTGGAGCAGGAAGATGAAGCCGCGCGCCGTTTTATCGGCGGACACGACGCGCAGGTAACGTATGGAGAAAATCTGGGAGAGCCTGATTGTCCCATTCCATTGACGCATTTCAACTGGCAAAAAACTCGTCCCCCGGTTGTGCTTGATTTATGGCGGACCCCGTTTAACGACGCCTGTCGGCGCTTTACTACAATCGCTACGTGGCACAATCGGGGGAAGGATATGAATTTCCGGGGCGAAACTTATCATTGGTCAAAACATTTCAACTTCTTGGAGATTGCAGATCTGCCGCGACGCATCTCTCAAGAGCTAGAATTAGGGGTCGAAATCGACAACCAAAGCGAGCTGGAAATGTTTCAGCGAAATGGTTGGATTCTGACGAACCCGCTGGCGGTGTCGCAGGATAGGAAGCAATATCAGGATTATATCGTTAACTCACGCGGCGAATTCACGGTGGCGAAAGATGTAGTGGCGCGCACGAAAAGCGGCTGGTTTAGCGATCGCAGCGTCTGCTATCTTGCTGCCGGGAAACCGGTGGTGACCCAAGAGACGGGTTTTAGCAAATATGTACCAACCGGCAACGGGTTGTTTGGATTCTCTTCCACGGAGGAGGCAATTGCTGCGTTTGATGCTATCAACAGCAATTATCGTGCGCACGCCCGGTCCGCACGGGAGATTGCACATGAGTATTTTGCGGCGGAAAAATTGCTTGGCAAGTTGCTGTCCGACGTTGGGGTTGGTTAGAGGGGAGATTTATGACGAAGCACCTTATCATCAATGCCGATGACTTCGGGTACGCTCAAGGAGTCAACAGCGGCATTATTGCGGCACACGAGCGTGGAATTGTGTTGAGTACAAGTTTGATGGTTGATATGTCGATGGCGCAGGCCGCCGCAGCTCTTGCCAAAACCCATCCAGGACTTGGAGTTGGATTGCACTTTGTCGTGACTGATAACAATGGTCCGACGGTCGATCTGTTCGATCTTGCAGCAATCAAGACTGAGCTGAACCGGCAGTATGAGCGTTGCTGCGAGTTGCTCGGACATCCGCCTACCCATATTGATTCTCACCACCATGTCCACTTGCGCAAAGAACTTACGCCGCTGTTCGTCGAATGGGCGATGAAGCGAAACCTTCCTGTGCGGAGTTTGGGCAGTGTCTCCTATAATGGCGGCTTCTATGGGCATTGGTATGATGAAGAGTGGCGCCCACACCCAGATCCGGAATTGATCAGCGTAGAGAATCTGGAAAAAATTTTACGAGAATTGCCTGAAGGCGCCACGGAACTTGCCTGCCATCCTGCTTATCTTTCTCCTGACCTGCACAGTTCCTACGCGACGGAGCGAGAAATCGAACTGGCCACATTGTTGAATCCTCGCGTGCTTGCCATTATTCACGAATTGCATATCGCCTTGGTCAATTACGCTACACTGCCGAAAGTGACGAAAAAAGACCATGGTGTTATGTGATCGCTTTCGCGTGTCATGGCGAGAGGTAGATGTCGGTCTTCGTAGTTGAATCATGACTCGTACAGTAACGAGCATTAAATCTTATACTTCTGCAACAAATTCCGTGCGATCACCAGTTTCTGAATTTCGCTCGTGCCTTCTCCGATAATCATCAACGGCGCGTCGCGATAAAACCGCTCTACAGGGAACTCTTGCGTGTAACCGTAGCCGCCCAGGATGCGCATGGCTTCGAGTGAAATTTCTTGACACGACTCCGAAGCGAATAGCTTCGCCATGCCGGCTTCAAGATCGCAGCGTTCACCTTTGTCTTTCTTCACTGCGGCCTGATATACCAGTAAGCGTGACGCTTCGATTTTCGTCGCCATATCGGCGAGTTTCAACTGAATGGCTTGATGCTCGGCAATGGGTTTGCCGAAGGTTTCGCGTTGTTGTGCGTATTTGATCGCTTCCTCGAACGCGGCTTGCGCTACGCCGACGGCGCGGGCCGCGACGTTGATCCGTCCGACTTCCAGCCCGCCCATGACTTGCTTGAAGCCCTGGCCTTCCTGGCCGCCGATCATACTAGCGGCGGGAGTAGGAAAATCTTCAAAGGCAATTTCACAGGTATCGAGTCCTTTGTAGCCGAGTTTTTTAATGTCGCGGCTGACCGTGAGTCCTGGCGCGCCCTTTTCCGCGATAAACAGACTAATGCCGGTATAAGCGGGCTTTGCAATCGGGTCCGTCTTGGCGGCGACGCAGAGTGTGTTGCCATGACGACCGTTAGTGATGAACATCTTTGCCCCATTCAGTCGATACATATCGCCGTCTTTCGTGGCGGTGGCGCGAATATTTTGCACATCGCTGCCGGCGTGCGGCTCCGTCAGCGCTAGCCCACCGCGTTTCTCGCCTTTCGCCATCGCTGGGAGAAATTTGCGTTTTTGTTCCTCGGTGCCGAATAGCGCGATGATATGGGCAAAGAGTAGATGCGAATTGATGATGCCGCTCAGGCTCATCCAGCCGCGACAAATCTCTTCGATGATGAAGGCGTAGGTGGTGAAGGAGACGCCCATGCCGCCATACTCGGTCGGAATGATCGCGCCGAACAGACCGAGTTCTTTCATACGTTCTACAAGCGCGTGCGGATATTCATCGCGATGTTCCATCTCGCTGGCGACGGGTTTGACTTCGCGTTCGACAAAGCGGCGGATAGTGGAGATAATCTGTTGCTGTTCTTCACTGAGAACGATCATGGTGCTTTCCTTCTTTGCGTAAGATCTCGGACAATTGACCACCTTTGCGAAAGGAGTGCAAGGTAGAGCGGGACCATAGGGAAATGCCACCGTCAGCAGTCAATTCCTTGATACTTGTCGTGCTTTCAGGCAATGTCCTGAAAAGAAGGAGGACTTCCCATGGCAACGACCCTCACATCCAAATCGGCCGCCGTTCGGGCGCGCATCAATCATCCGGTGGTTGACTCCGATGGCCACATGATCGAATTCGAACCGGGCTTCTTGGATTACCTCAAGCAAGTCGGCGGTCAAACGATGGTGGACCGCTATCTCTCCGATGCGCGGAATACCGGCGCCTGGGGCAAGCTTTTCAATTGGTATCGCCTCTCTCCTGAAGAACGGCGTAACCAGCACGCCACTCGCTCCCCCTGGTGGGCGTTGCCGACCAAAAACACGCTGGATCGGGCTACCGCTGTCCTGCCAAGACTACTTCATGAACGGATGGATGACATCGGCCTGGATTTCACAGTTTTGTATCCTTCTCTTGGGCTCTCCTTTCCCCATATCGAGGATGAGGAATTACGGCGCGCCGCTTGTCGCGCTAGCAATATGTTCTACGCGGAGTACTTTCGGGAATATGCCGATCGTATGACGCCGGCGGCGTGCATTCCTATGCATACCCCGCAGGAAGCGATTGAAGAGTTAGAGTACGTTGTCAATACTCTCGGGCTAAAAGCCATTATGATGGCAGGGCATATCCAACGACCCATTCCCGCCGCTGTGAGTAAGGATGCGAGCGTTGGTCTGTACGCGTTTTGGGTCGATAACTTCTGCATTGACAGCGCCTACGACTATGACCCTGTATGGGCCAAGTGCGTTGAATTGAAAGTTCCCCCGACGTTTCACTCTCCCGGCATGGGCTGGGGCAGCCGCACCACGACGAACTATATGTACAATCATACCGGCCATTTCGCTGCTGCTGGTGAATTGATCTGTAAAGCCATGCTAATGGGAGGCGTCACGCGCCGTTTCCCGACTTTGAAAGTTGGGTTTTTAGAAGCCGGGGTAGGGTGGGCTTCCGATTTGTATGCCGGTATAGTAGCGCGCTGGAAAAAACGTAACCCTCAAGGATTAGAAAATTACAAACCGGACAATCTTAACAAAGAGTTATGGTTTGACCTCCACCGGCGCTATGGCGATGCCATCGTGCAAGGGAAGCTAGAAGATTTGCACAAGGACAAAGGCACGCTCATCGGCACGAAGGAAGATCCCACCAGGCTGGATGACTGGGCGCGGTGTGGCATTGAAAAAGCCGAAGACATCAGAGATCTATTCGTGCCGAATTTTTACTTTGGTTGCGAGGCCGACGACCCGCTCAACGCCACGGCGTTTAACAGTAAGATGAATCCCTTTGGCGCGCGACTCGGCGCGATCTTCAGTTCGGACATTGGTCATTGGGACGTGCCGGATATGACCGAGGTGCTTGAAGAAGCTTACGAGCTGGTCGAGCACAAGGTCATTACTGACGAGGACTTTCGCGATTTTGTCTTCGTCAATCCCACTAAAATGTGGACGGGGATGAATCCGGACTTTTTCAAAGGAACCGTCGTGGAGCAGGAGGCGAAGAAGCTGATGGGAACGCTGAGTTAGCTGAAAGCTAGCGGCGAAAAGTCTATCATTGAAAGGTGGTGCATGCCTCTTACCCCCTTAATGGAACAATACCTTGCGACCAAGCGGCAGTATCCGGATGCGGTCGTTTTCTTCCGCCTTGGTGACTTCTACGAAATCTTTTTGGATGACGCGCCGCAGGTGGCGGCGCTGCTTGATTTAACGTTGACAGCCCGAGATGGCGGCGACGGTAAAGTGCCGATGTGCGGCGTGCCGTACCACGCCGTGCAAGGCTATATCGCTCGCCTGGTAAAAGCCGGGAAGAAGGTGGCGATCTGCGAACAAGTTGAAGATCCCAAGACCGCAAAAGGCCTGGTCAAACGCGAAGTCACGCGTGTCGTGACGCCGTCAACCTATATTGAGAATGATGCGGATGCGAGTAGTCCATCTCTGCTTGGAGTGTTTCGCGGAAAAAGTCAGTGGGGGGTTGCGCTCTTGGAACCGAACACTGGCGCGTTTTCGTTTTGGGAAGAAGGGGAGGAAACACTTGTCGAAACGCTTGAGCGTCTTGCCGTCAGTGAAATCGTCACCACGAAAAGCCTGGCGCGGGCTCCTGCGCTCGCCGCATATTGTGAAGACCGCTCTGACGTTGTAATGACCACCTTGGAAGACTGGTATGCCGCCTATGATGATAGTGTAGCTTATATCAAAGCGTTTTTCGGACTGGACTCTGCGCGCGCTTTGGAGTTGGAAGAAGCGGGGACCAGCGCTATCGCCCTGGTCTTACGCTTTTTACAAGGCCACTTGCAGACCGCGCTGCCGCACATTGCGTTGCCGCGCCGTTACCATGTCGGGACAACGATGATTCTTGGTCCGGTGGTCGAGCGCAGCCTGGAGTTGTTCCGTCCGGCGAATCCTGATTCTCGTGGGAAAACATTGCTCGATGTTATCGATGAAACCCTGACCCCGATGGGGGGACGATTACTGCGACGTTGGCTGCAAAACCCACTTTTGTCACTGTCCGAGATCGCCGCGCGGCATGATGCCGTGGGTGAATTGGTGGGCCGCCCGTCAATGCTGGACGCCTTGCGTTCCGCTCTCGCGCCGTTGCGGGATCTTGAACGGTTAGCCGCCCGCTTTAGCGCGCGGGTGGCGACTCCCAAGGATGCGGCTGCTCTGCGCGATTCTTTGGCGCAGATTCCAGCGTTAGCCACGGCTCTAGATAGGGCAAGTGCGCCGTTGCTTGTGGCGCAACGAGGACAATTGACGCTTGACTTGTCCGCGTTACAAGCAACGTTACAGCAAGCGCTCGTCGAGATTCCACCACTGCATGGACGCGATGGCGGGGTGATCGCGCAAGGGCATCACGAGGAACTTGATCGTCTACGATCAATGGCCTCTGATGCGAAACAATGGCTGGCGCAGTTGCAAGCGCGTGAAGCCACGCGCACCGGAATTTCGTCATTGAAGATTGGTTATAATCGCGTCTTCGGCTATTACCTTGAAGTCTCGAATACACATAAGGCAAAAGTGCCGACGGATTACACCCGTAAGCAGACGCTCGCGAACGCGGAGCGATTCGTAACTCCTGAACTTAAGGAGTACGAAGAACAAATCCTCCATGCCGAAGAACGAGCGATTGTGTTGGAGCAAGAACTTTTTGCCCAACTCTGCGTCTTGGTGTTGCAGCATCTGCGCGTGGTGCAGGCCATGGCTGCCGCAATTGCGCAGGTCGATGTGTTGTCCTGCTTTGCCTGGGTGGCGGTGCGACAACAGTATGTTCGCCCAGAAATGACTGAAGACCCGATCCTGCAAATCATCGGGAGCCGACATCCTGTTGTCGAGGCCTTGTTAGGTCAAAATACGTTTGTGGAGAACGATGTCGCGCTTGATCGGGATACACGTCAGTTGATCTTGCTTACCGCGCCCAATATGAGCGGCAAATCCGTGTATTTACGGCAGACTGCGCTGATCGTGCTGCTGGCGCAGATGGGAGCTTTTGTCCCGGCTCAGTCGGCGCGCCTTGGTATTGTCGATCGGATTTTTACTCGCATTGGAGCCTCGGATAACCTGGCGCTGGGTGAAAGCACCTTTGCCGTGGAGATGATTGAAACGGCGCAGATCCTTAACTACGCCACGCCGCGCAGCCTCCTCCTATTAGACGAAATCGGGCGCGGCACTTCAACGGCGGATGGACTATCGATCGCTCGTGCAATTATTGAATTCCTTGTAGATGCCGACGGACCCAGACCGCGGACATTGTTCGCCACGCATTTTCATGAATTAACTGAATTACAAAAATTGTTGCCGGGCGTGGAAAACCAAACGTTTGCCGTGCGGGAGTGGAAAGGCGAGGTTATCTTTCTCTACAAGGTTGTAGCCGGGGCGGCGGATGATTCGTATGGCATTCATGTGGCGAAATTAGCCGGCTTGCCGCAGACAGTGACTGAACGAGCGGAGGAGATCCTCAAGGACTTGGAAGAGCGGGGTGTGAACATCATCCGACCAGCCAAGCGGACACGAGCGCGCGGCGTGCGTACGGCGTTGTCGCAGGACCCGGCGCAATTAGGTCTGTTTCGCAATGTGCAAGATTCTAAGGCGTGAGGGGTAAGGCGTAAGGAGAACATCTCCTTACGCCTTACGGTTTACGGTTTTTATTATGGGCCGCATCCATTTACTTGATTCGCAAACTATTGGCCAGATTCGCGCTGGCGAGGTAATCGAACGTCCAGCTTCTGTAGTGAAAGAGTTAGTAGAAAACTCTATCGATGCTGGAGCGCGCAATATCAGCGTACGCATCGCGGGTGGCGGGGTCACGGAAATTACCGTGCAAGATGACGGCGAAGGCATGAGTCCTGAAGACGCTCAACTCGCGGTACAGCGGCATGCCACCAGTAAACTCACTACCAGCGTTGATCTCTTTGCCTTATCCACACTAGGATTTCGTGGGGAAGGCTTGGCGAGTATTGCGGCCGTGGCTCACCTGGAACTGCTCACACGGGAACCTGACGCAGTCGAAGGGGTGCGTATTCGTATGGCTGGCGACTCACCAATGGAGATGAGACCCGCCGCTGCTCCTCCTGGCACGACGGTGACCGTGCGGCAACTCTTTTTCAACACACCGCCCCGGCGCGCTTTTTTGAAATCACCGACTTCTGAAAGCAACCAGATTGAGGAAGTACTGGTTGGTTTAGCGCTCTCACGACCACGCATTCGTTTCCTCTTTGCGTGGGATCAGCGGCTGGTGTTCGACGCTACGCCACACGACACCTTAGCTGGACGGGTGAAGGCAGTGCTGGGAAAAGAATGGGCGCAGGGATTGATTTCTGTGACCGTTGGTGAAGAACTCGCTGAAGAGAGCAGGGTTAGCGTATCCGGGCTCGTTGGACCTCCAGACCGACATCGCAATACCCGCACGGGGCAGTACTTCTTTGTCAACAAACGACTGGTGAAGAGTCAACCGCTGGCGTTCGCCTTGAGTCGCGCCTATGGCGAGTTGTTACCGCAAGGACGGTTTCCCCTCGGCGTCATTTTTCTAGAAGTTCCTCCGCATACTGTCGATGTGAACGTGCATCCCACCAAACGAGAAATAAAGTTCCAGGATGAACGAACAGTCTTACATGTTCTGGTACACAGTGTTCGTCATACCCTTGATCAAGCGAACTTGTTCAAGACGGCGTCTTTGCCGACCGCCGTACCGGGGCAAGCTTCCGCGACCGTGGTCTCCAGAGCCTTGAGTCCGGATGTACCGATTCCTGACCCTAGTGATTTTCCCGCACGGCGAAGAACGAATGTTGACGTGGACCGCAGTGATCCGCCTCTACGTCTGGTGCCGAAACCTCCGGCTGTGCTTTCAGTGTCTCCAGTTCCGCAAGCCCAGCCGTCTTTACAAACCCAGGTGCAACCTACCTTGTGGCGGCGTCCGGATGGTGCTGAGTTTCGCGTTGTCGGTCAGAGCCATGAATTATTCGTACTCGTCGAAGTAGAAAGCGAGTTATGGGTAGTCGATCAGCATGCCGCGCATGAGCGGGTGGTGTATGAACAGGTGCTGGAAACCCTGCATCGACGCAAAGGCGAATCGCAGCCGCTGCTATTGCCCATCACCTTTGACTTGGCGCCAACGGCGCGAGCAGCGCTTGAAGAAGTACAAGAGTATTTGACCACATTAGGATTTGACATTCGTCCCTTCGGCGGCAGCACCTATCAGGTGCAGGCGACACCGCCGTATTTCCGTCCGGCTGATACGCCGGAACTGATTATCGAACTTGCCCAGGCGCGGGCGGAAGGGCGCTCTGACAACTCTGTTGAAACGAAACTGGAAGACATTGCCGCGCGCGTCGCGTGTAAAGTAAAATCGGTCAAAGCTGGACAGATCATGAGTGTCGAAGCGATGAAAGCCCTCGTCAAATCGCTGCTCGATTGTCGTTCTCCTTTTGTCTGTCCACATGGACGACCGACGATGGTGCGGCTAGCAGTGCAACACTTGGCGGCGCAGTTCGATAGACGGTAGGGAAAAAGGGGGTTGGGGATTAGGGACTGGTGAATATGAAAATACTACTGACCTTCACCGGTTTCCGTGACCCTTATGCAGTAGGCTTGATTGGCCAAGAGGAGCAGCCTGGCCGGATTCTTTCGCTTACGAGCGCTCGCAAACAATTGATCCTCCGCGCCTTGGAGACGGCGAAAGGCGATCAAAGCGAAGCCGCAAGACTGCGGGGATTCACGCCCCAGGCGGTGCATGAGTTTTTGCGGAAAGGGGAGGATAATTTTCTTCGAAGGAGAAAATGATGACTGCTACAACTTGGAGAGAGCGTATTGTCATTGATCCAGGCATTCATCACGGAGTTCTTTGTATTAAAGGCACTCACGTGCCAGTCAGCGTCCTTGTCGGAAGCATCGCTGACGGAGATTCGATAGCCGATCTTCTGGCTGCGTATTCTCAGCTAACAGAAGAAGATATTCACGCCGCGCTTCAGTTTGCAGCTGGGGTTGTTAACCGGTGCGCCACGGCGTCAGATGCTGGCCGAACGGCTGCGAGAGATAATTACTCTGGCGCGAGCAACAGGAAAACTACAGCGTATGTTCATTTGGGGAAGTTTTGCTACCGATAAGCCATTCCCAAGAGACTTGGATGTTTTCCTGTTGATGCAGGAAGGATTTGATCAGGACTTTGCTCGCCTGCCCCCGACACAGCGATGTGTATTCGAGCATGAGCGTGCACGATTGCTTTTTGAAGCAGACGTCTTTTGGGCGACCGAAGCGATTGGTGGAGAAATACTCACATCCTGGCTCAGCGTTTACCAACTCTCCCGCGACATGGTACAACGTGGAATCGTAGGGGTGATTTTCGATGATTGAGACGCAAGAACAATTTGAACGCGCTGAAGAGGCCATTACGAAAATAAAGTAATTCTTGCTATCGGCGCGACGCACTCACACGTCGGAGGCGTACGTCGCGCTCTCCGCGCCGGTCCTGCGTGAACTGCAAGATCGGGAGCGTGAAGTCCTTACCTACCTGAGCCAGGTTCCCGCAGCACAAGCTAAACAAGAACCAGCCTCATGAGGCGATGTTATTGTTGTAAAGAGGAGCGGAGCAGAAAACGGTCGTGAGGTTGTAGGGATTTTGGCTATAGAAACGACCTTGAGCACGCGCGCTACGATTTCAGCTCAGGTTAAAAACGCTTCAACCTGAGTTCAAGAAAACGGGGACTGCACAGAGGAAACGAAAATATGGAAAGCAATGAAACTTCAGGAGTTATCGTCTTTGTAGGAAGTGGCACGCCGGTTGCGATCTACGAGATACAAGCCAGGGAGTGGAGATGAGATAGTCGGAACGTCTTCTCTGCTCCTAAAGCTTTGAAAGAGGAGAGCATCAAAAAGTGTGGGGCAGTTAAGCCGCCAGTTTGAGCTCTTCGGATTCTGGTCCCCCAAAGCCGGGATACCACTGCTCGAACTTGGCCCGCAGTTCGTCGTTCAACACCCGGACTCGCGCTTGCAATAAGTCATGCGCGCTTTGTTTGCTCCATTGCATCTGCTGTTTCTTGGCAAACCGTTTACTGACGACCGCGTTAACCGTCGATTCCACAAAGCCGGTCGAGATCCGCTCGCCATAGCGCCACCGTTCCCCGTAGTTGGGAATGAAGCCCCGGTTGTTTTCGATGTAGTCGTGGAACTCGACAAGCGCTTTGTGGAGCTTGCGGAGATTGGGATACGTGCTTTCCAAGACTTCTGCATCCCATTCCAGATCCTTGATATTGAGCAACGCTTCATACAGATTGCCATGCCACAGATACCACTTGCTCCGCTCCAAGGTCTCTTCCATGTTTTTCCCTTCGACGGGATTATGATGCTTCAGCCCTTTGATGTACTGCCCCAAGACGGTGATCCGCATGGTGACGTGGAACCAGTCAAGTAGATGGTCCGAGTGGGGATTGAGATAGAGTTGGAGTTCCCGCACGGTATCGCCGCCGTCCGATAAGAAGGTGATTTGCTGATTGTTCTGCAGTCCTTGGCCTTTGAGCACTTCGAATAAGCGGCGCTTAGGCTTGGTATCGTAGCTTTGCACGAAGCCGAAGTATTTATCAGGCGCATCGCGCGGTAAGGACTTCCCGACGATCACTTCAAAGTTGGTCTGCTCGTTCTCCCAGTCGCGGACATAGCCGCCATCAATGCCGACCGTAATGGGACCGTCGGGGCGTGGGAGTGCCTCCCACTCAGCCGGACAACTGTCCACATACATACATTGCTCCTCCCCCAACTCGGCTTCATCCCGTTGGACCACGGTTTTCAGATGCTGGCGGATGGTCTCGGCATTGAGTGTGGCATCCACGGGCAACACATCTTTAAGCAATTCCGCCGTCAGGCCATAGGCCATCAACGCAGCCCACTTGGTTTCCAGATAGAGCAGCTCCGGCGCGGTATGTTCGGACAGCAGTGTCTTCAACGGGCTGATCGTGGTGGCTGCGGACGGCTGGCAGGAACACTGGTACAAGCGGGGACTCTTGAGGGTGGTCGTGCCGAACAGCGTCCGAAATTGGATCGGATAGGACCCTTTCCGCCGTAACGATTTGCCACAGTCCTTGCAGTTGCGATGGTCCTCAACATACGCCGTTGTCTGCTGCGCGACGATCTGGTGCTGGAGTTGCGCCAAGAGCGTCTTGGCCTCACCAATTGTCAGCCCGAGTTCAGCGAGCTGTTCATGGGATTTGTCGAACACAGCGATCTCTTCCGTTTGCTGTGTCTTACCATCCTCAGTGACTACGTGAAGCTGAATCTTGAACTGCATCGGGGCCTCCTCTCCCTGGTTCCGGCCAGTCGTGACAGGGTTTTCCAGACTCTCCAGAGAGGTAAACTCATGGACCGGAAAGATGCAAGAGCGACTCGCTTTCCGAGTACGACGGAGTATGCTGAAGAGCGAGTTTGTAGTCTAAAGTGGGAATGACAAAGTCGCTATGGGATATATCGAACGGGTGTCGGGAAAGATTGCTGCGCTCCTGGTCCGGGAAGAGCTGGACTATTATCAGAGCAAAGCCGTCTTCAAAGCAGCCCGTCAGAAAGCGGGCCTCACCCCACCGAAGCGTTCCCGCAAGACAGTTGATCGGCTCACGCTGGAAGAGGAACTGCGGTTCATTGATCACGCCTATGTCCAAGGCGGCCACACCGGATTGATGATGCAGAGTCTGTTGGAGACCGGCACGCGGGTGTCGGAATTCGTGCAGCTGCGAGTAGAAGATGTGAGCTTTGCCGAGCGACTCGTTGTGATTCGGGCCGGTAAAGGCGGCAAACGCCGGGAGGTGCCGCTGCGCCGGGAGCTTGCCCAACTGCTGCAAGTCCATATTGGTCAGCGCCGCGCAGGCCCGCTCTTCCAGAGTCGCCAACGGGGAACTGGACCAATGCCATATGTCTATACGCGCCAGCGGATTGGCCAACTGGTCCGCACGGTGGCGCGAGCAGCGGGTATTCGTAAACGGGTCTATCCTCATCTGTTACGCCATACCGTGGCGACGAAACTCTTAGGCTTGGGCATGGACATTGCGGATGTCCAACGGTTTCTCGGTCATGACGATATCTCGACAACGCAGATTTATGCCCGGACCAGTAGTGCCGCCTTGCGGAAGAAGTTTGACGAGGTCACCGATCCCCACGGGCAAGCGCTCATTCAGGAGTTACGTCACCACCAGGGCGAGCGAGTGGCGGCCTTCGCCTCCGAGCTGTTGGTTCATCGGGGAGGCTAGCTCGCTTGCGTCTCGCTGGGCCTATAGCGCAGATACTCCTTCGCTCGGAGCTCGGCATTGATCCTGCGCCGCGTGAAGACGGCCGGATTAAAGGACTTCCCAATCCATTGCCGGATCTCGCGGCGGTCGGGATGCCAGCGACTCTTGAGGACGTGCAAGATATGCATATAGTTCTCCTAAATCATTTGTGGATCGGGCCAATACCAGCGACATTTGACCGAAGCGAAATTGAGAGAGTTGATGAAAGTCGAAAAGCAGAGTTTGACAGC